>CAZTUG010000011.1:0-61812 GCA_964615955.1 uncultured Roseicyclus sp.
GAAGCCAACGCCCATCCACCGGGAGATCAAGCGCGCGTGCGCCCTGATGGCCGCGGCGAGCAGACCGGATGGACCCTGCACCGTCGGATAATGGCGTTCGATCGTGTAGTTCGCTAACCTCTCAAGGCCATCCCGATCATTCCGTGCGGCGAAATACTGGAAGGTGCCGACGCGGATATGGGACGCGGCGACGCGGGTAAAGACCGCGCCGGGGCGGCGTTCATCGCGCAGAACGACGTCGCCGGTGGTGACGGCGGCAAGCGCGCGCGTCGTGGGGATGCCGAGTGCGGCCATGGCTTCCGAGACAACGTATTCCCTAAGGACCGGCCCAAGCCAGGCCCGACCATCGCCCATGCGCGAATAGGGGGTCTGGCCCGCGCCCTTCAATTGGATGTCGAAGCGAGCGCCGTCCGGCGCGGTGACTTCGCCCAGAAGGACGGCCCGTCCGTCGCCCAATTGTGGTGACCAGCCGCCGAACTGGTGACCTGCATAGACCTGCGCCAGCGGGGCCGCGCCATCGGGGACTTCATTGCCGGAAAAGAGCCTGGCGAGCGATGCTGCGTCGTCGGGCAGGGTCAGACCCAAGCGCTGCGCCAGCGGCTTGTTCAATGCGATCAGCGCAGGCTCGGACACCGGAATCGGGTTCAGCCGGGTGAAGAAGCGGTCCGGCAGACGGGCATAGCTGTTGTCGAAGGGGAAAGCGGACATTGGACAGCGGTCTTTCCTTGTTGTGTCCGATGTAGGGGCTTTGGATCGATCTGCCAACCGGATCAGGGCGACCGGAGCCTGATCTCCACAACGATCCGCACAAGAGACGTGCCGAGGGGAGGCGCCGGGGCCAAGACCTCGGCGGTCAGGGTCAGGCTGAGGTCGTCGGGGTAAAGATCATTTATTTCAATGATCTGCGCGAAGTTGCTCAAGTAGGTCGCGTCGGCCGTATCGAACCGAAGCGCGGTAACGCTCCAGGTTTCCGGGCCTTGCAGAAGGCTGAGCGCGAGCGTCGGTGGAAGTGGGAATCCAAGGTGCAGATCGGCGAAGGTGAGATGCAGGGCGCGACCCTCGGGGCGGATCATCGGCGGTTGGAACGGCGCGTTCTGTGCCGTGAGAGTAAGCGTTTGGCCATCGAGCGTGACATGGGCGAGGGCGGGACCGTCTGCGTGGCCGGCCGTCGGCCCAAGCAGGAGGCAGACGGCGAGAATCCGGTGCCTCACAAGCGTCCGATCCGTTCAACGAGAAGCGCAAAGAAGCCGTCTGCGTCCAGATCTCCCATGAACAATGCGTTTTTCGTCCTGTTCGTCACGCCCCACCAATCCGCGACGGTCATGCCCCTGGTCAGGTCGGAGTGCGTCTCGATCTCCACGTTGACGTGGCGGCCCTTGAAGAGTTCGGGGCGAATCAGATGGGCGATGACGCAGGGATCATGCAGCGGGGCACCAGCGGAGCCGTATTTCTCCTTGTCGAACCTCTCGAAGAAATCGGTCCATTCCGCGACCATGGTTCCGGGTTCGGTCCCAAGGTCGCGGAACGCCTGAACGCGCGGCGCGGTCGTCAGCGCCTTGTGGGTGACGTCCAGCGGCATGACAGTAATCGGACGACCGGATCTGAAAACGATTTCAGCGGCTTCCGGGTCGACGTAAATGTTGAACTCGGCGGCAGGGGTGATGTTCCCGACCTGGAAATAGGCCCCGCCCATCAGGACGATTTCCTGCACGCGCCCGATCACGTCGGGGGCCTTCTCGAAGGCCGTGGCGATGTTGGTCAGCGGCCCGAGGGCGCAGAGCGCAACCGTGCCGGGCGTTTCCGAGCGAAGGGTCTCGATGATGAAATCGACGCCGTGGTCATCTTGCAGGGGCATGACGGGATCCGGCATGATCGGCCCATCGAGGCCAGATTTTCCGTGGACATGCTCGGCGGTCACCAGCGCGTGACGCAGCGGGCGGTCGCATCCGGCGAAGACCGGGATGTCGGGACGGCCGGCAAGTTCGCACACGATGCGTGCATTCCTGGCGGTCAACGCCAGCGGTACGTTTCCGGCCACGGCGGTGATGCCCAGAACCTCCAGTTCCGGCGAGGCGAGCGCCAGAAGGATGGCAACCGCGTCGTCCTGGCCGGGGTCGGTGTCGATGATGATCTTGCGGGTCATGGCACCATCTGACGGATTGGTTCGGGGGGATGCAAGCGGCGTGGTGGACCGATTTGCAAGCGGATTGCGCACGAACCCACAGCGACCATGCCACCGCAATCTTGACCGCGCCAGCGCCAGAGCGCATCAAGGCGTCATGCGCTTCGTGTTTTACGTCCTTGCCGCGATCGTGGTCTGTTTCGCTGTCGCCGCGGTTTATATCCGCACGGCCCCGATCGATGTCGGCGAATGGCATGTGGACCCCGAAACCGTCACACCGCCTGCCGCGTCGAATTTCGTCCTGCTGGTCGGCCCGACCGCGCCGCAGATCGACGCCGTGCCGTTGGTTGTGGCGGGCCGGATCGCGGCGGTGGCAGAAGCCGAAGGCGCCGTCGTGCAGGCGGGTTCGCCTGCCGAGGGGTTCGTGACCTACGTGGTCCGGTCGCGGATCATGGGGTTCCCGGATGTGGTATCGATCCGCTTGGACCCCCATGAAGACGGCACGCGGCTGAACATCTTCTCGCGCGCACGCTACGGTTACAGTGATTTCGGCGTGAATACGGCGAGGGTTCAGCGCTGGTTGACCGCGGCGCGCGGGGAATAGGCCCCGGTTCCGGCGGCCTTGACCGCACCCCCGACTATCGCCACACCGCAGCCATGTTGCCCCGCGATCGCCTTCGCCAGATCACCGAACGGTTCGAGTATCTCGAAGCGCAGCTCAATGGCGTGCTGGAGCCGGACAAGATCGCGCGGATCAGCCGGGAATATGCGGAGTTGAAGCCGGTCGTGGCCGAGATCGCGACCTATGAGCAGTTCCTTGCAGACCGCGCTGAAGCCGAAGCCATGTTGGCCGATCCGGACATGAAACCTTTGGCGGAAGAGGAATTGACGCGCCTGGAGCGGGCGATCCCGAGGGCCGAGAAGACCCTGCAGCTTGCGCTTCTGCCCAAGGATGCCGCCGATGCGCGTCCCGCGATGATCGAGATCCGCCCCGGCACTGGCGGCGAAGAGGCAGCGCTTTTCGCAGGCGATCTGCTGCGGATGTATACCCGCTACGCCGAGGCGCGGGGCTGGCGGATGGAGATCATCGACCTCCAGGAAAGCGATCTGGGGGGGATCAAGGAATTGACCGCGCGGATCGAGGGCGAGAACGTCTTCGCGCGCCTGAAATACGAGAGTGGCGTGCACCGCGTGCAGCGCGTGCCGGAGACGGAATCAGGCGGGCGCATCCATACCTCCGCGGCAACCGTCGCTGTCCTGCCCGAAGCAGAGGAGGTCGATATCGACATCCCGGCCGGTGATATCCGCATCGACACCATGCGATCGTCCGGAGCGGGCGGGCAGCACGTCAACACCACCGATTCCGCCGTAAGGATTACGCACATCCCAAGCGGGATCGTCGTGACATCGTCCGAGAAATCGCAGCATCGCAATCGCGAGATCGCGATGCAGGTGCTGCGTGCGCGGCTCTACGATGCCGAACGCCAACGCGCGTCCGATGCCATGGCGGCTGATCGAAAGGCGCAGGTCGGGTCCGGCGACAGGTCCGAACGGATCCGGACCTACAATTTTCCGCAGGGCCGCCTGACCGATCACCGGATCAACCTGACGCTCTACAAGCTCGACGCCGTGATGGGCGGTGATCTGGACGAGATCGTGGACGCGCTGACGGCGGCGGATCAAGCCGCGCGACTCGCCGAGATGGAGGGATGAATCTGCGCGACACCTATCGCTGCGTGCGCGCAGAACTCGAGGCGTTCTTGCCTGCGGGCGAGGCCGAGCGCGAAGCGCGGCTGTTGTTGTGCCACGTCTTGCATATCGGATCCGCCACGCTGTTGTCCCGTTTGAATGAGCCTTGGACAGACATCGAAGCACGGGCGCGGCTGGACACCGCCGTGGCCGCGCGCCTGTCCCGGCAGCCCTTGTCGCAGATCCTCGGACAATGGGAGTTCCATGGCCGGTCCTTCGCCGTCACCAAGAACACCCTGACCCCAAGGCCCGATACCGAGGCGCTGGTCGATCTGGCACTTGCCGCCCCCGGCACTCGCGCCCTCGATCTTGGTACCGGAACCGGTGCGATCATTGTGAGCCTGCTGGCGGAGCGGCCGGGGTTGCGGGCAGTGGCGACAGATATCTCTGACGCCGCCCTCGAAGTGGCAGCGCAGAATGCACGCGCCCACGGCGTTGCCGACCGGCTCGACCTGTTGCGCGCCGATTGGTTCAGCGGGGTGACCGGGCAGTTCGATCTGATCGTTTCCAACCCGCCCTATGTGACCCAACCCGTCTATGCCACCCTTGCGCCCGAGATCACGCAGTGGGAGCCGCGCGCGGCCCTGACCCCCGGGGGTGACGGGTTGGACGCCTACCGTGCGATCTGCGCCGGGGCGTTCGGGCATTTGCGGCCCGGGGGGCGGCTGTTGGTCGAGATCGGGTTCGACCAAAGTGCCGCCGTTGCCGCGCTGTTCCGGGCGGCGGGCTTGACGGCGGTGACGGTGCACCCGGATCTGACCGGACGGGACAGGATCGTGGCCGGTTCGGCCCCTTGACCGGGCCGTAGGCTGCTTTTCGGCACAGAATTGCCCGTTTTGCCGTGTTTTTCCGACATCGCGCGCAGTTTGCGCTGGACAGCCCCGTGTGCCCATGTTTACTCGGGACAAGGTGTGAACGCAGGCTTTTGCAGCCCTTTGCACCCTCCTTACCAGAAAGCGCAATACCGGGAAATGTCCGGGCAAGGCGCAAGCTGAGTTCATTCCGGCCCTGCGAAGATGCTGTGGGCCGCCAACCAGGATCACTGGACAAGACACCTCATGAGATCAACGAAAAACCGCTCGCGGTCCAAGGGAAATCGCAACCGCTCGAATTCGGGCGGAAACATCGTCAACCGCGTCTTCGATTCTTCGGGTCCGGAAGGCAAGGTGCGCGGCACGCCCCAGCAGATCATCGAGAAATACAACCAACTGACGCGCGACGCGCAGTTGAGCAATGACCGCGTGGCGGCCGAGAACTTTCAGCAGCACGCGGAACATTACCTGCGCTTGCTGGGAGAAGCGCAGCGCGACATGGACGCGCGCGGCCAGCAGAACCAGCAGGGTCAACAAGATGGGTCCCAAGGTGGCTCTCACGGCGGGGGTGGCCAAGGGGGCGGCCAGCAGGGCGGCCAGCAGGGCGGCCAGCAGGGCGGCCAGGGCGGCGGCCAGCAGGGCAACCATGATGGCGGCCAGGGCAACCAAGGCGGCCAGGGCAACCAAGGTGGCGGCCAAGGCAACCAAGGCGGCCAGCAAGACAACCAAGGTGGTGGCCAGCCGAGCGTCGGGCGTAACCGCCGTCGCAGTGGGGGTGCTGGCGGCAGCCAGCCGGAACAGGGCGACCAGCCCCAGCCCCAGCCCCAGCCCCAATCGCAACCCATGACCGATGCCGAAGCGCAAAGTTCGTTCGAGAAGGTCATGGATAGCAGCCTCAGCGAATCGGGGCTGGTCGACACGCCCGAAAGTGCCGCCAAACCCAAACGCCCGCGCACCCGCCGCCGCAAACCCGAGCCATCGGATGGCGGGGAGGGCAGCAGCAGCGACGGCCAACCGCCGCAGGAAGCCGCGGAATAACGCGCGGACATCAAGGGGCCTGAGATAGGCCCCGTCTGTCTCCCGCGTTCATGTGCTTCACGCTTCGCCGGTCGCGACAACACGCGCCAACGCGCAGAACCCCTCGACCGAGATTTGCTCGGCCCGCTCCGTCGGCTCTAACCCTGCGGAGCGCAATACGTCCTCGATGTCCGGAACAAGGCCTTTCAACGCTGCCCGCAACATCTTGCGGCGCTGGTTGAATGCCATTGCCACGACGCGGCTCAACACCGCCGGGTCCGCCTCGAAGCGCGGCCGGGGCAGGGCCCTCAGATGCACCACGGCGGAATGCACCTTGGGCGGTGGGGTAAATGCCTCGGGTGGCAGGGACATGGCAATTCGGACCTCGCAGCGCCACTGGGCCAATACCGCCAGACGCCCATAGGCCTTGCCCCCGGGCCGTGCCACGATCCGCTCCGCCACTTCACGCTGGAACATCAGCGTCAGGCTCTCCCACGGAGGTGGCCACGAGGCAGGCGTCAACCAGCGCACCAGAAGTTCGGTGCCGACGTTGTAGGGCAGGTTCGCCACGATCTTGCGCGGGGCCTGCAGCATGGCGGTCCAGTCCACCTCCAGCGCGTCGGCATTCACGATCTCCAGCCGCCCCGGATAGGCCTTTGCGATCTCCGCCAATGCGCCAAGACATCGGGGATCCTTCTCAACCGCCACCACGCGGCGTGCGCCCTCCGCCAGCAATCCGCGCGTCAATCCACCGGGTCCCGGCCCAACCTCCAGAACGTCCACCCCCCCCAGATCACCCGCCACTCGGGCGATCTTCGCCGTCAGGTTCAGATCCAGCAGGAAGTTCTGCCCCAACGCCTTGCGCGCCGTCAGGCCATGGGCGGCGATCACCTCCCTCAGGGGCGGCAGATCGTCGATGGCACTCATGGGGCCGCTTTCATCTTGGTCGAACAACCGCCGGGGAAGGTCCGCAACACGGCGGGCAGCGCCCCCTTAAACGCCCAGAGATCATCAGCACCCGTCGCACTTGCACGTGCCCGCGCCCGAGGCGGAGCCGAGGGCGCCCGGTCGCGTGCGTTGCGCAGGCCAGAGGCCGAGCACGCGGCGAAAGACCCGCTCACGCAGCCGCTCGCGCAACAGCCATGTCGCGGGCCATCTCCAGCGCGGCCACAAGGCTCGTCGGGTCTGCCACGCCGCGCCCGGCAATGTCGAAGGCGGTGCCGTGGTCGGGAGACGTGCGGATGAATGGCAACCCGAGCGTCACGTTCACGCCACCCGCGAAATCGATTGTCTTGATCGGGATCAGCGCCTGATCGTGGTACATCGCCACGGCCGCATCATAGCCTGCCCGCGCGCGGGCATGGAACATCGTGTCCGCAGAATGCGGCCCGGTCAGGGCATAACCTTCAGCACGCAGGGCCTCGAGCACCGGGACGATCGTGGCGATTTCTTCGCCGCCCATCGCACCGCCCTCTCCGGCATGGGGATTGAGACCTGCAACGGCAATGCGCGGGGCGCTCAGGCCGAAATCCCGGCGCAGGGCGGCATGGGTGATCCGGATCGTGTCGCTGATAAGGTCCGGGGTAAGCACGCCCGGCACAGCGGCCAGCGCGATATGAATCGTCACCGGCACCACGCGCAATTCGCGGCAAGCGAGCATCATGACGACGCGCTCCACCCCGGCCAGATGGGCCAGGTATTCGGTATGGCCGGGAAAGCGGAAATCCGCGCCGTCCTTCAGGGCCTTCTTGTGGATCGGGCCGGTGGTCAGGGCCAGCGCCTCGCCGCGCATCACCAGGTCGACGCCCCGGGCGATCGCGTCGATTACGCCACGGGCATTGGCCGGGTCCGGTCGGCCTGGAACCGCCAAGGCGGCGAAGGCGTGCGGCAGCACAGGCAGGCCGCGCCCGCAAGCAATCAGCGCTTCGGCGGGTGTTGCGATCTCGACCAGCGGCGCACCGAAAGGTGCAAGGTGGCGTGGGTCGCCGATGACGAAGAACGGTAGCCGGGCCCCCAGGCGCGCCCAGGCACCGATTGCAATCTCGGGTCCGATGCCCGAGGGCTCGCCGACGCTGAGTGCTATTGGGCCCATGGCGCGATCAGTTGTGATACGTGATGCTGGCTTGGGCCCGCAACTCCTCGAGATAGCCATCGGCCAGAGCCTGCAATCGTTGCCCGAACAACCGGGATTGCACCGCCTCGCGCCCGATCTCGGGCTCGGCCCTTATCCGGTCGCAGAGCATCAGCGCCAACAGCACCGAGCCGTTGTTGCGTGTTACCGTGGTGGACATTTCCAGCGCGTCGAGGCTGCGCAGCGCCAGTGCCACATCTTGCGGCAGCGCCGATGGCGGAACCGAGGCGCGCTCGAACCCGCCGGGGATCACCCCGTTGAAATCGTTGCACTCGTCCACTGCATTTCGCAGGCGCGCTGCCTCACCCAGTGCTTCGGGCGACCGTCCGCCGGGGATCGCAATGGTGACGTAGTCGATGGCGGTCACCGGCAATTCGGGCGCTTCCACTTCGCGTTGCCCACGAAACTGGAACAGGGCAAAGGCCTGTCCGCCACCGATCGGAATCGGCTCAGTGACTTGGCCGACATACATCGTCAGGAACCGGTCACGCAGCCCTTCGGGCAGTTCGTTGAGGGGCCGCCAACCTGTCACGCCTCCTGCCTCGCGCGTGGGCGCGGCGGAAAAGCGGCGCGCGGCTTCAGAGAATTGCGTGATATCGCCATTGATCTGCGCCCCGAGGCGGGCCAGTTCGGTTTCCAGATTTGCCTGGTTCTCGGGCACCAGTGGAATGATGATCTCGGCCAGCGACACCTCGATCCCGCCCCCCAGCACGGTGCTGAATTCCAGGGCAGTGTCGATGTCGTCCTCGCCGATGACCGCGCGTCCGGCGAAGCGGGTGCGCACTACGTTGCGCCACGTGATGCCATTGGCCACGAAGTCGCGCACCGTCTCCGGCGCGACACCCGCCTGCGCCATTTCGCGGAGGAACTGCTCGGGACCGAGATTGGCGCGGGCGGCGAATTCCTCCAGCCCGGTCTCGATCTCTTCGGGAGAGGCTTCAACCCCAAGTCCACGGGCTGCGTCCACTTGCAGGCGTTCGTTGACAAGGGCTTCGATCGCCTGTCCGCGCAGGTCGCCCTGGGCATTGAGGACCTCGAGAAACTGCATTCGCTGGCTGATTTCGAAATTGGTGACGATGGCGTCATCAATGCGCACCGCGACCTCGAACGGGTTCTGCGCCGCGATCGGACCCGCGAAGCCAAGGACCGTCAGCGCCGCGCCGCACAGCGCGCGGACCTTGCGGCCCAGGTGCGCGCGTCCGCCATGGATAATCCCGTTCATGCCCAAACCCCAGTTCCGTCCTGTCGCCATGTTCTGCTCTGCTCTGCTCTTGTCCCGACGTTTTCGGTCGGTGTTCTGATCGCGTGCGCGGATGTCATCTTCATCCCCTGCACGAACGCGCCACCGAACGGCCTTCGCGCCCGGTCCCAAAGCCTGCAAGCGAGACCGACAGGCCGAAACTCGTGGCTGGGTCGACCGCGCTGGAACTGGTATATCGCCGTTGGACGGAGAATTCCATATCCACGCACTCGTTTGAATAACCGAGTGTCAGGCCCGTGCGGGTCGCCTCGTTTTCAATGAAGTCGTATCGCCAGTTGACGCCCGCCTGCCAGCCGCTGGCAAGGCTGTAATTGGCGTCCAGCGCCCATTCGGCGATATCCTGAGGTCGCAATTCGCCAAGGTCGGCCTCCAGAAAGGTGTAGGTGCTGACAAGGTCGTGCCGGTCGCCCGACCAGAACACCGAGAACTCCGACGAGGTGAAGTCGAGCGCGGTATCGAACAGCGTGCGATTGACCAGAGCCAGCCGGTCGGACAGGCGCACATGGGTCGCCAGCAGGATATCCGATTGCAACCCGTCAAGGCCCGAGCCCTCGGTGAATTGCCCCTCTTCCTCGCGCCGCAGCACGATGCCGCCCGCAATGCCGACCTGCAAGCCCGACGGCGCGATGCGCGAATAGCTGAGGCCGATATTCGCGCGCGCGCCGGTTTCGCGCCGGTCCGAGCCAGGCAGCCGATCAAGGGAAAACAGGTTCGCCTCGTCGAATTCCACGATGAAGCTGTCCTCGTTGGGCACGTCGTCGCCATAGGTTTCTGACCAGACCAATTGCACCACGGGTTCGATCAGGTGGCTGGTGCCATTGGCCGAAACCGATTGCACCGGGTAGCGCAACTCGACGGCGCCATAGGGCGTCAGGCGCGTCACGGTGCCATCGAAAGCGGCGTCCTGCCGGGTGTTGTAGACGCCACCATGGAGCGCACCCTGCGCTGTCGCCAGCAGGCCGCCGAATGTCTCGGACCGCCGCCAGCCAAGCGCGCCGGTCACGCGGAACACGTCGCGACCGTCGTCGCCATCGGTGGTGGAATAGCGATAGAACCCGGTGCCTTCCAGGTCTGCCGTCAGGGTTCCGCCGATCAACCCGGGGGTGTAGCGGCGCGATATCTCGGCATGGGCGACGCGGGTCGGGAGGGTCTCGTTATCGACCCCTTCACGCAGGGATTGATACAACGTCGCGGAGGCTTCGAGATACTCGTCCCGCCGCACGCGGCTGAGCTGGGCATAGCTTTCCAGAACGTCCAGATCCGAGAAGTCATAGGTCGTCAGGTATCCCTGGTCACTGACGGCCTGCACCTGAAGGTCCAGCACGAAATCATGTCGCAGATCGAAACGGGCATCAGAAAACAGGTAGGCGCGGGTGGGGCTGCTGGTCAGATCGTCCCAGGTCACGGCGCCAATCGCGTCCAGCCGCCCGTTTCGGAAGGCCTGGCGATACCGCAACTCGACCGTCTGGGTGCCGAGGCCGATCCAGGGCGTGATCGTCACATCGCGGTTGGCGCCAAGTTCGAGGAAGTAGGGGACCAGCAATTGCGTGCCGGTGCGGTCATCGGCCCGCAGCGATGGCGCAAGAAAGCCCGTGGCGCGCTCCAGCGTCGGGTCGGGCAGACGCATCCGGGGCAGGTAGAAGACGGGGATCCCGAAAACGCGAAACGTCGCGCGATCGAAGTAGAGTTGTTGCTCCACCTCGTCGTGAATAATCTGGCGGGCGCGGATTTCCCACAGCGGCGTCGGGTTCTCGAAGCAGACCTCGCACGATGACGCCACGGCCTGGTAGAGTTGCGTATAGCGCCCGTCGACGCGGTTGATTTCGGTCGCGGCGATCTGCAGTTGCCGGTCCAGCACCAGCCGCGCCGATTGCAGCACGCCATTTTGCAGATCGGCGGAAAGCTGGGCGAACTCGGCCACGATCACGGTATTGCCGCCGGCATCTGTCAGGGTCAGGGGGCCTTGCACTTGCAGGCTGTCGGTTGCGCCATCGAACGAGATGGACTGCGCCCGCAGTCGTGCCCCGTTGTAGAACACCTCCACTGCGCCACGCGCCGTGACGGAGGACGTGCCATCGAATCGAATGTTGTCGGCGATCAGCGTGGCAGGCGGAAGGGTCGGACCAACCTGTGCCGCGGCGGGCATGCCGACGCAGAGGATCGCGGTCCACAAGACCGCCACGAGAATGCTCGCGCGGGCCTTCATCCGTCCTCCGTATGCAATAGAAGCCCCAGAGCCAAGAGAATTGCTGCGACGGGCGGTGTCCAGGCGACGAGTGTTGCTGAAACCTGCCCGGTCTCTCCCAGGACCTCGGCGAAGCGGCGCAGAAAGACAACCGCGAAGCCCAGAAGGATGGCGGACAGAACCATCACTCCGGTCTTGCCAAAGCGGGTGTGGCGCATGGTGAAGCCCGCCCCGATCAGCACCATTGCGGCCAGAAGCAGCGGCGAAGACAGTTGCATCTGGAACCACGTTCGGTGTTGCAGGGCGGCGAAACCGGCGGCGTTCAATTGCCGGATGAAGGCGGGCAGCTCGAAGATGGGAATGGTTTCGGGGCTGCCGAAACTGTCGCGGATCTGCTCGGCCGTCAGGGTTGATGGCAGGGTGAGGGTTGCGAATTCCTGTGCGTCCGCCTCCGGGTTCGCAGCTCCCGCCAGCGGCCAGCGCTTCACGTTGCTCAGGGTCCAGGCGCCGCGTTCCAGTATCGCTTCGGCGGCATCCATGCGTTCCAGCATTTGCCCATTGGCGTCGAAGGTGAAAAAGGACGCGTTGAACAGATGTGTGCCGTCGAAGTTGGTGGCGGCGGCGCGGATCACGGTCTGTTCGCTTTGCACCCCTTGCCGAAGCCAGAGCCCCTGCCCGGACACGGATACCGTGCGGCTTTCCTGCCCCAGCAGGCGCGCCAGGGTCAGGTCGTATTGCCGCGCGGTCGAGGCGACCAGCGGATTGAGGATCAGAAGCGACAACAGCCCGATCAGCACGGCAACCGCCACCGGGGACGCCGCCGCCTTCAGGGCAGAGCGCCCGGCTGCGCGGATCACCACCAGCTCGGACGTGCGCGCAAGACCAAGGAACAGCACCAGCGCGGCCAGTATCACGAACAGGGGCATCAGCCCGTTCAAGCTGCGCGGCAGGTTCAGCAACGCCAGCTCCAGCACCGCCGAAAAGCCGTGGTCGGACCCGATCCGACGCAACTGGTCCGCCATGTCGATCGGCAGCAGGATTGCCACGAAAACGGCCATCACGATCCCGAAGGCGCGCAGGAAACGCAGGGCGATATAACGGTGCAGGATCATGCCGGTATCTCGCGCCAGCCGTTGCGGGGCCGCATGGCCAGCGCGATCATGGCCGCTGCAACGATCGCGGCCAGGATCGGTTGCGCATAGGCCACGGGCCAGGAATTGGCATCGGATCGCACGACCGCTTCCGAGGCATTGCGAACCAGTTGCATCGGCAGCACCAGCGCAACGGCGATCAGGATCTGTTTCCACACCCCGAAACGCGAAAACGCCCCGAGCATCAGCGACGCCGCCGCGATCAAGGGCAGGAAGATCACGAAAAGGGATTGCGCGATACGGTCATGGCCCTCGAAAAGCATGTGGGAGACAGGCAGGTTCAACGCCTCCGACAGCTCGGTATCGGCCCGGAGAAGCGCGCCGGTCGACATCTCGCGCACATCTATCTGACGGCGACGGTCAGTGTTGATCAGCCCGCCGATATCATAGGTGAAGTCGCTGAACGAAACAGTGGCAAGACGCCCGGTCTCGAGGTCGAGCGTCTGCGCCACGCCGTCGAACATCACCAGCCGCGGTCCGCTTGCGGAGCGGACCAGCAGCGCGGTGGTGGCGGTATATGTCACCTCCACTCCCGGGGAAGAAGCATCTTGCAGAAACAGGTCGCGAAATTCTCCAAGCTCGGTGATGTCGCGGATATAGACCGTCAGTTGGCCAGTCGGGTGGATGAACGCGCCCGCCCGCAGCAGCTGCCCGGTCAGGTCGTCGCGCACCTCGTTCGAGCGGTCGATGAACTGGCTGCGGGCGACCGGGGCGAGGCCGTTGCCGAGCAAGCCCACCAGCAGCGCCATCAGCAGACCGAACAGAAAGACAGGCCGGATCAGGCGCAAAGCCGAAAGACCAGCCGTCTGCAGCACCACCATTTCGCTGTCCCCGATCAGGCGGTTGAAGATGTAGAGCGTGGCCACGAAGGCTGAAACCGGCAGGATCAATTGAACGATCCACGGCAGGGTCAGGGCGGAAAACTCCAGAAAGACACCGACATTCTGACCATCGGCAATCAGTGAATCGAACAAGCGCGCGGCCTGGTTGACCCAATAGACCGACACCAGCACCAGGCTGAAGAACCCGAACAGCGTGACCAGCTGTCGCAGGATGTATCTGTCGTACTGGCCCAGTGACTGCCCCCCCATATCCGGTGCCGGGCTGGCTGCCCGGCGCGTCATCTATGTTTTAGGCGAGTTTTGCACGGTTGCGTAGGGGCGATCTTTCCAAGCGCGGGACGCCCGCCTAAGGTCGCGTCCTGAATGTCACTTTCTGACCGTGAACGGAGCTACCCCATGACCAGCCTCACCCCGATCAACTTTGCCGAGACCAACCTCGACGCCATTGCCGGTGCCGAGGGGAAGCTGGCCATCCTGGTCACTCCGGACGGCAAGTTGGACAATGCGGGACGCCGGGTGAACCGGTTGGTCAAGCAAGCAGTTTCGCGCCTCGTGGAAAGCGATCGCTGGGACAAGGTGAAGACGGGCGAGGGGTTCACCCTCGGGTTTCCGACGGGGCTGGCAGCCACGGCGCTTCTGGTCGTGAAGCTGGATCGGCGACCCTCGGTCGAAGAGGCCCGTCGCGCGGGCGCGGCGCTGGCGCAGTTCAAGGGAATTGATGCACTATTGATATGCGCCGGATCGACCACGCGGCTGTCCGACCTCGCCTTGGGTTTGGCGGCGCGGGATTACGATTTCGATACGCACAAGACGTCGGATCGGACAGAGCGAGCCGGATCCGTGATCCAGTGCGCCAAACCCGATGCGGCACGGGCCGAGGCACAGGTTGCCCTCGCCGTGGCAGAGGGCGTGTTCTTCACCCGCGATCTGGTCAATGAACCAGCCAACGTCCTGACCACCGAAGAATTCGCAAACCGGTTGGTGGCGATGAAATCGCTGGGGCTGGAGGTCGAAGTGCTGGAGGAGGCCGATCTGGCCAAACTCGGCATGCGGACCTTGCTGTCCGTGGGGCAGGGCAGCGAAAGTCCCTCCAAGGTCGTTGTCATGAAGTGGCATGGCGGTGGCGACGAGAAGCCCCTCGCGCTGATCGGCAAGGGCGTCGTCTTCGACACCGGCGGCATCAGCATGAAGCCCGCCGCAGGCATGGAGGACATGACCATGGACATGGGCGGCGCGGGTGTTGTCGCAGGTGTGATGCGGACGCTGGCGTTGCGCAAGGCAGCCGCCAATGTGGTCGGCATTGTCGGTCTGGTCGAGAACATGCCCGACGGGCGCGCAACCCGGCCCGGTGATGTCGTGACCTCGATGAAGGGCGACACGGTGGAGATCATCAACACGGATGCGGAAGGGCGTTTGGTGCTGTGCGACATCATGTGGTACGCGCAGGAGCGGTTCGATCCGACCGGCATGGTTGACCTTGCAACGTTGACGGGCGCGATCATCATCGGCCTCGGCCATGAAAACGCAGGCGTCTTCTCCAACAACGATGCGTTCTGCAGCACTTTTTTGAGGGCAGCCGATGCGGAGGGGGAGGGCGCTTGGCGGATGCCACTGGGACAAGCCTATGACGACCAGTTGAAATCGCGGATTGCGGACATGAAGAACGTCGGCGGACGGCCTGCCGGCTCGATCACCGCGGCGCAGTTCCTGCAACGTTTCGTAAAGCCCGATACACCGTGGATCCACCTCGACATCGCGGGCGTGGCGAGCGTGACGAAGGACACGATGCTGGCGCCGAAGGGGGCGACTGGCTGGGGCGTGATGGCTTTGAACCGTATGGTGCAGGATGCCTACGAGAGTTGATGTATCACTTCAGGATCGCGGGGTATGTCCATGGGTGAGGTGTATTTCTACCATCTGACGGAACGGCCGCTGGAGGTCACTCTGCGGGTCCTGCTGGAGAAATCACTCGCCGCTGGATGGCGAGTGGCGGTGCGCGGGCGGACAGAGGCGCTGCTTGACCGCATCGACGACCGGTTGTGGCTGGAGCCGCCTGACGGCTTCCTGCCGCACGGGCGCACGGGGGGCGCGGAACAGCCGGTGCTTTTGACGTCCGGCGCTATGGGCAACGATCCGCACTGTCTGGTGAGCGTGGAGGGCGCGGGCGTGACACCGGACGAGGTTGCGGCGATGGAGCGCGTCATGGTGCTGTTCGACGGTCATGACGACGGAGCGGTGCAGGGCGCGCGAGAACAATGGAAGACCCTGACGGGCGCGGGGGTCGCGGCGAAATACTGGTCCGAGGCCTCGGGACGGTGGGACATGAAAGCCGAAAGCGGCGGGGCGAGCCGGGACGCTGTCTAACGCTCCAGCACCAACTGGTTTTCGGCGATGACCAACCGCGAAAAACGGCTCAGATAAGCCATGCCCAGAAGGCTTTCGCGCATGTCCCCGCTATTGACGACGGCCCGCACGTTCGTATCCGGGATGCCGCCGAGGCTCAGCGTGTCGATCCGTGTCGGAGCAATCTCCACCGCTCCGTTGGCTGTGTTGGCGCGACCGGAATAGATCAGCAGATCGGTGGCAATGCCCGCCGCCTGCGCGTCGGCAAGTGTCAGGACGATGTCCGAAGCACCGGTGTCGACGACGAAGCGGGTTGGCACGCCGTTGACGTCGAGCGTCAGGTAGAAATGCCCGTCCGCCGCGCGGGGCACGGAAATCGTGCCGTCGCTCAAGACGGATTGCCGGGGGGCGAAATCGTCCCGGATATCCATCCAGAGCCCCACAGCGACGATCGCGCCAAGGAAGATGAACCCCCAAATCGCGGCATATTGCATCATTTTGCCCAGGTTCCGTCGCTGGGATACGAAGAACCAGCCCGCCACGGCACAGCCGAGCAGGACAAGGTAGATCAGGGATGCGGTGCGATCGGCGTCGAACATGGGGGATATATAGGCACGGTTCAGAAAACGTGGAGATCTTGCAGCCCGTCGATGACGAATTGCACCGACAAGGCCGCCAGTAGCATCCCAAGCAGGCGCGTGACCACGTTGATGCCAGTGGGACCAAGGGCGCGCTCCATCGGCCCGGCCAGCAGGAACAGCACTATCACCACCGCGATCACCAGGGCCATGACGCCATGAATGGCGAAAAGGTGCACGGTGGAAGTGTCCTGCCCCGTCAACAGGATCATCGACGCGATGGCGCCGGGGCCTGCGATTAGTGGAATGGCAAGCGGAAAGACCGATGGATCGGTGTGGTTCTCGGCGGCTTCGGATTTGTCAGCCTGACCCTGGCGACGCTGGCTCCGACGCTCGAACAACATGTCGAGTGCGGTGAGGAACAGCAGGATGCCACCCGCGATCCTGAAAGCAGCGAGTGATATTCCGAGGAAACCGAGGATCGCTTCGCCAGCGAGGCCGAAAAGGGTAAGTAGTGCCAGCGCTGTCAGGCAGGCACGCAGAGCGATGACACGGCGCCTGCGCGGCGTCATGCCTTGAGTGAGCGCCACGAAAAGAGGCGCAAGACCGACTGGGTCTATGATGACGAAAAGCGTCACAAAGGCGGAAATGTAGAGGGTGAAGTCCATGGGTTTTGACCCTAGTCAAAAGTGAGCGGCCTGTGCCGCATTTTCTTTCTGCAAGGAGAATGCGCGTCGCGCCAGTCTTGTGGCCTTTCCCGAGGCCCCCCTGGGCAGTTCGTCCTGATCGGACCCTTGTGGGGTGTGCTCAGTTGGCCTTGGCGCGTTCGAGGGCCCCGGCGGCCTTCTCCCACAGGGCCTCCGCACGATGCAGACCGTCCATGATTTCCGCGTATTTCTTCTGCCATGTGGTCAGTTCGCCAGCGCGGGCCTCATCGTAGAGGGATGGGTCGGAGAGCTTCTTTGCCAGTTTCTCCCGCATCTCCTCGATCTTCTCGATGCGGGCCTCCGCGCGTTTGACCTCGGCCTTCAGGTCCTTGATCTCGGATTGGGAGGGCCGTTCGGGCTTCGGCTTCTCCTGCTTCGGGGCGCGGGGTTCGGTGGAAAGGAGCGACAGGCGGTAGGTTTCCAGATCGCCTTCGTAGGGCGCGACATGTCCGTCTTTCACCAGCCAGAGACGGTCGGCGACAAGGGAAAGCAGGTGCATGTCGTGGCTGACGAGGATGACTGCGCCGGAATAGGCGGTGAGCGCCTCCACCAGCGCCTCGCGCGACTCGATGTCGAGGTGGTTGGTCGGCTCGTCGAGGATCAGCAGATGCGGGGCGTCGATCGTGGCAAGCAGAAGCGACAGGCGGGCCTTCTGGCCGCCGGAAAGCTTGGCCACCAGTGTATCGGCCTGATCCGCACCGAGACCGAAAGAGGCGAGGCGCGCGCGCAGTTTCGGCGGTGCGTCGGTGGGGCGTTCGCGGCGGATGTGGTCGAGGGGTGTCTCATCCAGGTGCAATTCGTCCACCTGGTGTTGTGCGAAATATCCGATGCGGAGCTTCGACGAAGCTGTGACACGCCCTTCCATTGCGCCGAGTTTGCCGGCCAGCAGCTTAGA
Source organism: uncultured Roseicyclus sp. (assembly GCA_964615955.1). Taxonomy (GTDB): domain Bacteria; phylum Pseudomonadota; class Alphaproteobacteria; order Rhodobacterales; family Rhodobacteraceae; genus Gymnodinialimonas. Next base: position 17,794 of record CAZTUG010000011.1, read on the forward strand.
CAGGGTCGATTTGCCCTCGCCGTTGCGGCCCAGAAGCGCGATGCGATCGTCCTGGTCCAGCCGCAGGTTCAGGCGTTTGAGTACTGGCGTGTCGGTATAGCCTACGGCGGTGTTGTCCATGGCCACGATGGGCGGGCTGAGTTCTTCCGGCTCGGGGAAGGTGAAGACGGTGCGGGCGGCGTCTTCGGGCGCGCGGATGGTTTCCATCCTCTCCAGCATTTTCACGCGGGATTGGGCCTGTTTGGCCTTGGAGGCCTTGGCCTTGAAGCGGTCCACGAAACTTTGCAAATGGGCGCGCTGCAGGTCCTGCTTCTTGGCCGCCGCCGCTTGCACGGCACGCCGTTCCGCGCGTGTCCGGGCAAATGTGTCATACCCGCCGGTATAGTAGGTCAGCGTCTTGTCGGCGAGGTGCAGGATATGGCCCACGGCGCGGTTCAGAAGCTCGCGGTCATGGGAGATGACCAGCACGGTATGTGGGTATTTGGCGAGATAGGACTCGAGCCAAAGCGCGCCTTCGAGGTCGAGATAGTTGGTTGGCTCGTCCAGCAGCAAAAGGTCGGGCTGCGCGAACAGTACACCAGCCAGCGCCACTCGCATCCGCCAGCCGCCCGAGAAAGCGGAGCAGGGCATGAGTTGTTCTTCATGGGTGAAGCCCAAGCCGCGCAGGATGGTGGCGGCGCGCGCTTCTGCCCCCCAGGCATCGATATCGGCGAGCCGCGCCTGCACCTCGGCGATGCGGTGGGGGTCTTGCGAGGTGTCGGCCAGTAGGGCAGCGCGTTCGGTGTCGGCTTCCAGAACGGTGTCGATGAGGGATGTGTTGGAAGAAGGCACCTCTTGTGCCACGCCCCCGACCTTGGCGCCGTTGGGCATGGTGATGGAGCCTGCGTCCAGCGCAAGTTCGCCCCGGATCAGGCGGAACAGGGTGGTTTTGCCGGTGCCGTTCCGGCCCACGATGCCAACTTTGTGGCCGGCAGGAATGGTGACGGAGGCGCCTTCGATCAGAGAGCGGCCGGCGACGGAATATCCGATGTCATTGATACGCAACATGGGCGCGGGTTAGCAAAGAGGCGCGCAAGGTGCCAGCGGTGAATTCGGCCTGGCGCGATCAGGCGCGCTTGTTTCTTGTCGCGGCGCAGGTCGGGATCGCAAGATCGGGGAGGAGTGCCGCGAAGCCCGGGGAGGCCGGATCGATCGATCAATGTGCGCGTTCGCGTCATGGTGCTCCACCCAACCGAGCTTGATGGTCAGCGGCGATGCGCGCATGCGAGGCTGGCCTTTGGAAAAGAAGGCCGCGCGGAAGTCACCGCGTTTCTCTACTTGGATTCCATCACGCCTGGCCCGCACGGCGCAGATCATGTGATCGCTGGTCGGAGTACTGGGTGCGTCATGCAGTGCAGGCGCTGATAATGCAGGTCCGCGATGGTGCCGGATCTGGCCGGGGCCACCGCTATCGCAACCGGACAGTCCTGCGCTGGAATGAAGAGGGCGTTGGTGTAATCGGTTGCGTGGCGGCCAGATCGGGCCATGATTTCCGTGGAGTCTCGAATGCCGGTGCATCCTTCAAGCTGCAGCAGGCCGATGCGAGGGCCTTTCCAATCACGCAAGCCCATGTTAGCGCACCGGCAAAATCTCAGTCCCCAAGCGGAGCAGACCCAATGGCCATTCAGCGCACCTTCTCGATCATCAAACCCGACGCCACCCGGCGCAACCTGACCGGCGCGATCAACGCCAAGTTCGAGGCGGCGGGCCTGCGCATCATCGCGCAAAAGCGCATCCACCTGACCAAGGCGCAGGCCGGTGTGTTCTACGCGGTCCACTCGGCGCGTCCGTTCTATGATGAACTGTGCGAGTTCATGGCCTCCGAGCCGATTGTCGTACAGGTGCTGGAAGGCGAGGATGCCATTGCGAAGAACCGCGAAGTGATGGGGGCGACCAACCCCGCTGAGGCTGCGGAGGGCACGATCCGCAAGGAATTCGCGTTGTCGATCGGCGAAAATTCGGTTCACGGCTCGGACGCGTCAGAAACCGCTGCAGAAGAGATCGCCTATTTCTTTGCCGGGCTTGAATTGGTCGGTTGATCCACGACCAATCTCGGGAAGTGGGCCGTCGAATACTCAGTTGGATGGCCCCTTCCTGATGGCGAAATGGATCTCGCGGTCAAGCCTCCCTTCATCTCTGTTTCCATCGGGGTCGCAGACGTGGTCCGGCCGCGGGCGCAGATAATCTTGGCTTGCAAGCGTGCAATGCCAACCCACTGCTTTCGATCAAACTGGCGACAATGCCGCCATTGTCGCCAGGAAGGTGCATGCCTTGGTCGGTGGTGATCCCGGCAAGCGCCGATATCTCGGACTGTGCGGGGCCGCTGGTCCGGATGATGGTCACGTGTGCTGCGACGGTGTCGCAGACGTGGCTGATGTTGATCTCGGGCGTTTCGGCGTGGCCGCGAGGATATCAGATACTGGCCCAATCCGAAAAGCGGACAGGGACTGGATGTTCCTTGTTGGGTGTCTGACCCATGGCGGGTTTTGGCTTGGGGGGTGGCATGGGACTGCTCCATTTTTTTTGCCTTTTGGCGCAAGGTTATTGAGAGATTCGGGCGATTTGTTGGGCGGGATTGTGGCGGGAATGGGGCAAGGCGCGCGGCCATTCCGCAAAAATGGGCGCTGACGACCCAGGCCAGTGGAAGAGAGACGGAGGAGGCCGGGTCGCCAGCGGAAGGCTTGTCGAACACCCGAGAGCCAGGAAGGGAAGAGACGACTGACAGATATTCGACCGGATAAAGATCGCCAGCGGTCACTGGGGAGGCAAGAACAGCTTCGAGATTCCGGCCGGCGATGAGGAGTTTGCTTGTTTTCCGAGCGCCGAAGGCGCGCTTTTGGGGCCGGATCAGGCAGGACCTGCATTGCCGAAGGGCAAGAACTGAACCCTAGCTTCGTCGCGCTGCTGCATCCGCGAACTCGGCGTCCTGTGTGGCGCCCCAGGCTTCGACGGAAAACCGCTTGACCTTGCGGCGCAGCGCGGCCATTCGTTCGCGCCGTTCCTCGACGGGCATGCCGAGCGCCTGCAGGATGGCGCTGTCCATGGAGCGATTGGAAAATGGGTTGGTGATGACGGCGGAGGACAATTCCACCGCAGCTCCGGCGAATTCCGATAGCACCAGAACGCCGTCCTCGTCCATGCGAGAGGCCGCGAACTCCTTGCAGACAAGGTTCATACCATCGGCAAGCGGCGTGATCCATGCCACATCTGCGGCGAGATAATACTTGATGAGGTCATCGAAAGGGATCGCCCGGGAAATCAGTGCGATCGGCTGCCAGTTCAACGTGCCGAAGCGGCCATTTATGCGGCCCGCCGTTTCCTCGATGCCGGCCTGGATGCTCTCATAGCTGGTCATGTTGCGATTTGCGCTGACCGATACATGCATCAGCCGGACGCGGCCACGTAGGTCGGGATTGACGGTCAGGATCCGCTCGAGGCTTTCAAGTTGCTCGATTCCGCCCTTGGTGTAGTCGGTGCGGCCGACCGAGAGGATCAACTTTGCACCGTCGAGGCTGTCGCGGATCTCGGCCGCCTGCGTCTGCACATCCGGATCGCTCGCACGGCTTTCGATGAAGTCAACTGCGACGCCCACTGCAGCGGAACTGATCGAGATCATGCGATCCTGATAGGAGATCAGAGATGGCGCACTGCGTTCGCTAAGCGCGGTGCCTTCCGAGATCAGGTCGGGATCGATGGCGTGACGTTTCAGAACGCTGACATCGAAAAGGCTGCGCGCGACCGAAACGAAATTCGCCGCATAACGCGGAATGTGGAAGCCGACCACATCGCAGGCCAGCAGGCTTTCGACGATCTCTTTTCGCCACGGCAGGACATTGAACATGTCGGCGGCGGGAAAGGGCGTGTGGTGGAAGAACGAAATGACGAGGTCGGGACGCAATTGCCTCAGGTAGCCGGGCACCAGCCAGAGGTTGTAGTCATGCACCCAGACCCGCGCGCCGGGGCTGGCTTCGCGGGCGGTGGCCTCGGCGAACGCCCAATTTACCTCTCGGAATGTGGGCCAGTCGACGGGGTCGTAATTATACCTTTCCTTGAAGCTGTGCAGGATCGGCCAGAAGGCTTCCTTGGACGATATATGGTAGAAGCTGGAGACCTGATCGGCGGTCAGTGGCAAGCGGGACACAGTGTATTTGCCATGGGCATCTTCGATTTCGACTACACGCTCGAATTCCGGGTTGGAGGGGTCATCCGCAAGCTTCCACGCGATCCAGGCGCCATGCTCGGCCTTTCCGAAAAAGCTCTTGAGGGTGGGGACGATGCCGTTGGGGCTGGCATTTTCGCGAAAGATGATTTTGCCGTTTTCCTCCACCTCTTCATAGGGTTGTCGGTGGTAGACGATCACGAAATCGGAGGCCATGGGCTATACCTTTGCGGGGCTGGGGTGCAAGTCCAACGCATGAATGGCCTCAAGGATCCCGGCAGCGCCAACGGCATTCGCGCGATAGATCGGTGCTTGGCTGCTCGCAGGCAGCGCATCCAGCAGGGCCTGTTCCGCACCGCCGACCGCGACGGCCGGTGTGCCTGCCACCAGCATTGACAGGTCATTGAGGGTGTCGCCCGCCGCCAGCACCCGGCTTCTCGTGACGTCCAGATAGTCGATCAGGCGCAGCAGCGATGGTCCCTTGCTGATCCCGCGCGGCAACACGTCGAAGTAGCGGTTGTCCGAGATCAGGGCATCGGCGCCTAGCTGCGCAACGATGCGCAGGGCGGTTTCGTCGAACTGCGCCGGGTCCATGTCGTAGCTGACGCGGTAGCGGAATTCGGTTTTCTGGAGAGACAGTCCGGACAACCCCTCAAGCCGCGCGCGCACTTGGTCCCCGCGGTCGTCCCAAGCCGAGGCGATAGCGGCCTCCAAAGGGGCGATCGGAGTGATGGTGCCATCCGAATCCACATGAGCAATGGTCGTGCCGACATCGCCGACAACGTAGTCCGGCCAAGGCACGCGGCCCGAGGCGCACAGTTCGCCGATGAATTGCGGATCGCGACCGGTGACGAAGATCAGACCGACGCTGTCGCGCTGATCGCGCACCCACTCGTAGAGGTTGTCCCGATCAGTATCACTGCCACCCAGAAAGGTGCCATCAAGATCGGTTGCCAGCACCATGTGATGACCGGAAAGCATGGTGTTCGCTTCCGTCATGTCACGACGTTTCCGGGATGGGGTCGGCGGTTGCGGAGGATGCGGACAGAGGGGCTACCGCCAAAGCGGCCTCTACAGGGTTCGCAAGGGAGATATCGAGCGCTTGTGGCTCCCCTTCGATCGGGCGGGTCCAGAGGGTTCGAAATGCCTCGATCAGCGGCGCATCGCCGTTCAGGATGGCGTTCACGGTCTCGCATATCGGCATCGATACGCCGACCCGCGCCGCAAGGTCAATCACGGAGGTGGCATTTGCCTCGCCCTCGACCACAACCGGGCGACCCTCGAAACACTGTCCGCGCGCGATGCCCTTGCCCAGTTGTACACCGAGGGACATATTACGCGACGTCGTGCTGGAACAGGTCAGCGTCAGATCGCCCGCGCCCGACAGGCCTGTCACGGTCTCTCGCCGCCCGCCAAGGGCTGCAGCCAATGCCTTCATCTCGTCCATGCCGCGGGTGATGAGGGCCGCGCGCGTGTTCTCGGCGAAGCCTGCTCCGGTCATCATTCCGCAAGCGATGGCGATCACGTTCTTGACCGCGCCGCCGATCTCCACCCCCACGAGGTCGTCCGAGATATAAGTCTGGAATGACGCGGTGCTGAGCGACAACGCAAAACGCGCTGCGGGGCTGGCATGGGGGGTCAGACGGTCCTGATGGGTGAAGGGAAAGGCCACCGTGGCGGCGGTGGGATGGCCGAGCGCCGTCTCGCGCGCGAAGGTTGGGCCGGATATTGCGCCAAGGACCGCGCCCGGCATTTCCTCTTCCGCGACCTGGCTCATCAGCAGGCCAGTCACCGGCTCGATCCCTTTCGTGCAGACTGCAACCGGCGTACCCGGCGCGAGGTGGCGCGCAATCCGGGCCGCGACAGATCGCATGGAACGCGACGGGACCACCAGCATGACAGCATCTGCTCCATGCAGCGATTGCAACAGATCGGATGTGGCCTTGAGAGAGTCGGGCAATGCGACATCGGGCAGGTATGCAGGATTTCGATGGTCATGAGTTATCGCGCGAGCCACGTCGTCCCTGCGGCTATAAAGCGTCACATCGCGTCCGGCGGTCGCCGCCACCGCGGCGAGGGCCGTTCCCCAGGCACCGCCGCCAATAACGGCGATCCGGTCATAGGGGCGGTTCTGTCGGGCGGGGTTAGCGGTCCTTGACCGGATATTCATCGTTTGCATGCCTGCGATTGGGGGCGGATTGACATCGGCGCAAGACGCCACTGGATGGAGCCTAGAATACTGCTCCGAAGAGTGAAGGATTGACTGACTCGTGACGTAATCAACTGAGCGCGGGCATCAAGGGAACTGTTCTGAACACGACATTTTTCGGGGAAGCTGATGGCCGTTGTGCTCAATAATTGGGCAAAATGCGGGAATTCTGGGCGACGCCAATCTTGGCATTTGCAGCGCGATCTTGAACTGTTCTGATTGCTATGTGAGCGGCCCAGCATACTTCCTTCTATTAAATATATGGTTTTATGAAAAAATACTGTGTTGCTGGTGCTGGACTTCAGCTTGTGTCTCCGCAATTGATCCTCGGATGCGCTGCAAAGCCCCCGCGTTTTGGCACCGCGCAGGCCATGTCGTTTTTTGACAATTTCGCAGACACTCTTGAGCGGCGTTGTTGCGCAACTCGCGCCGGGGGCGTGATTGCCCCTTACCCTGCTGAGGTCATGCCACGCGGACGATCTCGGCGGTGCCGAGAGCGTTGAAGCGGTTCATGAGGGCGATGCGGATGTGGATTTCGGCGGTTTGTCTGTCGGGATCTCTTGCCATGATGCGCTCGCCGAAGGATTTCAGGCAGCGCATTTTAGCCTCGATCCGGCTGCGGGCGTGGTATCCTGTCCAGCGTTTCCAGAAGGCCCTGCCGTAGTATCGCGTCGCGCGCAGGGTGTCGTTCCTGGCGCGTGCTGCGGGGCCGTCCTCTTTCCAGAGGCGCCCGTTTTTTCGGATCGGGATGATCGGAACGGCGTCACGTGCGGTAAAGGGCGCAAAGCGGTGTCATTCATGCAGCGCCCCATCACTCCATCGAAACCCACTCAAGCCTCTCCTTGGGCGTCTTTATGCGCCTCTTGAAGGGTTGGAGGCCCAATCTCAAACGCTCATCACAGGTGGTAGCGCTTTGGCGAGGCGCTTCGCCCTGAGGAAGCTGTTGAAGCAGCTAGGCGATTTCGGTGTGAACCGACAGCCCGACAACCCATCGCTTGCTCTACCGCGCAGATGTAGTGTCCAGTGATCCGGGGCGAGTTGCCTATTATTTGCCTATTCACGCCAAATTTCCCCATGAGCCAACCACTGGGTTAGCAAGCAACGTATTGTTACTCTTGGGAATTTTTGGCTCCGGCGGTAGGGATCGAACCTACGACCAATTGATTAACAGTCAACTGCTCTACCGCTGAGCTACGCCGGAACTGAAGTGGCGTATAACAACGGGGTTTTGGGGCGTCCAGTGGGGGAAACCGGAAAATTTCACGAACGGGCAAAACAGGTGTTTGCGGTGATGGGCCCTTCGGGCGAGACCAAGGTGCGCTCGGACAGGTCGATCAGGTGTGCCAACACGTTGCGCGTAGCCGCAGGCAGCAAGGTGGGAGACAAATCGGTGTAGATCGCGCGGGCGAGCGTCGTGGCGGTTGCAGGGCCGGATTGCGCCAACATCGAGAGGATCTGCGACTCGCGGCCATGTCGATGAGCGATCAACTCGGTGGCGCGGACTTGCGGTCCCGTCACCGGATCCCCGTGGCCGGGATAGAAGATGCCGTCGTCCCGCGCCGCGAGGCGCGCGACAGAGGCATAGAAGGCTGTCATGTCGCCATCGGGCGGCGACACCAGCGAGGTCGACCATCCCATCACCAGATCGCCGGAAAACAGTCCGTCGTTCCATGCGAAGCTGAGATGGTTGGCCATGTGGCCCGGCGTCTCGAGCACCTCGATCCGCCCCCATGGCCCGTCGATCGTGTCCCCTTCGGCAATCATTGCGTCAGGAGCAAAACCGGCATCCACGCCTTCTCCGCCACCTACGGCGCCGCCAGCCGCCAATGCAGCCATCACCGGGCTGCGGCCCCAGTCGGAGGGTCCAGCCGCCAGAACGGCTGCGCCCGTGGCCTCGGCCAGTGGACGGGCGAGGGGCGAGTGATCGAGATGCGAATGGGTCACCAGGATTTGGACGACCCTTTCACCGGGGTGCAGGGCACCAAGGATCGCGTCGAGATGGGCGGGCAGCGCTGGTCCGGGGTCAATCACCACGACAGATCCATCTCCCAGCAGGTAGGTCTGCGTGCCAGTGAATGTCAGTGGTGATGGGTTGGGTGCAGTCACCCGCCGTAAACCTGGGCAAAGCACCTCCGCCTTGGTGGTTTCGCTTTGCATGATCGGCAGCCTCCCGCATAGATTGCGCCCATGACCGTCTCCGCCTGGATCAAGCACTTTCTGCCCCGTGGGCTCTATGGGCGGACGGCCCTGATCCTGATCGTGCCTGTGGTCACCATCCAGCTTGTCGTCAGCTCGGTCTTTCTGCAACGCCATTTCGAGGGTGTGACCCGCCAGCTGACTACGGCCCTGTCGCTGGACCTGCGCCTTATCCTTGACACCATGGATTCTGCCGGTCTTGCCGCGGCCGAGGCGATAGCGGAGGCCCTCGCGATCGAGATCGGTGAGCCCGGTTTCGACGGTGGGCGCTTGAGGTACTTCTACGATCTCTCGGGGGTGACGGTGATCGAAGTGCTGGACGCGCAGTTGACCGAACTTGCGGGTGTGGACCTGCGCAGCAACGAGCGCGCAGTGCAAGTGTTGGTCGAGCGCGGCGTCAACGGGCAGGTTGCCCTGACCACTTCACGGCGGCGCGTCTCGGCGCCCGCGCCGCATCAATTGCTGGTCATCATGATGGGCACAGGCGTCCTGATCACGCTGGTAGCCATCGTCTTTTTGCGCAATCAGTTGCGACCTATCCGGCGGCTGGCGGACGCGGCGGAGGCTTTCGGAAAGGGGCGGCATGCGGATTACCACCCTTCCGGCGCGATCGAGGTGCGTTCTGCAGGGCGCGCGTTCCTGGACATGCGCGCGCGCATCGAAGGGCATCTGGAACAGCGCACCCTGATGCTATCAGGGGTCAGCCATGATCTGCGTACGCCGCTGACAAGAATGCGGCTGGCGCTGGGGATGATGGAGGATAGCCCGGAGATGGAGGGCCTTGTCCATGATGTCGAGGAGATGGAGGCGCTGGTGAGTGCCTTTCTCGATTACGTGCGCGGCGAGGCGGAGGAAATGGCTCAGCCCTGCGATCCGCTGGCGCTGGCCCGGCGCGTGGTGGAAAATGCACGGCGCGGTGGTGGGCAGATCGAGTTGGTGGCGCCCGATTTGGGCGCACAGGTGCCGATGCGTGCGATGGCTGTGCAGCGCGCGTTGATGAATGTCTTGGCCAATGCCATGCGCTATGGCACGCGTGCCCGGGTCTCCGTCGCATTGATCGAGCGCGCGGTGCGATTCACCGTGGAGGATGACGGTCCCGGCATTCCCGCCGATCGACGGGCAGATGCGGTCCTGCCCTTCATGCGGCTCGATGATGCGCGCAACCAGAACAAGGGCTCGGGCGTGGGGCTTGGTCTCGCCATTGCAGACGATATTGCGCGCCGCCATGGGGGAACTCTGGACTTGGGGCAAAGTGCTGCGATGGGCGGGCTTCGGGTGAACCTGACCTTGCCACGATAAGCGCGAAAGCGCCTTGGGTTGATGTCGGAGGAGGTGGTAGGCCCGGCAGGACTTGAACCCGCAACCAAAGCGTTATGAGCGCTCTGCTCTAACCAATTGAGCTACAGGCCCCCTATCTGCGCGCGAGAGGTAGCAGAGCCACAGGCCGGTTGGAAGCACCCTTGCGCCAGTTGCGGCGCAGACCAGCTTGACCTATCGCAGAACCACCCGTTCCTGCCGGAGACCCGACGATGCCCTCTTTGGCTTCCCTCGCGCTGCGCTACCTGCTTTGGTTGATTGGCCTGCGAGTCCTCTACATCGCGGCAGTGAATTTCCTTGGTATCCCCAATGCCCTTGCCACCACGGTGATCCTGACATCGGTGCCCGCGATGGATATCGGGATACAGACCCTGCGCCGGGCGAAAGGGCCGCTGGACTTTCGGGCCTGGGCAACGATCTGGGGCGTGATGGTTTCCATCCACCTGATCCTGAACGTGGTCGTCCCGGCCATGCTGGTGCCGGGGTTTCGCGCCGTTATGGCCGACGCAGTGGGGCTGCGCGCATTGGGCATGGTCAGCGCAGCGACATTGGCGATGCTGGCCCTGTTCCTATGGATCGGTGCGCGCATGGGACGCGCCGAAGGGTCGCGCGGCGGCTGAAGTCTCTGCAACAGCCGCGATGTGGCGCTTCATCCGCTTGCGCTTTGCAAGGGCGCCGAAAGTGTCGAGATAGGTCTCCACCGCGTCGGGCCCCATCACGCCGATTAGCGCCTCGAGCGCCATGCGACCGTGCCGATCGTGGGACCACAAGATGCCAAGACGGTGGTAGTGGGCGATACTTTGGCGTTGCTTCTCGCCCTGGCCAAAGGCCTGAACATTGAAATTCATTTCCTGGTCAAGGCTTTGCACCGGAATGCCGCGCAGATAGCCAAGGATCGGCAAGGTGAATTGGTCGATATTGGCGCGGGGGTATTCGCGTGTCACTTCCCGTTCGAACCGTAGCGCGACAGACAGCCAGTCGCGACCCAGATGTGTCGGAGTTCCGTCGGCTTCGCGTTCGCGAAACAGGATCACCCCGGCGTTGAAATAAGGGTAGGAAACCAGTTGTCTCCCGCCATTATACTGGACGCGATCCTGTGTTGGCTCCATTCCGAAGGCGGCGTAGTAAGCGGTCCAATCGGCATCGCTTCCCGCCGCCGAGGCATAGTCCGATACGCAGGCGGCGATCAGCGCGTCGCCTAGTTTCTCGGCGAAGTTCACTCGTTCAACCAAGATGGTATCGGTGTCGAGAAAGACCGAGATATCGCAATCGCGCGGTTGTGCGGCTGCAAGGAGCTTGTTGCCGTGGGGATAGGGCTTTGCCCATGGCGCATGGGTGCCGTCGGTCTCGGGGATCGTGCGCAGTTCGACCTTGCTGGCATCCAGAACGGCGCGCGTGAATGGATGCAACCGGTGCAGGTAATCCTGCCGCAGGTAGGCGACACCGATCTGGCCAGGCAAAAGGTTCCGTTTCAGGGTAGGCGCAAGCAGGCAGGCCTGTGCCTCCAGCCAGTCGCCGTCAATGATGAAGAACACCTCGGTTGATAAGGAGCCTAGCGACATCTTTTTCACGTTCCTTGTTTTCCTTTGTCGTAGCGCGACCCAAGGTGCCTTGTCCAACCGATGCGCCTGCACACCATGGACGAGGCGGCGCGCGGCTGGTAACGGGACTGCGATTGCAGATGGGGGCCGCAGCCATGACCGATACCAAATTGACCTATGCCCACGCTGGCGTGGATATCGAAGCGGGCAATGCGCTGGTTGACCGGATCAAGCCTGCCGCTGCGGCCACGTCCCGGCCTGGCGTGATGAGCGGACTGGGCGGTTTTGGGGCGCTGTTCGATCTTAAGGCGGCGGGCTATCAGGATCCGATCCTGGTGGCGGCCACCGATGGTGTGGGCACCAAACTGCGCATCGCGATCGACACCGGACACTACGATACGATCGGCATCGACCTCGTTGCGATGTGTGTAAACGACCTTGTCTGCCAGGGGGCAGAGCCATTGTTTTTCCTCGATTACTTTGCCACCGGCAAGCTGGAGGTCGACGCCGCTGCGCGCATTGTCGAGGGGATCGCCGACGGGTGTCGCATGTCCGGTTGCGCCTTGATCGGGGGCGAGACAGCCGAGATGCCGGGAATGTATGCGCCGGGAGATTTCGACCTTGCGGGTTTCGCGGTGGGCGCAATGGAACGTGGTAGCGCGCTGCCGTCAGGCGTGTGCGAGGGCGATCTTATCTTGGCCGTCACCTCGTCCGGGGTCCATTCGAACGGCTATTCCCTGGTGCGAAAACTGGTGGAAACGTCCGGACTGGACTGGGATGCGTCCTGCCCCTGGGGGCCGGGCACTTTGGGGCAAGAATTGCTGACACCGACCCGTCTCTATGTGCACCATGCGCTCGCCCTGATCCGCGCGGGCGGCGTCCGCGGGCTGGCCCACATTACCGGCGGCGGGCTGACCGAAAACCTGCCGCGTGTCCTGCCCGAGGGGCTGGGCGCAAGTATCGCGCTGGATTCGTGGGACTTGCCGCCGGTCTTCGACTGGTTGCGGATCACTGGCGGACTCGACGACGCAGAAATGCTCAAGACCTTCAACTGCGGCATCGGCATGGCGGTTGTGGTCCAAGCCGACCGAGTGCCTTCCCTGATGCACCAACTCCAGGGCATGGGTGAGCGGGAAGCGATGCTGATCGGACAGGTCATCAAGGGCAATGGTGTGACCTTCGAGGGCAGTCTGGGGTGAGCTTGCGGGTCGCCATCCTGATTTCGGGCGGCGGGTCGAACATGATGGCGCTGACCCGCTCCATGCGGGGCGATCATCCCGCGCGGCCGTGTCTCGTCCTGTCGAACGTGCCGGGAGCCGGAGGGCTTGCCAAAGCCGAGGGCTTGGGGATCGCCACCGCTGTGGTGGATCATCGTCCCTTCGCGGGAGATCGAGCGGCATTCGAGGCGGCACTGCACCGCTCGCTGTCTGATCATGCCCCCGATATCCTCTGTCTTGCCGGATTCATGCGCATCTTGACCTCTGATTTTGTCAGCGGGTGGGAGGGGCGCATTCTCAATATCCACCCATCCTTGCTGCCCAGATACAAGGGCCTACACACCCATGCCCGCGCAATCGAGGCGGGGGACGCCGAGGCAGGGTGCACTGTTCATCAGGTTACGGACGCGCTGGACGATGGGCCGATTCTGGGTCAGGCCCGGGTGCCGCTCCTGCCCGGCGACACGCCCGAACGGCTGGCCGAACGGATCCTGCCAATGGAACACGCGCTTTATCCGATGGTCTTGCGCCGGTTCGCGTCCGGCGACCGGCAGCCAGTGTATCTGCCCTGACGCCGCGGGTCTCTTTCCTTCCGGCGCGTCCTCCTCTATCAGCGGAGAAAGCGTCCCAAAACAAGCCGATTTCTCCCGTGCCACATACCATCACCACGACCGACGCGCTGGCTGCCTATTGCGCCCGCGCCGCAAGCGCACCTTATGTCACCGTCGATACCGAGTTCCTGAGGGAACGCACCTATTACGCACAACTGTGCCTGGTGCAGTTGGCGATACCCGGGAACGATGACGCCGACGCTGTGCTGATCGATCCGTTGGCAAACGGCCTGTCGCTTGAGCCGCTTTTCGAACTGTTTCGAAACAAGGATGTCGTGAAGGTCTTCCATGCCGCACGCCAGGATCTGGAAATCTTCCATGTCGAGGGCGGGTTGGTTCCTTCTCCGCTGTTCGATACGCAGGTTGCCGCGATGGTCTGCGGTTTCGGCGATCAGGTTGGATACGAGACGCTGGTTCGCAAGATCAACAAGGCTACGCTCGACAAATCCTCGCGCTTCACGGACTGGTCGCGTCGGCCGCTGTCGGACGCGCAGAAGACCTACGCGCTGGCCGACGTGACGTTCCTGCGCCAGATTTACGAGCATCTGGCTGCAGAATTGGCGCGCTCGGGCCGGACACATTGGCTTGAGGAAGAGCTGGCGCATTTGACCAATGCCGACAATTACGTGGTCGAGCCGAGGGAAGCATGGAAGCGCTTGAAACTTCGGTCGAATTCCGGGCGCATGGTGGCGATCGCACGGGAACTGGCCGCCTTCCGCGAGGCCTATGCTCAAGACCGTAACATTCCGCGCAACCGTGTCGTCAAGGATGACGCGCTGCTGGAACTGGCTTCGACCAAGCCGAAAACGGTCGAGGATCTGAACAAGTCCCGCCTTCTGCTGCGCGACGCCCGCAAGGGGCCAATCGCGGAAGGTCTTGTAGCGGCAGTCGCGAAGGGACTGGCCGTGCCGAATTCAGATGTCCCGAAGCCCGAAATGGGCAAGGATCGCTCAGCGCTGAACCCTGCGCTGGCGGATTTGTTGCGCGTGCTCCTTAAGGCCAAGGCGGAGGAGGCAGGCGTCGCGACCAAGCTCATAGCATCCTCCAGCGACCTCGATGACATCGCCTCTGGCCACACCGAGGGCGCGTGGTCGCACGGCTGGCGGCACGAAGTCTTCGGCGCCGAAGCGGAACGGTTGCTCAACGGCAAGGTGGCCCTGTCCGCAAAGGGCCAGAAGATCCGGATTGTCCCGATTTGAGTGCAGGGGCCGGTTCCGGTCCATGCCTAGCGTCGACTGACCGAGCGCCGATTGGATTGTGCAATCACCGTGATCGAGCGGATGCCCTGCAATTCACCGACGCTGAGCGAGATTCCCGCCACGATATGCTGCAGGCCCGGGGTACCGGCGTTTCCGGGATCGGCGGCGCGGAACTCGTAGACGAGAGCGTTCTCGGTCCGCTCTACCTCCACCAGCTCTGCGTCGTAATAGCCCTGCGTGGGCGTCACACCGGTGGCCCGCACGATCGCGCCGGCGGTTGTCTGCTCCACGGAAAGTTGCGTGATTTCAGACACGAGGACGCGTCCGTCAATCACGATCGGGCGGCCCGATGCGTCTGGCTCCACGCGAATGCGTTGCTCACGCTCGCCTCCGAACCAGTTCAGCGGATTGAGGCGACTGTTGCCGCAGGCCGCGACGGACACGATCAGGAACAGAACAACCATAGTGCGCAGCATTGGGGATCCTCGGGACGTCAGATATGTCTTTGCCTAACGGATCAGCAGCGGGTTGGAAAGGTTGTCTCTGGCCCGGGCTTTACGCGGCTACCTTCGCAGCCTAGGTCCAGAGTACGAGTCAGACCCCGGAGGCACCACCATGGCCACTGCAGCCTTTGAAGAGATTGCGGAAACGTTCGAGTTCCTTGACGATTGGGAGGAACGGTACCGCCATGTCATCGAGTTGGGCAAGGCTATGCCCGCTATGGATGACGCAGTTAAGGTGCCTGCTACAAAGGTCGATGGTTGTGCATCGCAGGTCTGGATTCTGCCGCAGGTGGACGGACAGGTGTTTGATTTCCAAGGCGATAGTGATGCGATCATCGTGCGAGGTCTGGTTGCCGTGCTGCATGCGCTCTATGGAGGCTTGCAGGTTCGGGACGTGCTGGCGGTCGATGCGGCCGCAGAGCTCGGGCGGCTGGGGCTTGACGAGCATCTGTCCTCGCAACGTTCCAATGGCGTGCGTGCGATGGTCGAGCGAATTCGGGACCTTGCCCGCGAACATGCAAGGACCTGAGGGATAGGCAAGGTTTCTCCTCGTGTTTGTCTGCCAATGTGAATGATGGGCGATTTGTCTGTCATCGCCGACCCAAATGGGGGCGGCCTTGTCCATGCGCGAAGAAAAGCCCCGATAGCACCGACATATCGCAACGAAAAGGGCCGCGCGGATCACGGGCGGCCCTCTTTGCTGGAACAAGACTTTCAGCGCTGGTCGATCGGCAGGTAGTCTCGCAGGGTCGGGCCGGTGTAGAGTTGGCGCGGGCGGCCGATCTTGAGGGCCGGATCGGCGAGTTGTTCTTTCCATTGGGAAATCCAGCCGACGGTGCGCGAAAGCGCGAAAATTGGCGTGAACATCGCAGTGGGAAAGCCCATCGCCTCCAGGATGATGCCAGAATAGAAATCGACGTTCGGGAAAAGCTTCTTGTCGGAGAAATATGGATCGGCAAGAGCTTGTTTTTCCAGTTCCATGGCGACCTGAAGAAGGGGATTGTCCTCAACACCGAGAAGGTCCAGGACCTCGTCAGCGGATTTCTTCATAACCGTCGCGCGAGGATCGAAGTTCTTGTAGACCCGGTGGCCAAAGCCCATCAGGCGGTAGTTGTCGTTCTTGTCCTTGGCGCGCGCGATGAATTCGGGGATTCGGTCAACAGTGCCGATTTCCTTCAACATCTCCAGACAGGCTTGGTTGGCACCGCCATGGGCCGGGCCCCAGAGACACGCTATGCCAGCCGCGATGCAGGCAAACGGATTTGCACCCGAGGACGATGCCAGCCGCACCGTGGAAGTCGAAGCATTCTGTTCGTGATCGGCATGGAGCGTGAAAATCCGGTCCATGGCGCGTTCGAGGATGGGGTCGACGACGTATTCCTCGGCCGGGACGGCAAAGCACATGCGCAGGAAATTGCCGGCATAGCTGAGGTCGTTGCGGGGATACACGAAGGGCTGGCCGATGGAATACTTGTAGGCCATCGCGGCGATGGTCGGCATCTTGGCGATCAGGCGGTGACTGGCAATCTCGCGCTGACGTTCGTCGGTGATGTCGGTGCTGTCGTGGTAGAAGGCCGACATCGCGCCGACGACGCCGACCATGGTCGCCATGGGATGCGCATCCCGCCGGAAGCCCCGGAAGAAGTTGTGCATCTGTTCGTGAATCATGGTGTGGCGCGTGATGGTGTATTCGAAATGGTCCAACGCGGCCTTGTCGGGCAATTCGCCATAGAGCAGCAGGTAGCAGACTTCGAGGTAATGGGATTGCTCGGCCAGCTGGTCGATCGGGTAGCCGCGGTGCAGCAGCTCGCCCTTGTCGCCGTCGATGAAGGTGATGGACGATTCGCAGGCCGAGGTGGAGGTGAAGCCCGGATCGTGGGTGAACACGCCCGCCTGGGCATAAAGCTTGCCGATATCGACGACATCGGGGCCTGCGGTTGGGGAATGCATCGGCAGGTCGTAGGAATGGTTGCCAATGGTCAGCGTGGCAGTTTTGGTATCGGCCATGTTCGTCCCTTCAAGCGGTTGGCGCAGCGGTGCGACGCACCGGCGTTGGGCTGAGGCCCCCAGTCACGGGCCCCTTGTCAGGCAATGCCTCCCGCGATCAATCGTCGAGAGCGGCGGCGTCGCTCAGGCGACCGAGGCTTTCCTCGGACCCCAGAACGAGCATCATGTCATAGACCGACGGAGAGACGGTTCGCCCAGAAAGAGCCGCGCGCAGCGGTCCGGCCAGTTTGCCGAAACTCAAATCATGGGTGGCCGCGGCGGCGTTCAGGATGCCCTCCAACGTGTCACGATCCCAGCTAGCATTCTGCAACTGCGCAGTCAATTCCTGCAGTATACCACGGGATACCGAATCGAGTGCCGCACGCGCCTTCTTGTCATAGTCCAGTGGTCGTATTGCCAATGCAAACAGGCCCGATTCAAGGATATCGGGCAGAGACCTGGCGCGATCCTTTAGGCAATACATCGCATCTTTCAGGGTTTCTTGCTGCGAATGCGAAAGGATCGGCTGGTCGGTGAGCGCTCGAAATTCATGCAGTTGCGCCATCAGATCCGCGTCGTCGGACTGCGCGATGTGCCAGCCTGCGACGTGGCCTAGTTTCTTCAGGTCGAGGCGCGCTGGTGCTCGGCCGATGTCGGCAAGATCGAACCAGTCCAGCGCTTGCGCGTCGGTGAACAATTCGTCATCGCCATGACTCCATCCGAGCCTCGCCAGGTAGTTGCGCATTGCGCTGGCCGGGATTCCCATGCGCGCATAATCCATGACGGCAGTGGCTCCATGTCGTTTGCTCAGTTTCTTGCCGTCCTCTCCATGGATCAGTGGAATATGGGCCCAAACCGGTTCCGGCCAGTTCATCGCGCGGAAGATCTGGATCTGGCGGGCCGCATTGTTCAGGTGGTCGTCGCCGCGGATCACGTGGGTCACGCCCATGTCGTGATCGTCCACAACGACGGCGTGCATGTAGGTTGGTGTTCCGTCCGAACGGAGCAGGATCATGTCATCGAGCGTACTGTTCAGGATCGTGACATCGCCCTGTACTCGGTCTGCGATAATTGTCTGGCCGTCGCGAGGCGCGCGCAGGCGGATCACGAAGGGCGCATCCGGGTGGGTGTCGGGTGCCGCGTCTCGCCAGGGGCTGAGGAACAGGGTGGATCGCCCCTCGGACTTGGCGGCTTCACGGAACAGGGCAATTTCCTCCTGGCTGGAGAAGCACTTGTAGGCGTGTCCTGTCTCCAGCATCTGGTGCGCCACCTCGGCGTGGCGGGGGGCCCTTTCGAACTGGCTGATGGCGTCGCCATCGTGATCGAGGCCAAGCCACGCCATTCCGTCGAGGATCGCCTGTGTCGCGTCAGGGGTGGAGCGGGCGCGGTCGGTATCCTCGATCCGCAGCAGGAAGCGGCCATTGTGTTTGCGGGCGTAGAGCCAGTTGAAAAGGGCGGTGCGGGCAGTGCCGATATGCATGGTGCCGGTGGGCGAGGGCGCGATCCGGGTGACGATCTGGCCGGGGGCGTCTTGCGTGGCGGACATGGGCGTTCCTTTCCGGGGCGTTCACGCGGCCTTAACGTGGCCGACGCGTGTTAACCTTTTCGAAACCATGGGATGAGAAGGTTGGAGCTAGCTAACTTGGCGGGGGGGTCTCGGCAAGGGTCGGTGGTGCGGAGACAGTAGGCGGGAACAGGCGTGGCACTGATAGAGGCATCAGGAACCGGTGCGCTCAGAATGGGACCGCGCACCCGCGGCGTAGGATGGCATGTGCTGCGCGCCGTCAATGGTGTGCAGCAAGGCCAGCGCGGCGCGCTGATGCCATGGTCGGCGGTCCTGCTTGGGGTTGGAGTAGCGTTCTATTTTGCATTGCTGGATGAACCCGGGGCGCTGATGTATCTCGTCTTAGGGGGTGTGGGCGCCGTCGGACTGGCCATTGCCGTCTGGCAGCGCGAGATCCTGGGACCGTTGGGCTTTGCCATCGCTCTGGTAGCCCTCGGGTTCGGTGTCGCGGGCGGACGTGCCCATTTCGTCGCGGGTCCGGTTATCGATTTCCGTTACTACGGCGCGATCGAGGGGCGGATCGTGGCAATCGACCGTTCGGCTTCGGACGCCTTGCGGCTGACGCTGGACAGGGTTCGGCTGGATGATGTGCGCAATACGCCTCGGCGCGTGCGTGTTGCCTTGCATGGCGAACAGGAGTTCATCGAGCTTTTGCCGGGGGCTACGATCATCCTGACCGGTCACCTCTCCGGTCCCGGCGGTGCGACAGAGCCAGGCGGCTTCGATTTCCAGCGACACGCCTGGTTCCAGTCCATCGGTGGCGTCGGATATACCCGAGCACCTGTTCTATTGCTGGAGGCACCGTCGCCGGGTGCCACGCAGCTTTTCACGCTGAGGATGCGGATGTCCGGCGCGATCCAGTCCCACATTCCAGGGCAGCCCGGCGCTTTTGCTGCGGCGGTCCTGACTGGCGATCGCTCGGGCCTGGAGCAAGGCCCGACCCAGGACATGCGCGACGCCAACATCGCGCATCTGCTGGCGATATCGGGGCTGCATATGGGGCTTCTGACGGGGTTCGTCTTTACCGCGATCCGCATGGGGCTTGCGCTGATCCCGGTGCTGGCCCTCCGCTACCCGATCCGCAAATGGGCCGCGATAGCGGCGCTGCTGTCTGGCGCATTCTACCTTGCACTCTCTGGCGGCAACGTCGCCACCGAGCGCGCCTTCATCCAGATCGCGGTAATGTTTGCCGCAGTGCTGCTGGACCGGCGCGCGATCACGCTCCGTTCAGTCGCCATCGCGGCCATTATCGTTTTGTTGCACCGGCCCGAGACGCTGCTTTCACCCGGCTTCCAGATGTCCTTCGCAGCCACAACGGCGCTGGTCGCGGCGTTCAATGGCCTGCAGGGGGCGACATGGCTGCGCGCATGGCCGACTTGGGCGAAATGGATCTGGGCGTTGGTGGTGTCCTCGGTCATCGCGGGCGGCGCCACGGCCCCATTCGCGGCGGCGCATTTCAATCGGCTGGCGGTCTATGGATTGCCCGCGAACCTGCTGACGGTGCCGGTCATGGGCTCGATCGTTATCCCCTTTGCGGTGGTGGCCCTGCTGTTGACCCCCTTCGGCTTGTCCTGGGTGGCCTACTGGATCATGGACCTCGCCCTGCAATGGATCCTTGGTGTCGCGGCACGCGTCGCGGATCTGCCCGGAGCGGTCGAGTTGGTGCAAAGCCCTTCCACGCTCGCCTTTGCCTTGATCGCCACCGGCGGCCTTGCGCTCTGCCTCTGGCAGGGGCATGCGCGCTGGGTGGCGATCGCTCCCATTCTGGTGGGCCTCGGCCTGTGGCAGATCCCCGACCGTCCGTCACTTCTGATTTCGGAAAGCGGTGGGCTCGTCGGCGTGATGACGCCGGAAGGTCGCGCCCTGAGCCGCGAGCGGGGCGATGGCTTTGTGGCGGGCATCTGGTTGGAGGATGACGGCGACAGCGCCGACCAGCAGGAAGCCGCCGCGCGCCCCGGCTGGACGCAGCCCGACCCGGCTCTGGAGGCCGGAGTGGTCACAGCAATCGGTCAGTTCAGCCTGTGGCACGGTACTGGACAATCTGCCGCCCGCGCAGCCGCCGATGCCTGCGCGCGCTATGACATCGTCGTCCTGAACACAGACCCGGAAATGGATGACGTGGCGGACATTGCTCGACCCCGGCTTCAGGCCCCGCTGAGGACCATGGAAGCAGCGGAGCCTTGCCTTTTGCTCAGCCCGCGGGTCCTCGGAGCAAGCGGCGCGGTGTCCCTGCGCCATGACGCCGACGGATTGCACATCGACACCTCCCGCGCGCATCAGGGTCGGCGCTTGTGGTCACCTGATTGACCTTGCCCCTCTATCTTGGCGAAAAGGTGCCCGATGGAGGCATCCCGCACTCTCGTCCCGCGCTGACACCTGTCTCAAACTCCACCATGGCCACCATGAAAAAGAAATCTGACCTGCCCCGGAAGACCTGCGCCACCTGTGGGCGCCCGTTCACATGGCGCCGGAAGTGGGAAAAGGTTTGGGATGACGTCCGCTATTGCTCCGAGCGCTGCCGTCGCGGCCGAAAGGCGGCGCAGGACGTCTAAGCAAACGCTGTTGTCTGCCTCTGTGCCTTGGCATACATCCGCATACGCTGATGGGCAGCCAAAGGGAGATCGGCCATGGACAATCGCGTGGACAGGGGTGGTCTTCAGGTCGCATCGGAGTTGGCGGAGTTCATCGAGGCGCGTGCCCTCCCGGGCAGCGGCGTCGAAGCGGATGCGTTCTGGGCTGCGTTCTCCGAGCTGCTGCACGACCTCGCGCCAAAGAACGCCGCACTGCTGGCCAAACGCAACGCGTTGCAGGCGCAGATCGATCAATGGCATGTCACGCATCGCGGCTCGCCCCATGATCCCGACGCCTACCACGCCTTCCTGCAGGAGATCGGCTACCTGCTGCCCGAAGGCGCTTCTTTCCAGATCGAGACGTCCAAGATCGATCCCGAAATAGCCACAGTCGCGGGTCCGCAGCTGGTCGTGCCGATCACGAATGCGCGCTTCGCGCTCAACGCAGCCAATGCCCGCTGGGGCAGCCTCTACGACGCCTATTACGGCACCGATGCCATGGGGAATCTGCCAGGAAAGGGAGGCTATGACCGGGGGCGCGGGGCGCGGGTCGTCGCGCGGGCGCGCGTGTTCCTGGACGATGCATTCCCGATCGTGGGCGCCTCCCATGCGGATGTGCGCCGTTATCACGTCGAAAAGGGCGCGCTGCTGGTCGATGACAAGCCGCTTGTCAGCCCTGAAAAATTCGCCGGCTACCAGGGCAATCCTCGCGCGCCAGGGGCGGTCCTGCTGGTCAACAACGGGTTGCATGTGGAATTGGTCTTCGACCGAAGCCACATGATCGGCGCGCGGGATCAGGCGGGGCTTGCCGATGTGCGATTGGAAGCGGCGGTCAGTGCTATCATGGATGGCGAGGACTCCGTCGCCTGTGTCGATGCCGAGGACAAGGTGCTGGCCTATGGCAACTGGCTTGGCCTGATGAAGGGCGACCTTGAGGTGACCCTCGACAGGGGCGGTGCGCCCATGACCCGGCGACTGGCCGAGGACCGCATCTTCACTGCCCCCGATGGCGGTCAAATCACAGTCAAGACCCGCGCCCTGATGCTCGTGCGCAATGTGGGTCACCTGATGACGAATCCGGCGATCCTGTTGCGCGATGGCTCCGAGGCCTATGAGGGGCTCATGGATGCTGTGATCACGACGCTGATCGCGAAGCATGACCTTGCGCGTCGGGGTGGAAACTCAACAGCGGGCAGCATCTACGTGGTGAAACCCAAGATGCATGGGCCCGAGGAAGTTGCTTTCTCGGACGAGATATTCACCGCCGTGGAAGCTGCGTTAGGGCTGGAGCAGTATACCGTGAAGCTTGGCATCATGGACGAAGAACGGCGCACCTCGGTCAACCTCAAGGAATGCATCCGCGCCGCGAAGCATCGGGTAGCCTTCATCAATACCGGCTTTCTCGACCGCACCGGCGACGAGATCCATACCTCGATGGAGGCGGGCCCGTTCTCGCGCAAGGATTTCATCAAGCGCAAGGGATGGATCACGGCTTACGAGAACCAGAACGTCGATATCGGCCTGGAATGCGGATTGCGCGGGCATGGCCAGATCGGCAAGGGCATGTGGGCGAAACCCGACGCCATGGCCGAGATGCTGGAACAGAAGATCGAGCATCCGCGCGCGGGCGCGAATTGTGCCTGGGTTCCCAGCCCGACAGCGGCGACGTTGCATGCGCTGCACTACCATCGCGTGAATGTCGCTGCCGTCCAGAAGCAGCTGGAGGAGGGCGGCCGACGGGCCTATGTCACGGCACTTCTGGACATCCCGCTCGCCTCTTACCGCCGCTGGACGCGCGCGCAGGTGATCCGCGAGGTAGAGAATAACGTTCAAGGCATTCTCGGCTACGTGGTGCGCTGGATCGATCAGGGCGTCGGCTGTTCCAAGGTGCCGGACCTCAGCGGTGTTGGCTTGATGGAGGACCGCGCCACCTGCCGTATCAGCGCGCAACACATCGCCAACTGGCTTCACCACGGTGTGGTGTCGGAGGCCGAAGTGACGCAGGTGTTCCGCCGCATGGCCGAGGTGGTGGATGGCCAGAATGCGGATGATCCGCTCTACCGGCCGATGGCGCCGGGCTACAACGGGATAGCCTATGCAGCCGCGCGCGACTTGGTGCTGAAAGGGCGCGAACAGCCCTCGGGCTATACCGAACCCTTGTTGCACGCTCGGCGATTGGAGTGGAAGGCAGCGTAGGTCGGGGACCTCGCGCTTGATTGCGGGGAAGACATCGGCCAGTGTTTCCCAATCTCAACGCCCGGAATGATACAATGCCAGGCGCTTTGGATGAAGGGCAGAGGGCCAGAGCGATGGGCATGACCAATTCGGCGGCGGGCTATGGCAGCTTGACCAAGCTGTTCCACTGGCTGATTGTCTGCCTGTTTGCCCTGCAATATGTTGGCGGCAACATCATGACCGGCATCGACTTCACCCAGAGTTTTGCCGGACTCAGCTCGGCCTTCTATTACAACTGGCACAAGTCGCTGGGGTTGGTCGCGCTGGTCGTGGCGGTCGCGCGGATCATCAACCGCCAGCGGGGTCGCCTGCCGGATTGGGCACCGACGCTATCGCGCCGCGAACACAAGGTCATCCACCGCGTCGAGCAGGTATTCTACCTCGCCATGCTGGTGATGCCGATCAGCGGCTGGCTTTACGTGATGTGGGGCAACTACGGTGTGAACCTGTTCGGCATCTGGGAAATGCCAAGGCCCCTGCCGCGCAACGACACACTGCGCGATGTCGCCAAAGGCATTCACCTGGTCGCCGGCTGGGTACTGCTGGGCGCGTTGGCGACTCATCTGTTTGTCGTTCTGGGCCACCAGATCTATGTCAGGGATGGCCTGCTGCGAAGGATGCTGCCGGGGCGAGTCAAATAGCCGTGCCTAGCTGTGCTGCGGCGCGGACCGAACTGGGGCAAGGGCCGGGCTCCCGACCGGCGCCAGCCGTGCAGCTCCTAGCCGCGGATGCAGGCGGCCCGATATGCCCCACGCCACAAGACAAGCTGCGCCCGAAGCCACGAAGACGCCGGAAATCGGCGCCACCAGAAGCACCAGCCACGCCACGCCTGGCGTCAGGATGCCGGACACGTCCCGGTACGAGGAATAGATAGCCGACATCTCGGTCCGTTCCGAGGGTTTGACCGCCATCAGGAACGGCAGACCCCCGCAGATATCAAGGAAGATAAGGAAGAAGCTTCCGATGAAGAGGCTGAGCACGGCGATCCACGGAGCGACCGAACCGATGCCCGCGATGCAGAACAGGATCGCTACGGCCATGAAGCCTGTCCGCACCGATCGCCGGATGGAGTTTGCCTGCATCCAGCGCAGCATGATCGGCGAGAGAAACAGCGCTGCGTTCGTCATTGACAGGAATGTCCCGCCCAGTCGCTCGCCCATCTCGTTCTCCACCGCGAAGATCGGCAGGTAGACGACATAGGCCCACCACCCGCAGGACCGGATGACGGCGAACAGCCAGCCCGCGATCAGGCGCGGCTGGCGGGCGAACCGGCCGATGAAGGCCAACGGATTCGAATGGGGTGCGTGAGCCCGGGTGATCAGCTTGCCGTCCCCCATGCGCATATGGGTAAAGGCCGCCAGCATGATGCAGGCCGAGAGGCCCGAAATCAGGAACGGTGCCGCAGGCCACCAACTCCAGAGCGAAATGCCGAGGACCGGCCCGATGGACCAGCCGAGCGCCGAGTAGAACATGCGCAGCGTCTCGCATTTGCCCAGTTCGATCCGGGCGATGTAGTCCAGCACGTAGGCGTTGAAGCAAACGAAGGTGCAGACCGTTGCCATGGACCCCACGCCAAGTGCCGTCACCATGCTGGTCGGCGTGCCGAGGATGGCAAGGCCTGCGGACAGGACATAGCCCATGACCCCGATGCCATATATCACCCGGCGCGGCACGAAGCGGATCAAGTAGGGCACCAGGAGGCCGACGCAGAGCGAGGCGATGCCAATCAGGAAATAGATCGAACTGACGAGGCCGGCATCGTGCAATGCGCCATACATGGCGACCGGAAAGACCGAGATCAGGATGCCGCGGGTCACTGCTTCGAATCCCGCAAGCACCGCGAACCCGCGCACCGAGGGGGCGGGAGCATGGCGGAGCCATTCGGGAATGCGGCGTTCGAACATTGGTCGCATGCCTCGTGACATCCGGGACGGATGCCCCAGGTCTGTCCGCAGCAGGTTGCGCGCGGCATGGGCGCTGTCTGTGCATTTGGCGACATTTTCGCGCGTTTTGAGATCACATGGCCCGTTTATGGGGTTGAAGGCCGGGGGAGCGAGACCAGGTCGGCCCACCATCACGGCTGTGGTTTGACATGTGTCAACGACGCCATGCTTCGCGCCGTGGCACGATAGCGATGACGCAGGGAGAGGTCGGAAGTCCCTATCCACATCCCGATATCCGTCGCGCCCAATCGCGCGTTGCCCAACCGAAGGACGAACCGATGTCTCATACTCCCCACGAACTGGCCGACGAATTCCCAGAGCATGTTGAGAAGATGCAGGACCTGCGCGGTTCGGACGCCCATTTCGCGAAGCTCTACGATGCCTATCACGTTGTGAACCGCGCCACCCATCGAGCTGAAACGAATGTCGAGCCGACAACCGATGACCACATGATCGAGTTGCGGAAGGAGCGGATGCAGCTGAAAGACGAGATCTTCACGATCCTGATGAATCATTGATGTGCCCGGATCGTAGCCTGTCGTGAGGCGCCGGGATGGGGCTTGGACCCGCCGCGCGCGGGGCGCTCAATAGTGAGCAATCCTGCAAGCGACTGAAATACCTAAAAGAAGAAGACTTCGTTAAGGTTCTGGCAAGGATTTCAGCCCCCGTGCCGCAGGGTGCAGGCAGGTCAGGCTGCCTGTTTTTCCCAACCATCCCTGGACAGGGTCCGGCACAGGTCCCGGATCGCGCGCTCTGACAACTTCGCGGGATCAAAGCCGCCGTTGATGTGATACCGGGACAGGATTTCTTCCTTAATGCGGGAGGCCCTGATGAAGTGCATGGTCCATTCAAGGAAATTGCGATCCTTGATATCTGCTACGCTGATGACCTGTATCTCCCGGTGCCGATCATCCTGCATGATGCGCATGAAGCAGTTCGAGACAGCGGCTCGGCTGCCTTCAAGGACTTGGAGGAAAAAATCATCGCCGACAACGAGGGCCCCGGTGATGACATCTCTGCCGTTGTTTTCTCGAGATCTCTGCAAGATGCGATCGATCGTCCCGATTGGGGTATTGCTGTGGCTTGAGGCGTAGATGAGGCGGACAAGTTGCATTGGCGTTTCCTTCGATGAGCCGGAGAAATCCTGCGGGGTCTCCGAAGGATCAACCGATGAACGCGAAACCGATTGTTTTCGCTTCTGGATTAGTTTGGCGCGTCTGACGGTAGCAAATACCGCAGCGAAGACCGCCGCAGACGTAAACGATGTTGCCGCAACCGAAATCAGGAAGCCGGGTTTGAGCAGGACGCAGACAACGCCGACGATCACAGTGGATGGCAGCGAAAGAAGGAGGCTTGAGATACCGATGTGGGGGCCTTCATCAACCGGCAAAGCGAGGTGCGTCGGGAAGATGTTTGGGCGCCGGGGTGGCTCCGAGTGAGAGTGTGAATTCCCCGACGGGGTTTCCCTGCTTTCGGAAGGCGTGACGTTCTTCAATTTCTGATCCGACTCATACTGAAGGTGTTGAGCGGTTCTTTCGCGCAGAGTGAACGCGTACCGTTCGGCTGGCGGCGCGTCAATTTCAGCGAGAGGGTTTTGCCGATGTCGGCCAGGTCTTGCCGAGGGTGCAAGAAGAAGGCCCCGGCGCGGGGCGGCGGGGCCTTGGAACAGGGGTAGGGGATCTGCGCCTTACATCGGCGGGGGCGGCGGAGGCGGTGGGGGCATGACGGTGAACAGTTGCGCCAGTTCCGTCACCTCGCCGGCCTTCTTCCAGCCGTCCTGGCCCGCGGTCCAGACCATGGTGTCGCGAGTCAGGGAGCCGTCGGTCGCCATGCGCCCGAGCGCCGCTTTGGAAAAGGGACCTTTCGTCTCGCCGTTCTCGGCAGTGTGCCAGACATGCTCTACCGGGGGCGGTGGCGGGGCTGCGTGGGCGGCCTGGTGCGGCTGCTGCTGCTGGTTCATGGTGTTGGCCATCTGGTTGGCCATCGCCATTCCCATGCCCATGCCGAGGCCTTCGCCCATGCCGCCACCCCCGCCGGGGTTCTCGGCGGCGGCGCGCATCGACTCGGCGGTCTGGAACTGGGCATATTTGTTGAGGTCGCCCACGACGCCCATGGAGGTGCGGCGGTCCAGCGCCTCTTCCACGGCGGGGGGAAGGGAGATGTTCTCGATATACAATTCGGGCAAGGTGAGGCCGTAGGACGTGATCGTCTCGGAGATCTTGCCCGCGACCAGCCCGCCGAATTCGCCCGTGTTCGCCGCCATGTCGAGCACCGGAATGCCCGAGCCCGCGACAGTCTGGCTGAACTGCTGGACGATGATGTTGCGGATCTGGCTGGTAACCTCGTCGGTGGTGAATTCTCCGTCGGTGCCCACGATCTCGGTCATGAACAGGCCGGCATCCTTCACCTTGACGCTATAGGTGCCGAAAGCGCGGATGCGCGTGGGCCCGAATTCCGGGTCGCGCAGCATGATCGGGTTCTTGGTGCCCCATTTGAGATCGGTGAACCGGTTGGTGTTCACGAAGTAGATCTCGGACTTGAAGGGAGACGAAAAGCCGTGCGACCAATGCTGAAGCGTGGTCATGATCGGCATGTTGTTGGTTTCAAGCATGTAGAGGCCGGGGGTGAAGACATCCGCCAACTGGCCTTCGTGGATGAAGACGGCAACCTGGCCTTCGCGCACGGTCAGCTTGGCGCCATACTTGATCTCGTTCCCGTAGCGTTCGAACCGGTAGACCATGGTGTCGCGGGTGTCATCGGTCCATTCGATGACGTCGATGAACTGGCCTTTGATGAAATTCATGATGGGCATGTGGTGCGGACCCTCTGCTGGAACGATGAAATCTGTCGCCGACACGATATAGGCACGGTCCCGGTCAGGCTACAGGAAATGGAGGGCGGGAATTCCCGACCTTTTTTCACCGCAGACGCGGCGGATGCGGTCGGTGACCTTCGATCTCACCCACATCGCAGCCCCTTTTGGCCAGGGCTTGGTTCAGCACCAGCGTGGTGTCGCAAGAGCGGTCATCGAAGGTGTCTATCCAGACATAGAGGTGGCCATCGTGGAAAATCTCGATCGTCATCAGGGGCAGCAGTCGTCGCCGCTATCATCGTCCCGGTGCCTGCGGCCGTCCGTCGCGTTGACCAGCAGCATGCTGTCGCAGCCTAGGCGATCTGGGCGCGAAGGGGACCGGTCAGCAGACACTGCGCCAGCCCGACGCGCGTGGCGCCGTTCAAGATGGCCCCCCTGCGAGTTCTTCGGCGATGAGCCGAACGATCGGGCGCGCTTCGTCCGGGGTCATCCCGAGGCGCAGGCGGCGGTCGTAGAGGATGCGCAGCATTTGTTCGTCC
This sequence comes from uncultured Roseicyclus sp., assembly GCA_964615955.1. Lineage (GTDB taxonomy): Bacteria > Pseudomonadota > Alphaproteobacteria > Rhodobacterales > Rhodobacteraceae > Gymnodinialimonas. The sequence continues at coordinate 46,434 of CAZTUG010000011.1, forward strand.
ATCCGGGTCAGAAGGGCGAATTCCTCGTCGTCGTTGAAAATGGATGGGCGCGCGGCGGCGCTGTCATTGGGCAGGCCGAGGCCCTGGGCCACTTCCTCGTGCACGCAGGAGCGGCGCAAGAGGTCAGGATGTTCGTCCCGGATGATCGCTACGGCGGCGACGTATTCCGAGCCTCCAGTCTGGCTGAACGCATAGACCGCGCAGAAGGTGGATCGATTGAGCGTCCCGATCTCGCGGATCGTGGCGTCGGAGATGCCCGGCACCAGTTCGCGCAGGAGCGGGCCGGATGCCGCGAGGCTGTCGGCGTTCATGTAAAGGACGTGGTAGTTGCCACCCGAACTGACGGTCTGGATCGGGTGACCCGTCAGCCGTGCAAGGCGGGTGACAAAGGTCCCGAGCACAGCGCGATCCTCGGCCTGCTGGGCGGCATCGACGGTATCGCCGAAATGTGCCTGGATGCGGACGGGCTGCACCCAGCGGCGCAGGCGCGCGGCGGTTTCGCGCGCGACGAAGCGATCGCCTTGCAATATGTATTCATCGTAGAGCGCGATGCGTTCGAAATGGGTGGCCAGCTGGTCGGCGCGGAAGGGCGTGTCCGGCCCGCCTCCGTCGGTGCGCAGCAGGCCGTTGCCCACGAGGCGCGCCTCGATCCCGCTATAGTAGCGGATGAGTGATTGGCTTTCGGCGGACACGGCGGCTGGGGATTCCTCGGCCGGGTTGGGGCGCTGAGTGGGCAAGCGGGACGTGTCGGGTGGCGTTGGAACGCAGGCCGCAAGGGCAAGCGTTCCAACGCACAGGAGGCGGAATAAGGAGGCCAGACGGGCGATTTGTGGCACGTATCCGACCCTTTCCGGTGATCAGGCTTTGGGAGCGGCCGAGGCGGCATCGGCCACCGGACGGCGCGCGGAGGCAGCGGAAAGTGTATCGCGCAGATCGGCCTCCATCTTGGTCATCTCCACCTCGGCCTCGGCGCGGCGGCGCTTGCCCTCGTCCGCGATCTGAAGCGATTCTTCAATCGTGGCGACAAGATCGGCATTGGCTTTCTTGACCGCTTCGATGTCGAAGACACCGCGCTCCATCTCCTGGCGGACCATGCGGTTGCTTTCGCGCAGGTTGGTGGCGTTCTGGGTCAGCAGCTGGTTGGTGAGGTCGGTCGCTTCCTTGACGGCCTTCGCGGCCTCGGCGGAGCGCTGGATTGTAACGGCCTGGGCCAGTTGGGTTTCCCAAAGTGGCACGGTGTTCACGAGGGTGGAGTTGATCTTCGTCACCAGCGACTTGTCATTCTCCTGCACCAGCCGGATGGAGGGCAGCGACTGCATCGTCACCTGGCGCGTCAGTTTGAGGTCGTGCACCCGGCGTTCCAGATCGTCGCGCGCGGCGCGCATGTCGCGCAATTCCTGCGCCTTGAGGATCTGGTCATCCTCGGGCGCAGATTGCACCTCCGCCTCCTTGGTTGGGATAGTTACGGCGTCAATCTCGTCTAGCTTTGCCTCGCCTGCGGCAATGTAGAGGGCCAGTTCGTGATAGAAATCGAGCGTCTTCTCGTAGAGCTTGTCGAGGGACTTGATGTCCTTCATCAACGTGTGTTCGTGCGCCAGCAGGTTGTCGGTGATCTTGTCGATCTGTTCCTGCACGTCCTCGTACTTGGCAAGGAAATTGTGCATCGGCTTGGCGCGACCCATGAGGCGCTCCCACCAGCTTTGCTTGCGGTTGGGGTCCAGCTCGTCCACGGAAAAGCCGCGGATGGTGCCGACAATCTCGCGCAGGCTGTCTCCGGCGGGCCCCGCATCCTTGTTCTTCACGCCCGCCAGCATTGCCTGGGATATCTGCTGCAACTCGGCCTGTGCGGCGGAACCGAAGGAGACGATGGAATTGGTATCGTGCATGTCGATCTCGTTCATGCGCGTGCGGATCTGCTCGGCCGTGGGCGCATCGGCCTGCGGCAACGGCACAAGGTCGGCGGAGGGTTCGGGCAGAACCAGTGCATTGAGCTCTGCAACGAGCGTTTCGGCCTCTTTGGCCTGCTGATGAACAGTTTGTTCCATGGTCTTATTCCTGTCGGGTGAGATATTGAGTTTCGCGGTTCAGTCGGTCTTGAAGGACCTCGATCTCCACGTCGAAATTGGTGCGGTCGTCGATCAGAAGGGTGTCTTTGCGGGCCGCAAAATTCTGTTCGAGATCGTCGAGAAAGGTGATGTAGTCGGCGCGGATCTGCTCGTCGCGCTTGTTGGCGTAGATGTTGGCGAATTGCACCGTCGCATCACGGGCGCCTTGCAGGTAGACCCCGAGATAGCGGCGCGCGGCGTTCAGGTCGCGGGGGTCTTCCTCCACCTGCCGGAACAGCGCGCGCACGGTGGCCTGGAACTGGTCCACACGGGCCTCAAGCTGTCGGTCGCGCGCGCGCGCGATGGCGTCGCGTTGCTGTGTCAGAAGCGCCTCGGCTTCGTCGATTTTGCGCGCGACGCGGTCGTTTGTCAGTGAGTCCACCCCCTCGATCCCCTTGTTCTTCAGGGGATCGAGGCCGAAAGAGAACAGGTGCAGACCGGCGGCAAGGAAGCCCACGACATTGCTGGCCACGATCTCCCCCGGGGAAAAGGTCGATCCGCCCAACACCAGAAGTGCCACCCCGATACCGGTGCCGATGGCACCGAAGATCTTGCGTGGGATCGCGGGACGGCGCGCAACCTTGCGTTCGTTGTAGGCATCCTCGGCCCGGACCCCGTCGCGCGTCAGCCAGGCCGACAGCAACAGCATCGCGCCGCCCGCAAGATCGGTGGCCATCTGCACCACACCGGAATTGAACACGACGGCGGGAAAGATCACCAGCAGGGGCAGAAGGAACAGGATGTTGATCTTGGCGCCATGGCGCAGCGGTTTGCGGCCGCGGAATGGCGCCACTTCCATCCGCTGATGGGTGACGGTTTCGCGCGGCGCTTCGCCGTCGCGGCGGCCCGTGGGGCTGTGCTCTCCTCCGAAGCGCTTGGACATGGTCACAGCGCTCCGAAGCCGCCGAAGATCGCGCCGCAAATCACGAGGATCAGCACGAAGAAGGATACGCCCTGAAGAAAGCTGGATGACATTTTCGTCCCTTGATTGCACGTCCGCCCATTTTCAGCGTCCGCTTTTCATCTGTCAGCCTTGGATCACAGGCCCTTGCAACTTGCAACGATAGGCAGGTTTTCCTGCAAAAACCAGCCAATGCCTCAAGCAAGGCCCGACGATTTGCGGGGCCCCGCCGATGGCATGGGCGGTCTGGGGCAAAGATCGGGCGCGGCGAGGCCTCTCACAAGTGGGGCGGGGCCGGTCACAGCGGGGAAAGTGCTGTGGTCGCTCCCCCGTTTGCGGGGCGCGCGGTGCGGGTGACCGCCTCGCGCAGGGCGGCGATCAGCCTGGTTTCCGACGGGTCCAGCAGGCGGCGGTAGAGCGGGAACAGGCCAGGTCGCAGGTAGCCCGACCAATGGCAGAAACGGGTCGCAGGCGCGGGGATGCGGTGGCCAAGCCTGTTCAGCGCCGCGCGGGTGTGCCCGCAATGGAGCGACAGGTCGGTCCAGTTTGGCGCGTCGGCAAGACCCGCCGACAGCGGCAGGGAGGTCAGGTTGGGGGCGACCACGCTGGCGCGGAAGGCGAGGTCGAAGGGCAGGTTCTCGGTCGAGCGGACATTGATGACATGGGCTCCGCGCCCGGCCGGGCTGGCCAGGGCAGTCCGCGCGTGGCCGCGATATTCCGCGCCCGACAGCAGGATCATATGGTGGACGCCATGGGTGGGCGCCAGCTGCAGCGCGCGCAGCGCGACACGCGCGCCGAGCGAATGGGCGATCAAGCACACATGAAGATCGGGTCTTGCCTTTGCAATCTCGCCCAGAAGCACCGCCAGCCCTTCGCCGACGCGGAAGGCCCGCGCGGCCACCGGCCCGAGTCGCCCCGTTGCAGGCCATCCGAAGGCTATTCCCAAACGGTCCGGACGGTCCAGATGCAGATGGCGCGGCCAAGAGATTGCTTTCCAGCAGCCGGGCCGGGGCCGCAGTGCAAGGATGTGGTTATGGGGCGAGCGCTGGGGGTCGTCGGGATCGAAGCGGTAACCGTGGACCATGACGGTGACTGCACCGGCGAGCGGTAGCGCAGCGATGGCATCGCGCAATCCACCGAGTCCCGTAAGCCCGGCCTGCGACCAATTCACTGTCATGACGCCCATCTGCCCGGACCTCGACACACCCTATGTTGATGATCGGGTAGTTGTTTTCCGCAACACATAGGTGACAGGCCGGTAACGGACAGATGACGTTGCGCGCGCGCCACGCCCTGAGCGCTGCGCGGTAGCGTCTTGACGGGTCGCGCGCGCAAGCGTAGCGACATTTCGTGGCGATTTGTGAACCGGATTGCGGGCCACGTAAAACAACCCGCTAAAGAGGTCGAGGCCGCGATCCCCGGGCAGTCCCCCGATGGATGCGACCGCCCCGACCGCCCATATGGGTCGCCCGGATGCGTTGCTCCCGAGGCCTGACAGAGGAAGGATGGGGCATGAAGGACCAAGCCCGTGAGATGAACAGAAAAACGTGGTCGAAGCGCACCAAGGCCGTGCATTCAGGCACCCGCCGCTCACAATATGGCGAGCTGGCGGAAGCGATGTTCCTGACCCAGGGCTTTGTCTACGACACCGCAGAGGCTGCCGAACAGCGGTTCATCAAGGCGGGCGAAGATGAGTATATCTACGCCCGCTACGGCAATCCGACCGTACGCATGTTCGAGGACCGCATCGCGGCGCTGGAAGGGGCCGAGGATGCCTTTGCCACCGCGTCGGGCATGGCGGCAGTCAGCGGCGCTCTGATGGCGATGTTGCGGGCGGGCGACCACATGGTGTCGTCGCGCGCGCTGTTCGGATCGTGTCTGTATATCCTCGAGGACGTGCTGACCCGCTACGGCGTCGACGTCACCTTCGTGGACGGCACCGATCTGGACCAGTGGCGCGCGGCGGTGCGACCCGACACCAAGGCGGTGTTCTTCGAATCGCTGTCCAACCCGACGCTGGAGGTGATCGACATCGCCGCCGTGGCCGCGATCGCCCATGCCGCAGGCGCGACGGTGATCTGCGACAACGTCTTCGCCACGCCGGTCTTCAGCGACGCAATCGCGCAGGGCGTAGACGTGGTGGTCTATTCCGCCACCAAGCATATCGACGGGCAGGGGCGCTGCCTTGGTGGTGTGATCCTTGGCTCGCGCGAGTTCATCCGCAAAACGGTAGAACCCTACCTCAAACACACCGGCGGGGCGATGTCGCCGTTCAACGCCTGGGTGATGTTGAAGGCGCTGGAAACGATGGACCTGCGGGTGCGCGCGCAGGCTGCCAGCGCGCAGGCGATCGCCGAGGCCTTGCAGGCGATGCCGGGGGTATCGCGGGTGATCTTTCCGGGACTCGCTTCTCATCCGCAGCACGCGCTCGCGGCGCGCCAGATGGAGGCGCCGGGCACGGTAATCGCCTTCGAGGTAGAGGGCGGGCAGGCGGGCGCCTTCGCGCTGCTCAACGGATTGGAGATCGTGAAGATCTCGAACAATCTGGGCGATGCGAAATCCATCGTCACTCACCCGGCGACGACCACCCACCAGCGCCTGTCGGAGGTGCAGCGCGCGACGCTTGGCATCACGCCGGGGCTGGTGCGGTTGTCGGTGGGGTTGGAGGATCCGGCGGACCTGATCGCCGACCTGACAGGTGCGTTGGGCGCGCCATGAACGGGTTGATCCTGCGCAGCTTCCGTCCCTCGGACGCGATCGGGTTGGCGATGCTTTACCACCGCGCGGTGCGCGACGGAGCGGCCGGAAAATACGACGCTGCGCAGCGGACAGCGTGGTCGCCCGACGTCCCGACCCACGAGGGCTGGCGCGCCCATGTGGAGGATGCGATGACCATCGTGGCCGAGCGCGACGGCGTGTTGCTGGGGTTCATGACACTTGATGTCGACAACGCCTACCTTGATTTCGCCTACGTGGCGCCGGAAGTAATGGGGCAGGGCGTCGCCAGCGCGCTCTACGCCATCATCGAGGGGCGCGCCCGGGTGCACGGGCTTGCACGGCTGGAAACCGAGGCCAGCCTTCTGGCCGAGCCGTTTTTCACCCGCCATGGCTGGCGCTTGGTAAAACGTCAGGAGGTGGCACGCGCGGGCGTGAAGATCCCCAACGCGGTGATGGAGAAGCGTCTGTTGCGCCGGTTCGCGGCAGCATGAAACCGTTTCTGATCCTGCAATTGCGCCCCGAGGATGCCGCCGCGGACGAGGAATTCGGCGCGTTCCTTGAACGCGGTGGATTGGCGGCGGACCGGGTGCGACGGATCCGGTTGGACAAGGCGCGGATGCCGCCAGTTGCGCTTGAGGAGTTCGCGGCTGTGATTGTGGGTGGCGGCCCCGGTTGCGTCAGCGACGCGCCCGACGTCAAGAACCCGCTGGAGGCACGAATCGAAGCCGATATCCTTGGACTGATGCCAGCGATCCTTGCCCGCGATATGCCTTTTCTGGGCTGCTGCTATGGAATTGGTATCCTGGGTGCAGCGTTGAACGCGCTGGTCGGCAAGGGCCGCTATGGCGAGCCGATCGGCGGGGTGGAATGCCATGTGACCGACGACGGCGCCCGTGATCCGCTTCTGGCGGATCTGCCGCGCAAGTTCCGCGCGCTTGTGGGCCATAAGGAAGCGCTAGAAGCCCTTCCCGAGCGCGCGGTGCACTTGGTCTCATCAACCCCGTGCCCGTTCCAGATGATCCGCACCGGAGCCAATGTCTACGCTACCCAGTTCCACCCCGAGGCGCGCGGAGAGAACTTCGCAAGTCGCATCGAGATTTATGCCAATCGTGGGTATTTCGACCCCGATGACGCCGAGCGTCTAACGGCAGAGGTGCTGGCCGAGGATATCGTGACGCCTGCGCAAATTCTGCACAACTTCGTGATGAGGTTCGGGTAACGCCGTGCAACGGAAGCGGAAACTGATCCGCCGACGGCTGCGTAGCGTATTATTTTTCGAGAACAAGACTTGGGGTGCAGGCGTGTCGCGCCATATGCTCACGTGCAATCATCAGTTCCGTCATGTGGCGGACATAATGGAAGAGGTGGCACATGAACGTGCATGTTAAGACCGCCGATCGGATGCCGTCCGACGGCCAGATCGAAGACGCATTGGCAACGTTGAGTGCCTGGGCAGATGTCGCAAGACCAGACCAGATTGATGCGCTCGGTCCGGAGCTCGCGCGGCTCATACGCACGGCTCGCTATCCGGCCTTCTCGCGCGATTATCCGACGGATTTCGCGGTCGACGAAGCCTACAGGTCATCTCTTCCGGACCTTCAGAACGGTCCGGCCTCGCTGATCCGAGGCGCGAACCGGCGTATTCAGCATGTCGGTATCTCGAATTTCCGGCTGCCCATACGCTATGCGACGCGCGATGCGGACGGCGCGCCGGGCGCGGAGGTGATCTTGGAGACGTCGGTGACGGGCACGGTCAGCCTTGAGGCCGAGCAGAAGGGCATCAACATGAGCCGTATCATGCGGTCCTTCTACAAACATGCCGACGCCCGGTTTGGCTTTGACGTGATCGAAGCGGCGCTGGATGACTACAAGGCCGACCTCGGTAGTTTCGATGCACGCATCCAGATGCGATTGAGCTACCCGATGCAGGTGGCCAGCCTGCGCTCGGGCCTGTTCGGGTGGCAGTATTACGACATTGCGCTGGAACTGGTTGAGAAGGCAGGCGTGCGACAGCGGATCGTGCATCTGGATTATGTCTATTCCTCGACTTGCCCATGTTCACTGGAATTGTCGGAACATGCCCGCGCCATGCGAGGGCAGTTGGCGACGCCGCATTCGCAACGTTCAGTGGCGCGGATCTCCGTCGAGTTGACGGGCGCGGGTGTCTGGTTCGAGGACCTGATCGAAATGGCCCGCCAGGGGGTGCCAACCGAAACGCAGGTGATGGTCAAGCGCGAGGATGAACAGGCATTTGCGGAGTTGAACGCCGCCAATCCGATCTTCGTGGAAGACGCAGCGCGGCTGTTCGCGGAACAATTGATGGCCAACCCGGACGTCGGGGATTTCCGCGTGATGGCGAGCCATCAGGAGAGCTTGCACAGCCACGACGCTGTCAGCCTCCTGACGGAGGGTGATACCTTTGCCGAGGTCAGCCTTGATCCGGGGATCTTCCCGTCGCTGATCCACGTTGGATGAAGAACGAAACGTAACCTTTTGCTAGGAAAGGAAAGTTCTCGAAGGTAGCGGAGTATATTGCGAGATCTGATGCGATCAGCCGCGACCTTGGCCAGCCGGATCGACGATGGGGCCGTTATCCGCATCGGTAATGCCGGTGTAATAGCCGCGCCGTCCGCCACGCCCGTATCCGACGGGATCGACGATTGGGCCGTTGTCGCTGTCCGTGATGCCCGAACCGTAGACGGGGCCGGTGGGCACGGCGACGCAACCCGAAACGCCAAGCGCCCCGGCGCCGAGCCCGGCAAGTCCGACGCTGCGCAGCAAGGTCCGGCGATCTACCGGGCTGGAAGTGATCTGGTCTTCGGTCAGGGATTTCCCTACCTTCTCTTTCTTGTCCGTGGTGTCATCCATTGGATTGCTCTCCTTTTCGACATAAGTTTAGAAAAACGCTAAGGCGATAACTTCGCACGATACGTCAGGTGTCCTTTTCGATGCCGGCCGCCGACTTCGGGGCGGCGTCGATATCGCTATGGGCATCGACATCCGTGTCGGAACGGTGACCTGACGGACCGTTGCGGCGCGCGAAAGTGGCAATGTCGCCATCGCTCAAGGTCTTTTTCGGTGCATCCGCCTTGGGTGTGTCGTTTGTCTTGCCGGTCATTGCGAACCTGTCACATTTTGACGTGCCGCCCCTCAGGGCGCCGATTTCTGTCGGGAGCAATCAAAGCGTTCCCCTGAGTCGGTAAAATCGTAGACGCGAAGGTCTATCAAATCAATCATTTACTGGACAGCCTCGCCAGCGCATCCGGAGCTGATCCTTGACACCCTGGGCGATGCGCGCCAACGCTCCGCCCATGTTCGATCTCCGCCCCGTGGGCTATGTTCTAGGCCTTTTGATACTGACCCTTGGCGTCACGATGGTGATCCCTCTGGGGGCCGATGTCATGGTCGGCAATGGCCATTGGGGGGCCTTCGCCGAGGCAGGGGCCATCACGGCGTTGACGGGACTGTTCCTTACGCTGGCCTGCGCCAATGGGGTCAGCGAAGGGCTGACAATCCAGCAGACCTTTCTGCTGACAACGGGTGCCTGGGTGGTGCTGCCGCTGTTTGGCTCCCTGCCGCTGATTTTGGGAGATGCGATCGGCCCCGACCAGGGCGCCCGCCCTGTCGACGCCTTCTTCGAGGCGATGTCCGCGATGACCACCACCGGGTCGACGGTGCTGTCGGAACTCGAGTCTCTGCCGGTCGGCCTGAACCTTTGGCGCGCGCTGATGCAATGGTTCGGCGGCATCGGTATCGTCGTCGTGGCGATGGTCTTCCTGCCTGAATTGCGGGTGGGCGGTATGCAGATCTTCCGCTCAGAGGCATTCGACACGATGGGCAAGATCCTGCCCCGTGCTGGCGAGATCGCCAGCCGCATCTCGGTGATCTACCTTGTGTTAACCATTGCTTGCGGCGTGACCTACTCCATGCTTGGCATGGCGCCGTTCGATGCGCTCATGCACGCGCTGACCACGCTTTCGACGGGCGGGTTCTCGAATTATGACGCGTCATTCGGCACATTTCAGGGCCCGTTGGAATATGCCGCCGCCGTCTTCATGATCTCTGCCAGTCTGCCCTTCGTGCGGTATATCCAGTTGGTCGCGGGAACAGCCAAGCCAATCCTGCAAGACAGCCAGATTCGTGCCTATCTGATCACGATATTGGGCCTTGCAGTTTTCTTCGCGGCCTACCGCGTGGTGCTCAACGACGACCATTGGGAACATGGCTTCCGAGAGGCGCTGTTCAACGTTACCTCGATCATTTCGGGCACCGGATATGCCAGTGTAGACTACCAGCTCTGGGGGGCAGTGCCAGTGGTGATCTTTTTCTTCGTGGGTCTGATCGGCGGCTGCGCGGGGTCGACCTCCTGTTCGATCAAGGTATTCCGCTATCAGTTGTTGATGGCTGCCGTGGCGACGCAAGTGCGCCGCATTTACGCGCCCCACGGCGTGTTCGAGCCGCGCTACGAGGGGCGCCCCGTTACAGAAGAAGTCATCTCTTCGGTGATGGCGTTTTTCGTCCTGTTCTTCGTCTTTCTAGGTATCTTCGCGGTCCTGCTGGGGCTGACCGGTCTCGATGTCATCACCTCGGTCTCCGGCGCGGCGACGGCGTTGGGGAATATCGGGCCGGGGCTGGGGGATACGATCGGGCCGTCGGGCAACTTCCAGTCGCTGCCGGATACATCGAAATGGATCCTTTCGGCGGCGATGCTGGTCGGGCGGCTGGAACTGATGGCGGTTATGGTCCTGTTCACCGCCGCGTTCTGGCGCGCCTAAGGCTGTTGGGTCATGGACCTGGCCGCCGCCTGACAGATCGCACGGCCTGCGGCAACTCCCGATGACCAGGCCCACTGGAAGTTGTAGCCGCCGAGCCAGCCGGTCACGTCCACCGCCTCTCCGATCACGTAGAGGCCCGGCACGTGCCTGCTTTCCATTGTTTTCGACGATAATCCGTCGGTTGCCACACCGCCCAGCGTAACCTCCGCCGTGCGGTATCCTTCGGACGAGGTAGGGGTGACGGACCATGCCGTCAGCCGCTCGTTCAGTGCGGCGAGGGCGGCATCGGACTGGTCGGCGAGGTTGCCCCCGAGACCCCATTCCCGAGCGAGATGCACCACCAGCTTCTTAGGCAGGACTTCCGCCAACACGGTGGACAGCGCCTTCGCACCTCCTTCGGCGCGGCGGGCCTTGAGGTAGGCAAGCAGGTCCAGATCGGGGCGCAGGTGCAGTGACAGGCTGTCACCTTCTTCCCAATAGGACGAGACCTGAAGGATTGACGGACCGCTGAGGCCACGGTGGGTGAACAGCATGCCCTCTTCGAAAGCGATGCCATTGCAGGCCACACTCGCAGGGACGGAAGTGCCCGATAGCGCTGCAAACTGCGCCTTGGCCGAGCCTTCGAATGTCAGCGGCACGAGGGCGGGACGGGTTTCGGTGATCCGGTGACCGAACTGGTCCGCAACGCGGTAGGCGAGGCCTGTTGCCCCCATCTTGGGGATCGACTTGCCCCCTGTCGCCAGCACGAGGTTGCGTGCGACGATCTGCGCGGGCTTGCCGTTCCGCGTGGCGGTGACATGGAAGCGGCCGTCGCGATGGGCGATCTCGCCGATCTGGGTCCGTAGCGACAAAGTCGCTTGCGCCGCTTCCATCTCCACCAATAGCATTGCGATGATATCCTTCGCGCTATCGTCACAAAACAATTGCCCAAGGGTCTTCTCGTGCCATCGGATGCCGTGGCGCTGGACAAGGGCAAGGAAATCCCACTGGGAATAGCGGCTAAGGGCGGACTTCGCGAAATGACTGTTTTCGCTCAGGAAACTTTCAGGCTGCGTCTGCAGGTTGGTGAAGTTGCATCGCCCACCGCCGGAAATGCGGATTTTTTCTCCTGGCGCGCTGGCATGATCCAGAACCAGCACATTCGGCCCGGCATGGGCAGCGCACATGAGACCCGCAGCGCCCGCGCCGAGGATCAGGGTCTGGACGGTCTGGACCACGGCGCGCAGCGATCAATCCGCGAAATTGCGGCTGGCCTTGAGCTGGTCCCAGGCCCAGACAACCTCTTGCAGGCGGTCCTCGTCGGAGCGGTCGCCGCCGTTCATATCCGGGTGCAGCACCTTGATCAGCGCCTTGTAGGCGGTGCGGATCTCGACCTTGGTGGCGTTGTCCTTTACCTCGAGGATCTCGACGGCCCGGCGTTCGGTCGGAGGCAGCTTGCGCCCGACGCTGCCAGACCCGCGACCGGGGTTTCGGGTGGCGTTCTGGCCAAGCACCTGGTGTGGATCTTCTATACCGAGCCGCGCCCAGGCGCGTTCCTCGGCGGTTTGCTTGAACGGTTTCGTGGGCCGGTCCCAGACCCGGTCCCGATCCATCTGGGCGTTCATCTCGGCCTCGGTGGTGCCGTCGAAGAAATTCCACCTCAGGTTGTATTCGCGCACATGTTCGCGGCAAAACCAGTGGAAATCATCCAGCTTGTCCGGACCTTTGGGCGCGCGATACTGGCCCTGTTCCTCGCAATCGGGGGCTTCGCAAAGGCGCTGCGACGTCTCCACTGCGCCGGACATGCCACGCCGACCGGTGCGACGCTTCTTCTTGTCCGTCGAGACACGGAGGTCGAAGTTGAACGGATCTTTTTCGGACATGAGTGCGCACCTGTTCGACTCGGAACAAGCAGTTTAGAGTTTTGATGGCGGAGGGGAAGGTCTTGACGCAAGGTTTCAGAGGGAAAGTGATGACGAAAGCCGAGAGAATCGAAGCCGCCCTGCGGAAGGCCTTTGCGCCCAAGCGGCTGGAGGTCGTGGACGAGAGCGCGAAGCATCGTGGGCATGCGGGCGCGCCCGAGGAGGGCGAGAGCCATTTTCGCGTGACGCTGGAAGCGGAGGCGTTTCAGGGGCTTGGTCGGATCGCTGCGCACCGGGCGGTGCATGGCGCAATCGGGTCGGCGTTGATGTCAGAGATCCATGCGCTGGCGCTGTCGGTCCGGGGGTAGGTCGGGGGTCGGTTCGCCTGTCTCGTTAACGGGCTGCCAGAGGTTGACGATGTCGTCGGCAGCGGCGGCGGCAGCGGCGGCGGCAGCGGCGGCGGCAGCGGCGTCGGTCTCGGGCCCGGGCAACGTTGGCGGCGATTTGACGGTTGGCCGGGCGTGGGCTGTCACAGGGACTGCCAGGGTTGCGCGCTGGAACACCAGCAAGTTGCGGTAGGTGGTGGTCTTTGAAGTGAGGCCCGCGCGTTCCTCCTGCGGCAGGGTTTCGGCACGGACATAGACCCAGCCATCAGAAGCCAGTTCGTTCATCAGAGCCTCGATCTCGTGCGCGAAGAGTGCGGCCCCTTTCAGGCCGCGCACCTTGCGAGCACGTTCGGGAGCAGGGACGACTTTGTATTCGGTTCGGTTCGGGTCGGTCATCGGGGCCTCCATCATATGGCGCTTTATGGCGGGCGCGGGCGGGCGGAAGCAAGAGGCACCGAATGCGGCACGTGCCTGTTTTGGTGCAAGACCGGAGCGACGGGATGCGCCCAAGAAAAAAGCCCCGCCTAAGCGGGGCCTGACTAGTAACCTGTTCCCGTATGAGCGGGGTCAGGCCGCGACGCGACGACGCCCGGCAATGCCCAGACCGGCAAGTGCACCAAGCAGAAGCACAGCCCCGGCCGGAACCGGAACCGGCGACACGGACACGTTGTCGATCAACGCGCCGCAATTACCACAGGGATCGCCCGACGAGGTGCCAAGGGCGGTGAAGGTAAAGGTTACGTTGGTGTTGTCAGACGCGACAAGGAACGACAAAACCACCTGTGTCCACTCGCGGAAGGGATAGGTCGGGTTCGGTGTGTCCAGGATGGTCCCAAATTCCGAGATTCCCAAGCCGTCGACGGCGAAGCTCATGTCATTGGTGTCGGCTGGGCTGCCGTTGACGCGCGGGCTGTACCAGAAGCTGAATTCATAGACACCGGTGTCGAGCGTCAGAGACTGGAACAGGGTGGAATTGGTGTTGGTGTCCAGTTCCGCGTAGATGAGACCGTCCTGCGCGGGGAGGTCCGGGTTGAGGGTCGGCTCGGACTGGAGCTCGATGTTCGGGACGCCCGTCCAACCGGGCACATTTGCACTGGAGAAAATGTTCCAACCACTGGAATTGAGCGAACCTGTATAATCCTCGAAGCTGCCATTGGTCAGCAAGTTCGTGGTGGACGCCTGTGCGGCGCCGGATGCAAGTAATGTCAGTGCAAGAGCACTTGCCAGAATGCGCATAGTAAAGCCTTTGCAAAAGATTGAGTTTTAACTCTTGGATCTTCAGCTATCAGAAAAGCAACTTCGGCTCAACTATCCAAAAGGATTGGTTGTGCCTGATTTTCGCACCCAATCGGGAACGAACTGTTCGCGAGACAGGGACAAAGGCGGCAACTGGGTCGGCGACCGGCCCACGCCGCGCCTGAAGGCATGGGTTCAGCCTGCCAGTTTCGCTGACACGATTTCGTTCACCGCCTTGGGGTTGGCCTTGCCGCCCGTGGCTTTCATAACCTGGCCCACGAACCAGCCCGCGAGTTTCGGATTCTGCAGCGCCTTGGCAACCTGGTCGGGGTTGGCGGCGATGATCGCGTCCACTGCGGCCTCGATCGCGCCGGTGTCGGTGACCTGCGTCAGGCCTTCCGTCTCGACGATTTCCGCCGGGTCGCGGCCGGTGGTGTAGCAAATCTCGAACACGTCCTTGGCGATCTTGCCTGATATGGTGTCGGCCTCGATCAGCGCGATCAGCGCGGAAAGTTCGGCGGGGGTAACGGGGCTGTCCTCGATCCCTTTCTCGTCCTTCTTGAGGCGACCGAACAGCTCGTTGATGACCCAGTTGGCAGCGAGTTTGCCGGTTTTTTCGGTCGCCGTCGCCTCGAAATAGGCGGCTGCGTCGAGATCGGCGGTCAGCACGGAGGCGTCGTAGTCCGACAGCCCGAAGGTGGTGATGAAGCGGGCCTTCTTGGCGTCGGGAAGCTCGGGCAGGTGGGCCGCGATGTCGTCGACCCAGGCCTGCTCGATCTCGAGCGGGAGGAGGTCGGGATCGGGGAAGTAGCGATAATCATGCGCCTCTTCCTTGGAGCGCATCGAGCGGGTTTCGCCCTTGTCCACATCGTAGAGGCGGGTTTCCTGCATGACGGTTCCGGCGGATTCGCGGATCGCGATCTGGCGCCGCGCCTCCACCTCGATGGCTTGCTGAATGAACCGGGTGGAGTTCATGTTCTTGATTTCGCACCGCGTGCCGAGATGGGAGAAGTCCTGCGTGGCTTGATATTTCTCATACTGGCCCGGCAGGCAGACCGACACGTTGACATCCGCCCGCAGGTTGCCGTTCTGCATGTTGCCGTCGCAGGTGCCGAGATAGAGCATGATCTGGCGCAGCTTGAGCACGTAGGCGGCGGCTTCCTCGGGGGAGCGGATGTCGGGGCGGGACACGATCTCCATCAGGGCGACGCCGGTGCGGTTGAGGTCCACGAAGGACAAGGCGGGGTCCATGTCGTGAATGGATTTGCCCGCGTCCTGTTCGAGGTGGATGCGTTCGATACGCACCAGTCGCGCCTTGCCCTCGCCCAGTTCCACCAGCACTTCGCCTTCGCCTACGATGGGATGGTAAAGCTGGCTGATCTGGTAGCCCTGCGGCAGGTCGGGGTAGAAGTAGTTC
>CAZTUG010000012.1:0-3446 GCA_964615955.1 uncultured Roseicyclus sp.
TTGTAGAGATCCTTGATCGGGTTGTAGCCGCCCGCCATGTCGCCGTAGATCGTGGCATAGCCGACCGCGACCTCGGATTTATTGCCGGTGGTCAGCAGCATGGCGCCGAATTTGTTCGACAGCGCCATCAGCATGACGCCGCGCAGGCGGGACTGGATGTTCTCTTCCGTCACGTCCTCCGCCAGCCCGTCGAACAGCGGGGCCAGCGACGCCGTCACCGCATCGCGCGCAGGCGTGATCGGGATCGTGTCGAGCCGGCAGCCAAGCCGCCCGGCCACGTCCCGCGCATCCTCCAGCGAGATCTCGGAGGTGTGGCGCGACGGCAGCATGACGCAGTGCACGTTCTCCGGCCCGATCGCATCCGCCGCGATGGTCGCGACAAGCGCGCTGTCGATCCCGCCCGACAGGCCCAGAACGACCTGCCCGAACCCCGTCTTGCGCAGGTAATCGCCCAGCGCCATCACCATCACGCGGTAATCGGCTTCCCATTCATCGGGCAGATGGGCCCGCTCGCCGGTCTGGGCGGCAAAGCCATCGGGTCCGCGCGCGAACGATACATGGGTGATCGAGGGCTCGAATTGCGGCATCTGCACCGCCAGCGCGCCGCCCCGGTTCAGCACGAAGGACCCGCCGTCGAAGACCTGGTCGTCCTGCCCCCCCAGCAGGTTCAGATAGGCCGCCGGAAGCCCCGTCTCCACCACGCGGGAGACGACAACCGACTGGCGCAACTCCATCTTGCCCCGGTGATAGGGCGAGCCGTTGGGGATCACCAGGATCTCCGCGCCCGATTCCTGCAACGTCTCGCAGACATCCTCGAACCAGGCATCCTCGCAGATCGGGAACCCGATCCGGATGCCGCCGATATCCACCGGCCCCTGAAGGTCGCCCGGATGGTAATAGCGCACCTCGTCGAACACCGCGTAATTGGGCAATTCGTGCTTCAGGATCGTCGCCACGATCTTGCCGCCCGCGCAGATGTAATAGGCGTTGCAGGGCTTGCCCGCGCCGAAGACCGGCCCGCCCGCGGCATCGCCATCCCGCCAGAGCGGCCCGCCGATCCCGAAGGCCGGTCCATCGACCAGCTCGGCCGCGAGCCCCGCGATCACGCGCTCCACCTCCTGCGCGAAGGCGGGCTTCATCACCAGGTCGAGCAGTTGGTACCCGGTGATGAACATCTCCGGAAAGGCGAGGAAATCGCTCCCGGCCGCCGTCGCCTCGGCGAAAGCCTCGCGCACCAGCCGGGCATTGCCCGCCAGATCGCCCAGCGTCGGGTTCAGTTGTGCCAGCGTCAGTCGGAAGTGGTCGGCCATGTCTGCCCTCTCAGCGGTCTGTCCGCCCCGTCATACCACTTGCGATGGCGGGTCCAAGCGTCAAGCCGCCCACCCGTGCGACTAAAGACGTTGCGCCACGCCCCCGCCTCACCTAGCTTTGCGATTGAAAACGAATGAACATCTCCGGCTCAAGGGGGCGCGCGATGAAATCGGCGATTTGGGGTGCAGTGGCGGGTGTCGTGCTGGCCGTGGCGGCAATCGCACCGGCTCCGGCAGCGGCGCAGGACACGGCCGGTGGCGGTGCAACCTCCACCGACATCCAGCAATACGACAATGGCGGTATCTACGAAGGCCAGTTCCGCGACGGGGTCCAGCACGGCACCGGCACCTACCGGCTGCCCAACGGCTATGAATATACCGGACAATGGGTGGACGGCGAGATCCGTGGCCACGGCACCGCGACCTTCCCGGACCGCTCGATCTATGTCGGCGCTTTCCGCGCGGGTCGCCCGCATGGCACCGGCGCGATCACCTTCGCCGACGGCTCCACCTACGAGGGCGACTGGGTCGAGGGCCGGATCGAGGGCACCGGCACCGCCAATTATTCCAACGGTGTCAGCTATACCGGCGGGTTCCGCAACGCGCTGCACCACGGCACCGGCGTGATGACCGGGCCGAACGGGTACCGCTACGAGGGCGCGTGGGTGGACGGCGTGAAGCAGGGCACCGGCACCATCACCTATCCCGATGGCGCAACCTATTCCGGCCAGTTCGCCGGCGGCGTCCGCTCGGGCACAGGGCGGCTCGAAATGGCCGATGGCGTGATTTACGAGGGCGATTGGGCCGAGGGCCAGATCAATGGCACGGGCACGCTGACCCAACCCAATGGCGACGTCTATGTCGGCACGCTGGTCAATGGCCAGCGGCAGGGGCAGGGGCGCGTGACCTATGCCAATGGCGATGTCTACGAAGGCGCCTTCGCGGGCGACCGCAGGCAGGGGCAGGGGACCTTCACCGGCGCCGATGGCTATGTCTATGTCGGCGACTGGGTCGAGGGGCGCATCGAAGGCGCGGGCCGCGTCACCTATCCCGACGGTTCGGTCTACGAGGGCACCTTCCTCGCCGACCAGCCCAACGGCACCGGCACCATCACCTATCCCGACGGCGCGTCCTATACCGGCGAATGGGTCACGGGCGTGATCCAGGGCACCGGCGTGGCCACCTATGCCAACGGGCTGACCTACGAGGGGCAATTCCTCAACGCGCGCCAGCATGGCCAGGGCACGATGAGCCATCCGGACGGATACAATTACCAGGGCCAATGGGAAGACGGCCTCCGCCATGGACAGGGCCGCGCGGTCTATGCTGATGGCTCGATCTACGAAGGCACGTTCGCGGCGGGCCAGCGGGAAGGGCAGGGCACGCTCACCATGCCCGACGGCTTCACCTATACCGGTGCCTGGGATGACGGAGAGATCAACGGCACCGGCACCGCCACCTATTCCAACGGCGATGTCTATGTCGGCACCTTCGTGAACGGCCGCAGGCAGGGCGCGGGGACCATGACCTATGCCACCGGCGAGGTGCTGGAAGGCCAGTGGGAGAATGGCCTGCCGACCGACGGCACGGCGGATGCTGCGCCCGCACCGGCGCAACAGCCCGATACCGGCGAGGTGGCGCCGGAAACCGCGGCTCCCGCCGATGATGGCTGATCGGTCCCGGCCATAGCGGTCAAACTGCACAGGCGCCCTGCGGGGCGCCTTTTCGGTTCCGAAGACGTTGGCCGCCGCATCGGCCCCGGACCCGGTGCAGAGCGCGGCGCAGAACGCGGCGCAGAACCGGGCGCAGAACCGGGCGCAGAACCGGGTCTGCCCCGCCTCTCCGGAGGATCGGTGGTCTGGGCGTGGGCCGGGCAATTCCTGTCCGGCCCTGGTCCAAGACAAGGGCGCGCCTGGTCCGGGACGGGACCGCCGGGCCTTGTCTAACCTGGCCGCATATCTCCGCTTGTGACCGAGGAAATCGATGAACCGATTTCAAACCCTTGCCGCTGCCTGCCTGATCGGGCTGCCGGTGCCGCTGGCGGCGCAGGAGCCCGGGAATTGCTGGCAATCCGCCGTCTCGACGATCCTCGCCAATGATACCGAGACCCACACCGAATACGCCACCTGCCTCGCC
>CAZTUG010000012.1:3546-52209 GCA_964615955.1 uncultured Roseicyclus sp.
CGCCACCTGCCTCGCCGCGTGCCGGGCCGATCCCGATTGCGCAGGCTGGACCTTCCGCCCGCATTCCTTCGATGCCGCCAGCCCCGGCCACTGCCAGCTTCTGGGCGACATCTACCAAACCGAGGCGTCCGACCGTGCCGTTTGCGGCCGGATCGACCGCTGACCGGACCCCGTTCGACCACGTGAAAAAGGAAATATTCCTGACCCGTTTTCTGACCGCCACCGCCGCACTTGCCTGTATCGCCCTGCCCGCCGCCGCGCAGGACCACGAGACTTGCCGCCTTCTGCCCGGCGCCACCTCCGCCGGGATCAGTTACGAACAGATCGGCCCGGCCGCCTGCGAACAGTTCAGCCGCGATACCGAGGGCTGCACCACGTGGTCCTACACGCCGCACAATTTCAATCCGGACAGTGGACCGGGCGAGTGCCGCACCTTGACCGACGTGTCCGATGACGAGGCCAGCGACCGCGATTTCTGCGGCTTCCTCGATGAAAACGATAACGCCTGACGCGGAGCCTGTGGGCGATCCGCCAAGATCGGCCCATGAAAGAGATTCGTGCCCCGACGTCGAGCCCGCCAGACCCCGCCGATCCCACGGCCATCAACCGCTTCAGCACCCAATGGCTGCCCACGCCGCCCTGTGCGACCCCTCGCAGGCAGGCCGCCCGATCAGCGCCATGGCGCTCGGGTGCGGCTTCGGGGATATCAGCTATTTCAACCGCGCCTTCCGCAAGCGCTTCGACGCAGTCCCAGGCGACCTGCGCGCCGCGGCGGTGCGGCGCTGACGGGGTCGCGGGGTGGCGCCGCGTTCGGGACCGACACCGGGCCGAACGAACGGGACGCCGGGCCCAGGGCAGGCCCGGCCGCGCCGGTTCGAAGGCTTATCGTCCCGTTCGGGACCGGTCAGGGGCCAGTCGGGACGATCCGCTTGCCCGTCTCAGGCCGTGATCAGGCCCATGGATTCGAGCTTCAGAAGCACCTGCTGCGCGCAGTAATCCACGTCCATGCCTTCCGTGTCGACGACCAGTTCGGCCGCCGTTGGTGCCTCGTAAGGGTCTGAAATACCGGTGAATTCCTTGATCTTTCCTTCCCGCGCCAGTTTGTAGAGCCCCTTGCGGTCGCGGCGTTCGCATTCCTCCAGCGATGTTGCGACATGCACCTCGATGAAGGCGCCAAAGACCTCGATCATCTCCCGCACCGCCCGCCGCGTCGCAGTGTAAGGCGCAATCGGCGCACAGATCGCGATGCCGCCGTTCTTGGTGATTTCGCTTGCCACATAGCCGATGCGCCGGATGTTGATGTCGCGGTGCTCCTTGGAAAAGCCAAGCTCACTCGACAGATGCTTGCGCACCACATCGCCGTCCAGCAACGTCGTCGGACGCCCGCCCTGCTCCATCAGCTTGACCATCATCGCGTTGGCGATCGTCGATTTGCCCGACCCGCTGAGGCCGGTGAAGAACACCGTGAAGCCCTGCATGTTGCGCGGTGGCGAGGTGCGACGCAGTTCCTTGACCACTTCGGGGAACGAGAACCATTCCGGTATCTCCAGCCCTTCGCGCAGGCGGCGGCGCAACTCGGTGCCGGAAATGTCTAGTATCGTATCGCCCTCGGGAACCTCGTTGGCGGGATAGTATTGCGCCTTTTCCTGAACGTAGACCATGTGCTTGAAATCGACCATCTCCAGTCCGATCTCGGCCTCATGCTCCTTGAAGAGCGTCTGCGCGTCATAGGGGCCGTAGAAATCCACGCCCGCGCTGTTCTTGCCCGGGCCAGCATGGTCGCGGCCGACGATGAAATGGGTGCAGCCGTGGTTCTTGCGGATCAGGCCATGCCACACGGCCTCGCGCGGGCCTGCCATGCGCATGGCAAGGTTCAACAGGCTCATGGTCGTGGTGGCGGTGGGATACTGGTCCAGCACCGCCTCGTAGCACCGCACGCGGGTAAAATGGTCCACGTCGCCCGGCTTGGTAAGGCCCACGACCGGGTGGATCAGCAGGTTGGCCTGCGCTTCTTTCGCTGCCCGGAAAGTCAGTTCCTGATGCGCGCGGTGCAGCGGATTGCGGGTCTGGAAGGCCACGATCTTGCGCCAGCCGAGTTTGCGGAAATAAGCACGCAACTCGTTGGGCGTGTCGCGGCGGGCGCGGAAATCGTAGTGCACGGGCTGCTGGATGCCGGTGATCGCGCCGCCCAGGTAGACCGGGCCCGCGACGTGGTGCAGGTAGTTGACGGCGGGGTGCGCCAGATCGTCGGCACCGTAGACCATTGCCGCTTCGCGCGCCTTGTCGGGGCTCCACTTGTCGCTGACCGACAGGATCGCAAGGATCACGCCCTCCGCGTCCCGCAGCGCAATGTCCTGGCCGGGTTCGACCTGCCCGGCGAAGGCCTCCGACACGTCGAGCGTGATCGGCATCGGCCAAAGCGCGCCATCGGCGAGGCGCATGGTTTCGACCACGCCGTCGTAATCGGCGCGCGACATGAAACCCTTCAGCGGATTGAACCCTCCGTTCATCAGCAGTTCCAGATCGCAGACCTGGCGCGGGGTCAGATCCCAGGACGGAAGCTCGGCCGCCTCCCCCTTGAGTTTCTGGGCGCTGTCGTAGGAGACGTAGAGTTCGGGGATCGGGGCATGCAGCGGCGCGGCCATGGGAGACGTCCTTCTGGAGAGAGAGAGTTTTGCGCCCCGGCCGGTAAGCTCGGCGTGCAGTGCGTTGTATTCGTTCAATTTTCTGGCAAGGAAGGCATCGACGAGCCGGGCTTTGGCGGCCGCGCCCTTCGCCGTCAGGCCATACGAGAAGCGGTGACGCTTGTCGGTGCCGGTACTGTCTGTCACGTGAATCAGCCCGGCCTCGGAGGCGGCCCGGAGCAACCCGTTGAGCCGTCCGAGGCTGACGCCGATCGCCTCGGCAGTGACCCTTTGCGACGCCTCGGGCGCGGCATCGATCTGCCGCAGGAGGCGGAACAACAGATCGTCGTCCGGCAAGCTGATGGCGGTGGTCTCGGCGAGGGGCATTGCGACTCAGGGTTTGTTCACACGTGAACGTATGCCATAGTGCGCACTTGCGGCAAAGGCATTTGTTCACGGCTGAACAGATTGTTGCGGAGTCGACACCCATCCGACAAACGACGCCTCGCAGCGCCTTGCCCGCGGCGCCAACAGACCGGGGTGGCCAATTGTAAGAAGGTCAGCCCCGCGAGGGCTGCGCTTGCGTCCAGGATGTGCCGTCGGTTTTGCAGTAAGTGGTCGGACGTCGCCGATCGAGACAGGGGGCATCTTGAAAGGCATCGCGATGCGACAGGCAGACCGCCGCGCGTCCCTCCAGGTTCACTGGCAGCCAGCGCGACACACAAGGCCCGATTGCATGTATGAGCCAAAGTGCGTTGTCACAACC
This sequence comes from uncultured Roseicyclus sp., assembly GCA_964615955.1. Lineage (GTDB taxonomy): Bacteria > Pseudomonadota > Alphaproteobacteria > Rhodobacterales > Rhodobacteraceae > Gymnodinialimonas. The sequence continues at coordinate 6,937 of CAZTUG010000012.1, forward strand.
GACGCCGAAGGTCGCACCGTAATCCCCGCAGTGATCGAAAGGTCGCCCTCCATGACCATGGCGACCCATGCGTCGAGCGGCGCCGTGGATGTGTCGCCCAAGCGAGATGCGGCAGGGCATGTGAAGATGTTCGACGACTCCACGTTGGCCATTCCAGATCGCCCCGGAAACCATCGTTTCGACAGTGTCCTGGACATTCTTGAAACCGGCCGGGTCGGTCTGCTGGTCCTGGTTCCCAACCGGTTGGAAGTGGTTCGGGTTGGCGGCCGGGCTCGGGCGGTGCGTGACGCGCAACTATGCGTCAGCGTGGCGGTTGACGGAAAGGTCCCGGATTTCGCCATTGCCGTGCATGTCGAAGAGGCGTTCTGTCAATGCAGCAAACGCGTGATCAGGTCGAACCTTCGGCATCCGGAAAAAGCGGTTTCGGTGGCGGGGCTGCCAACCTGCGGATGCACGCTCAAAGATCACGGCGATCTGGCCGTGCCTCTGGAAGAGGTCGAGCGGTTCACGGAAGGCAACCTGAATATCGGCTTTACGACGAATAACCTCGATGTGAGGTTGCGAAGTAACCGCTACTCCGCCGCGTCGACCGGCGCCGCATAGGCGCCCGCTTCGGCGACGTCCTCGCCCTCCAACTCAGCAAGAAACTTTTCGGCATCGAGCGCGGCCATGCAGCCCATGCCCGCACTCGTCACCGCCTGCCGATAGACATGATCGGTCAGGTCGCCTGCCGCGAAGACGCCGGGGATGGAGGTCCGCGTGCTTCCGGGCTGAACCTTTACATAACCGCCATTGTGCATCTCCAGTTGGTCCTTGACCAATTCGGTCGCCGGGGCATGGCCGATGGCAACGAAGAAGCCTTTGCAAGGTATTTCGGTGATCTCGCCAGTCTCCACATGGCGCGCGCGCACGCCTTCGACGCCGCGCGGCTCGGTCGCGCCGACAACCTCGTCGATCTCGTGGTTCCAAAGGACCGCGACCTTTGGGTTCTTGAACAGGCGGTCCTGCATGATTTTCTCGGCGCGCAGGCTGTCGCGGCGGTGGATCAGCGTGACCTTGGAGGCAAAATTGGTCAGGAACAGTGCCTCTTCCACCGCCGTGTTGCCGCCTCCCACGACGACGATTTCCTGCCCGCGATAGAAGAAGCCGTCGCACGTGGCGCAGGCCGAGACTCCGAAGCCCTTGAAGTGTTCCTCCGACGCAAGCCCAAGCCACTTGGCCTGTGCGCCCGTCGCAAGGATGACCGCATCTGCCGAATAGGTCATCCCGCTGTCGCCCACCGCCGTGAAGGGCCGTGCAGAAAGGTCCAGTGACATGATGTGATCGCCGATGATCTTGGTGCCCATCTCCTTGGCATGGGCCTCCATCCGCACCATCAGGTCGGGGCCCATGACGCTTGCATCGCCGGGCCAGTTCTCCACATCCGTCGTGATCGTCAATTGGCCGCCCGGCTGTATCCCTTGAACAAGGATCGGCTCCAGCATGGCGCGGCTGGCATAGACGCCGGCGGTATATCCGGCGGGTCCAGAGCCAATGATGAGCAGGCGGGTGTGGCGGGTCTCGGACATGGGCGGCCTCGGAAAAGCAGGGGGAAGTCCGAACCGATATATCCCCGCGACCGCACCGATGTAACCCCCGCAACGCATCACGGGGGGGCAGACCATCGTCATGTCGGCTATTCCATTTCTTGCGCAACCGTGAAATAAAGTTGCGCGACGGGCGGGCGCAGCGGTTCATCTGAAAATCGCGTCCAATCCTGCCCCCGGGGACTGACACAATGCAGCAGGCAAAACTCGATCCGATCGACCGCAAGATCCTCGCGGAGTTGCAAGGGGACGGTCGCATGACGAATGTGGAACTGGCCAAACGCGTCGGCATTTCCGCGCCGCCTTGCCTGCGCCGGGTCCGCACTTTGGAGGAAGCGGGGTTCATCAAGGGATACCATGCAGATGTCGATGCCCGCCAACTGGGATTCGAAGTGCAGGTGTTCGCCATGGTGGGCCTTGCGAGCCAGGCCGAGTCCGATCTTGTCGCCTTCGAGGAGCGATGCAGGGGGTGGCCACTGGTGCGTGAATGTCACATGCTCAATGGCGAAATCGATTTCATCCTGAAATGCGTGGCGCCCGACCTGTCGTCGTTCCAGTCGTTTCTGACCGGCCATCTGACCTCGGCCCCCAATGTGGCGTCGGTCCGCACCTCGCTGGTGATCCGGGGGGCCAAGGACGTGCCGGGCGTGCCCTTCGACGTGATGGAAGACCGGTTGGCGCAAAGCGCCTGAGCCGATGCAGTCCCCTGATCTGACACAGCTTTATCGGCAGGGGCTGGCCCATCAACAAGCCGGTCGGGTGGACGAGGCGCTGGCCCTCTACCGCGCGATCCTTGTTGCCAAACCTGGCATTCCCGAAGTTCTGTTCCAGCTTGCCCGCTGCCTGTCGGACACCGACCCGACTGCGGCGGAGGACGCCTTCCGCCGTGCCATGGCCCTGAAGCCAAAGGAGGCCGCGATCTGGCAGGGCCTCCACGGCGTGCTGACCGGCCCCGCGCGCGTCAAGCTGGAGAAGGAGGCCGCGCGCGCTGCAATCCCGCTCGGGTCCGAAGGGGACGCCAAACCCATCCTTGCGGCTCTGGCCCAAGGGCGGCTTGAACAGGCCGAAGCCGCCGCCCTTCGATTGACCAAGCTTGCCCCGGTCGCCTTCTGGCCTGCTTTTGCGCTTGGGCAGGTCTGGCTTGCCATGGGCAAGCCTGCCCTCGGCCCGCTGGAGGCCGCCCATGCCCGCGATCCGTTTCATCCGGGCGCGCGTCTGGCTTTGGCCCGCGCCTGCATGGCGGGGGGGCGACCTCTGCGGGCCGAGGCCCTGTTGACCGGACCGGCCATGCCACCTGAAGCGGCGCTGCATCTTGCGCGCCTCTACCGCGACATGGCACGGCCCGAGGAGGCGGTGGCGCTGCTGCGCGGCAAAGGCAAAGGCGCGCGCTGGATGTCAGAACTGGCGCTGTCGCAGGCGCAGGCAGGGCAGGGGGAGGATGCGCTGACAGCGGCCCGTATGGCGATCCGGGATGGTGCGCATGTCGATCTTCTGCGCGCCACCGCCGTCGCGGCGGAGGCCGCAGGCGATATCGCCGGGGCGGAGGCGATACTTGACGCCGCGCTGGCCCAAACGCAATCCGCGGCCCTGCTGACCCACCGCGCGCAATTGCACCAGTCCGCAGGCGATTTCCCAAAGGCGAAGGCGCTGTTGGCTCGCGCTATCGATATCGCGCCGAATTATGGGGAGGCGTTTCGCGCCCATATGAACGGGCACACGATCACCGCCGATGATCCGCTTTTGCCGCGCCTCGAAGCGGCCCTGGCCCGGCCCGACCTGAAAGCGGCAGATCGCGTGACGCTGCACTTCGCTGCGGCCAAGGCGCAGGGGGATCTTGGCAACCACGTCGGCGTCTTCCCGCATCTGCATACGGCGAACCGTCTGCTGGCCAAGGCTCATCCCTATGGGTTCGACGCGGACCTCGCCGAATCGCGCGCGCTGCTTGCCGATTGGAAGATCCTCGAACCCATCGCTGCCACCGGCCCCGATGATCCCGTCATCTTCGTCACCGGCCTGCCGCGATCGGGCACCACGCTGGTGGAGACAATCCTCGCGGCCCACCCTCTGGTGGCCGCCGGGGGCGAGATGCAATTCCTTGGGCGCGCCCTTTCTCCGGTCCTGGAAACCCTGCGCCACGGCGTCCTGTCCGCGGACAGGCTGGCGCAGGCGGGCGATCGTTACCTGTCCTCGGTGCGCCGCCGCACCGGTTCGCTGATCCCGACTGACAAGGCCATCGCCACGTTCTCGCGTATCGGTCATGCCGCCCGGGCACTGCCCGGCGCGCGTTTCGTGCTGGTGAAACGCGATCCCCGCGATGTGGGCCTGTCGCTCTATCGCAACATGTTTCCCGAAGGGCTGCACCGCTACGCCAACGATCTGACCGCCATAGGCCGCTATATCCGCCTGCATGATGCAATCACCGCGTTATGGCGCGATGCGCTGCCCGACCGCGTGCATGTTGTGGATTACGAGGCCTTGACGGCCGAGCCCGAGCCGCAGATCCGTGTCATGCTCGACGCTGTGGGCCTGCCTTGGGATGCGGCCTGTCTTGCACCGGAAGCCTCAGGCCGCCGTATCCAGACGCTCAGCTTCGCGCAGGCCCGTCAGCCCATCGGGCGCGGGGCCGTGGCGGGATGGCGGCGCTACGAGGCCGACCTCGCACCTCTTTTTGCCGCGCTGGAAACCACGGTCGATCTGACACCGTAGGACGTAATTCACCCCGCCGCCCGCCGCCGAGGCAACGCCTTTCTGTCCCCCGGACACACGAAAGGCGGCCGTTCTGGCCGCCTTCTTGCAAGCGTTCGTGTTCGGGGCCTCGGTCTCTTCGTCCGGGGACTTCCGCCTTATCCGGCGGCCTTGATCTGACGCGGCTTCTCCGCGCGCCGCACGGTGCGCAACTTGCGCGACCACGGCATTTCGATCTGCTCTTTTTTCGCTTCCTTGAGGACGGTTTCCATCCAGCGACGCGTTTTCATTTGCCTGTCCCTCTAGCCGATTGCTGTGTCCTTCATTGCAATCAAAGTGGCTTCGGTTTCAGGCAGTCTTGGGGCAAAAACGCTAAGAAGCGGTAAATCTTCTGGGCGTTTTCAGGGCAGGATGCGGTGCATGGTTGGTATGTTTCACAGGGCATTGTGGAAAATGCGACACGAATTGTGCACATAGTGCGGCGCACCTTGCCGCCATTGTGTCCCAATCGGAACCAGTCGCGCAGGGCCTATAGGCGAATCGCGGCGATCATGCGGCCGTAGTCGGCTTCTCCCAGATGGGTGGCCCGCCGGTAGGAGTAGAACCGCGCCGGGTCGGAATAGGTGCAATGGCCGGTCCATTGCGCATCGCCCACCCCCGCCGCGCGCAACCGAGACAGGCCATGGCCGACAAGGTCGAACTGGTATTTGTCTGCCGTTCCGTTGATGAAGAACCGCGCGCTATCGGGGTCTTCGTCCATGAACCGTTCCAGGAATTCCTGGCCGACTTCATAGGCGCGCTGGCTGATCGAGGGGCCGATGACAGCTGAGATACGGCTCCGCTTTGCGCCCAGCCCCTCCATCGCATCGAGCGTTGCCTCCAGCACCCCATCCAGCGCACCGCGCCAGCCGGCATGGGCCGCCCCGATCACGCCGACGTTGCGGTCCGCGAACAGCACCGGCTGGCAGTCGGCGGTCAGTACACTGAGCGCCAGGCCCTCCACCGCCGTCACCAACGCGTCGGCGCGCGGGCGGTCCGTGCCGGGCCGGTTCACCACCACCACATCGCTGGAGTGCACTTGCTGCACGCCGACCAACGCCTGCACGTTGACACCCATTGCGTCGGCCACACGGGCGCGGTTCAGCGCCACGACCTCTGCCAAGTCAGTGGACCCCGACCCGCAATTCAATCCTGCGAACACGCCGGTGGAGGCTCCGCCCACCCGTGTGAAGAATCCATGCGCCACGCCGTCCAGCGAAGGAGAGGTCACGGGGCACAGATTCACCAGGCTCAAGGTGCGGTCTCCAGGGCAGGGGGCGTCGGGGCGTCGGGGGGCGACAGGGCAAGCACCTTGAACAGGTTTCCCATTTCCTGCGGATGCGTCAACCGCCGGTGTGCGGCGATATGAGCGTCCAGCGCAGCGCCGTCCAATCCCTGCGCCAGCGCCTGCGCGCGTGCGGTTATCCCAAGCCGCTCGAGAAACACACCTTGCGGAACGAGAGCCGAGGCGCGCGCTGGAGCCGACGCGCGCGTCAGCGGGCCAAAGGCGACATGTGCCGTCAGGTCAGCGCTGCCGGGGGACTCGAGCGGGTCGGCGTAACCATGGGCCATTACCGCCTGCAAAGTATCGCCGCGGCTTTCGGCATCGCCATAATCCACGATCAGCGCCGTGCCGCCGTGGGATGCGATGCGCCGCCCGATCTCCTGCGCCACGGCTTCGCCCGGTGCGCAGGTCTCCACGATCATGCCGGGATTAAAGCCGTGGCGGACCGCCAGCGGGGCGGGCGGCGCAAGGCCCCATATCAGGCGATCCTGCGCCAGTCCGATCTGCCTTTCCTGCCAAGTGTCGGAGCCGTTCATCTGGAACTGTCGGATTGGCAAGGCATCGAAGAACTCGTTGGCCAGCAGGAAGAGGGGGCCCTCCGGCAACTCCGCGATGCTGTCGTGGAACGTTGGCTCATGCGACGCCAATGTCTTCGCCTGCAATGCGCGCAGGACCGGCGAGGCCTCCACCAAATGCAACCTTAGCGCTGCGTGGAACCCCGGCACCCCGCGCGTGGCGCGCATCGCGTCTGCCATCAACGTCCCGCGTCCCGGGCCAAGCTCGGCCAACAGACCCTGGGGTCGGCCCTGGTCCATCCAGACTTGCGCCATCCACAAGCCTAACAGCTCTCCGAACATCTGGGAAATCTCGGGCGCTGTCACGAAATCGCCGCGCTCGCCGAACGGATCGCGCGTGGCATAGTAGCCGTCCTGCGGATCATGCAGACATTCAGCCATGTAGTCGGCCACACTCATGGGCCCCAACCGCGCGATACGCCGGGCCAGGCGTGCCTCAAGCGACACGGGCGGCACGCCCATTTGCCCGGACGATCAGCCAAAGCCCGATCAGCACCATCGGAACCGTCAGGATCTGTCCCATGGTCAGCCCGATTTCGGGCGACAGCGCCAGCGCGAAACCGATCGGATTATCCGGCCCGGTGAATTGCGCGTCGGGTTGGCGGAAGAACTCCACCACGAAACGCGAGGTGCCATAGATCAGAAGGAACATTCCCGTGATCGCCCCGGGCCGCCGCAACCATCCCCGGCGCCACGCCAGCACCATGACAACGCTGGCCAACAACAGCCCTTCGAGCGCCGCCTCGTAGAGTTGCGACGGGTGGCGGGCGCAGACCATGGCGCCCAGGTAATCGACAATCCCCTCCGGTCCGGCGCAATCCTGCGCCGCCGCGCCGGGAAAGATCACCGCCCAGGGCACATCGGACGCCCGCCCCCACAATTCCGCATTCACGAAATTCGCCAGTCGCCCGAAGAACAGGCCGAAGCCGATCACCATCGACATCGCATCCGCCACCTGAAGCGGTGGTGCGCCAGTGCGTCGGCAGAAGATCCACGCGGCGAGAGCGACCCCCAGAAGCCCGCCATGGAAGGACATGCCGCCTTCCCACAGGCGCAGGATCAGCAACGGATTCTCCAGGTAGACCGCGGGCTGGTAGAACAGCACATAGCCCATGCGCCCGCCCAGGATGACGCCAAGCACCACCGCTGTCAGCAACCCCTCCACCTGCTCGGGCCGCATCGGCGCAACGCCGCGGGGCCACAATCCCGGCCGTGCAACCGCCTTCGAGATCACCCACCAGCCAAGGCCGAGCCCTGCAAGGTAGGCCAGCGCATACCAGCGCAGGGCGAAGCGGAAGCTGCCAAGCTCAATCGCGAACAACTCGGGAGAGAGGTTCGGGAAGGGAATGGCAAGGATCGCGTGCATCATGGGACCTCGACACTGGGGCATTCATCGGGATTTTCCCCTTGGGTGCGGGGCGGCTGCGACGAAGTCAACCTTGATCCGGGCACCACGCTCCCCATATCACTTCCGTGACTGAAAGGAGCCCGCACATGCAGACCCGAAACAAGATCATGGATGACATCAGTCAGCTGATGACGAACGCTATGGGTGTGGCCCAAGGCGCCAAGGACGAGGCGGAGACGGCCATGAACTCGATGATGGACCGCTGGCTGGCGAACCGGAACCTCGTGACGCGCGAGGAATTCGACGCCGTCCGCGCCATGGCCCAGAAGGCCCGCGAAGAGAACGAAGTGCTGAAGGCCCGCGTCGCCGCGCTGGAGGCTGGCGCGCCGAAATAGGCGTTGCCGCCACCGTATTGCCACAGTCCAGCCTTTGGCATGGGCGGATTGTCCTTTAGCCGTCGGCTATGGAAATGCTGACAACTGTTGCGAACGTTGCCAACATCATCACCGTCGGCGTGTACGGTGCGATGATCGCCATTTGCGTGCTATGCGCGGAGCTTGCAAAAAAGCACAGTTCCTGGCGGAAAGAGGCGGAGGCCGACCGGGACAAGGCCCGGGAGGAGGCGGAAGAGGCGCGCAAGCAGCATGGCATCGCCGAATCCCACCGGTCTGCGGCGGACGCATTGAAGACCTCGGCCTTGTCGGAGCTTGCGGAAGCGCAGGCCAAGGTCGAGAAGCTCTATTCAGCCGGAACCGAACTGGCACAGCAAGTGGCTTGGCGAAGAACCAAGATCATGGGCGGATCGGAGTATCGCGTCTATCTCGAACTTCAGGCGATCTTGAGAGAAGCCGACACGAAGCATCTGCTCTTTTCTCAAGTCGCGTGCAGCGCCTTCTTGCAGCCCGCTCCAACTCCCGCCAAACCCTCCGTGGCGGCTGACGCAGGCCATGTCCTTCATCGAAAACACGTCGATTTCCTCATCGTGGACTGGCGCGGCTATCCCGTTGCGGTGGTCGAATACCAAGGTGAGGATCACTACCAGGGCAGCGCCTACGACCGCGATCAGGCGAAGCGCATCGCCTGCCATCGCGCGGGGATCGCTTTCATCGAAGTGCCGGCCGAGGGCGTTCAGCCGGCACAACGGGCCGCTGTCCTGCAATCCATTGGGCGGGCGCATCGCATCGCAGCAGAATGATCGCATCGCGCTTCGGCATCGTCTGTCCGGTAATAGCAGCCGAGTCATCCCCAACCGCAATATCTTGTGGGTAACGACTGCAAATACGCATCACCCCCATTTTCGTCATAAAAATATTCCTTTACAGGATGCAGCCAACGCATCACCATATTTCGTAGGGATTGAGGCAGAGCAGCCAAGCCCTAGGAAAGACACCCAGCCAATTGTGGGCAACTTGGGACTGAACCACCAAGGCCCCGCAGGCTGCCAACCGAAAAGGGTCTGGGGCCATGTCACACGCCGAACAATATATCGATATCGACGAATTGCATCCGATCGACATCGTCGAAACCCTCGCGGCGCATCACGAATGGGATTTCGACCGTGTCGCCGATGACCAGATCGCCATGGCGATCGAGGGGCAGTGGCGGACCTATTCCGTGACCCTCGCCTGGTCCTCTTATGACGAGACCCTGCGGATGATCTGCACATTCGATCTGGAGCCCCCCGTTGACACCGCGCCCAAGCTCTACGAGACGATGAACCTCGTGAACGACCGCTGTTGGGCCGGGGCCTTCACCTTTTGGGCGGCGCAGAAGCTGATGGTCTATCGCTACGGTCTGGTGCTGGCAGGCGAGCAACTGGCCACGCCCGACCAGATCGCCTGCATGGTCGAAACCGCCGTGCTGGCGGCCGAACGCTATTACCCGGCCTTCCAACTGGCGCTCTGGTCCGACCGCAGCCCGGAAGAAGCAATGAAGGTCGCGATTTCGGAAGGCTACGGCCGCGCCTGAAGAAAAAATGCATCGTCACTGCCTGAAGCGCGCCCGTCTGATCGGGGTGCGTTTCGCTCTTGCGGCGATGCACGCGGCGATGCGCGATGGCGTCAGTGCGACTTTGGCGTCTCACTCTGCTGGCGCAATCGGCCAGAGGGCTGGCAATCTGGTCCTTTTCGGTTAAGTCGATGCGGTGACACGGGCTTGGGGGATACTTGCGTATGGATCTGTCGGATGTGAACCGGCGCGGGCTGGTGATGCTTGGCTGCGGCAAGATGGGGTCGGCCATGTTGGACGGCTGGCTGCATGGTGGGTTGCGGGCGGGGGCTGTCTACGTAATCGACCCAAAGCCCTCGGACTGGGTGCAAGAGACCGGCGTCCGGATCAACCGCGATCTGCCTGACACGCCCGCGGTGCTGATGATTGCCGTCAAGCCGCAAGCCATGGCCGAGGCGCTGCCGCAGGTGGCGGAATATGGCGCGTCCGGAACCCTGATCCTGTCTGTTGCCGCAGGCACGCCCATCGCCACATACGAAGCCGCCTTCGGGCGCGACAGTCACATTGTCCGATCGATGCCCAACACGCCCGCAGCGGTCGGCAAGGCGATTACTGCCATCGTGGGCAATGCCGCCTCCACGCCCGAGGATCTGGACCTCGCCGAGGGATTGCTGTCAGCCATCGGTCAGGTCGTGCGCCTCAGGACGGAGGATCAGATCGACGCCGTGACCGGAATTTCCGGCTCCGGCCCGGCCTATGTCTTCTACATGATCGACACGCTGGCCGCCGCCGCCCGCGCCGAGGGCCTTCCTGCCGACATGGCGATGCGGCTGGCCAAGGCGACGGTCGCGGGGGCGGGGGCACTTGCCGAACAATCGAGCGAGACGCCAGAACAATTGCGCATCAACGTGACCTCGCCCAACGGCACCACGCAGGCCGGGCTGGAGGTTCTGATGGGCGAAAACGGCCTCGCTCAGTTGGTGCGCCGTACGGTCGCGGCGGCCACGCACCGGTCGCGTGAGTTGCGCAAGTGAGCGGGGCGGACCGGCCGGGCGAGATCACCTTCGACCAGTTTCTTGCCGTCGATATCCGCGCCGGAACCATCACCCGGGCCGAGGACTTCCCCGAAGCCCGTAAGCCCGCCATCAAGCTCTGGGTTGATTTCGGTGACGAGGTCGGCGTGCTAAAGTCCTCCGCTCAGATCACCGCTCATTACAGGCCGGACCGCCTTGTCGGCAAACAGGTCATCGGTGTGGTCAATTTCCCACCGCGGCAGATCGGCCCCGTGATGTCAGAGGTTTTGATCCTTGGGCTACGTGATGCCGAGGGTGGCATCGTTCTTCTGGCCCCCGATCATCAGGTCCCGAACGGAGCGCGCATGTGCTGAAACTGCTGATCTCTCGCCGTCTGCCCGACAGCGTCATGGCGGAGGCCGAGGCGCTGTTCGACGTGACCTGCCGTGACACCACGCAGCCGATGGTTCATGCCGAATGCGTCGCGGCGCTACGCGATACGGATGTGATCCTGCCCACGCTTGGCGACGCCTTCACCGCCGATGCCTTCGCGGAAGCGGAAGAGATCCGCTGCAAGTTGCTGGCAAATTTCGGGGTCGGCTACAACCATATCGACGTTGCCGCCGCACGCGGGGCGGGGGTTGCGGTCTCCAACACTCCCGGTGCTGTCACGGATGCGACCGCCGATATCGCCGTGACGCTGATCCTGATGACTGCGCGCCGTGCGGGCGAGGGGGAGCGGCTGGTGCGCGCGCATAAATGGCAGGGTTGGCACCCGACGCAGATGCTGGGGATGCACCTGTCGGGAAAGACCGTGTGCGTCATCGGCATGGGGCGGATCGGGCAGGCCATCGCGCGCCGCTGCCATTTCGGGTTCAGCTGCAGGATCGTCTACGTGAACCGGTCGGCCAAGCCCGTAGACTTCCCAGCCGAGCAATTGCCCATGTCGAGCGCGTTGGCGGGTGCGGATGTCGTGGTGATGGCCACGCCGGGCGGGGCGGCGACGCGGCACCTGATGGGGACGGACCAATTCGCCATGATGCAACCCCATGCGATCCTCGTGAATATCAGTCGCGGGGACGTGGTGGATGAGGCCGCGTTGATCGACGCCTTGCAGGCGGGCAGGATCGCGGGGGCGGGACTGGATGTCTACGAGTTCGAACCGGTCGTGCCCGATGCCTTGCGCGCAATGGAGAACGTGACACTTCTGCCGCATCTGGGCACGGCGGCGCTGGAGGTGCGCGAGGATATGGGGCGGATGGCGCTTGGGAACGTCATCGCGTTCAGCGCAGGCCGCCCACTGCCCAATCCGGTCTGAGCGGCCCGCGGTCGCTAGACCGGCATGGTATCGTCGCCCACGGCTTCGCGGAAATGGCGTCGGCATAAGGAAACGTAGCGGTCATTCCCGCCTACTTCCACCTGTGCGCCTTCGGTCAGGGCGATGCCGTTCGCATCGACGCGGATCACCATGGTGGCCTTGCGCCCGCAATGGCAGATGGTGCGGACCTCACGCATTTCGTCGGCAAGCGCGAGGAGGGCGGCGGAGCCGGGAAACAGCGCGCCCCGGAAATCCACGCGCAGCCCGTAACACATCACCGGGACGCCAAGATCGTCAACGACGCGGGCCAGTTGCCAGACCTGCGCGCGCGTCATCCATTGCGCCTCGTCAACCATGACGCAGGCGCAGGGGCCGGCGTCCAGCCGCGCGGAGATCCGGGCGAAAAGATCGTCGCGCTGGGTATAGGTATCGGCCTCGGCCTCGATCCCGATGCGGCTGCCGATCCGGCCCGCGCCCGCCCGGTCATCGAAATTCGCCGTCAGCAGGTAAGTTTGCATCCCACGTTCGATGTAGTTGTAGGAGGCTTGCAACAGCAGGGTCGATTTGCCCGCGTTCATCGTCGAATAATGGAAGTACAGCTTGGCCATGGCGGGAGGTTTGGCCCAAGACGGCGCATCTGGCAAGGCGTTGACGGGTCGGCACAAAGCGGGTTTTGTTGCGCAAACGAAGGGATCGGGCATGGGCGACGCGGCGAAGGGTTACCTCAAGCGCCATACGGAGCGGTTGATCAAGGATGTGGGTTACGCGAAGGCGTGCGAATTGACGGGGCGATCGAAGGCCACGTTGGGCCGCTATTTCTCGGAGGCCGACGAGCATGCCGACCGTTTCATGCCGGTCGATGCGGTGGCGGCGTTGGAGGCGGCGGCGTCGTTTCCCCACGTTACGGCGGCGCTGGCCGAGTTGAACGGAGGGCAGATGTCCTATGGGTCGGATCGGCGCAATTCGATGCGGAACGATACCAAGGGAAGCGTGAATACCAACGTGATCGAGTTGAGCCAGCGGTTCGCGCTGTTGATGGGGGAATACCACGTCTCGATCGAAGACGGTGTCATCTCCATCAACGAGGCGCGCAAGTTGCTGGAGGAGACGCTGGCGCTGCAGAAGGTGCTGGTGGAAATGAAGTTGCGGCTGGAGGCGGATAGCCGCCGCTGATCGCGAGTTATCACGCGTGATAAGCTTCTCAAGCTATTGATTTTATTGCAATATAAAAAAATCTTAACCAATTTGCAAGGATTTGATCAGGGCCGATGGCCCGCTTGGTGCGCCCCCGAAATCACAGGATCTCGTCCTCGTCGAACATCGGATCGTCGGCCAGTTGCGTCGTCAGATCCTCCATCGCGGTTTCGGCGTGTCGGACCGATGCGACCCGCGCGAGGTGGAAGACCGCGTCGCCCTCGTTCACCACCGGCATCGTGGCGCGGCCCACGATGATGCCGTCGAAGGGCGCCACGATGTCCTTGTCGGTGTCGCCGAAGGGGTCGGAGACGGAGCCGAGCAGATCGCCCTCATGGGCAAGGTCGCCATCGGTGCGGTAGGTGCGCAGCAGGCCGCCCATCGGCGCGCGGAGCCATTTGCTGGCGGGGCAGAATTGCGGCTTGGTCTTGGCATGGGCCACGCCCTTGGCCGAGATCATGCCCATCTGGCGCAGCACGCGCAGGATACCGGCATGGCCCACGCGCACCGCGAAATCGTCGAAGCGCAGGCCTTCGCCTGCCTCGTAGAGCAGGATCTCGGTCCCGACGGCCTCGGCCGAGCCGCGCAGGCTTCCGTCGCGCACCGGGCTTTCCATGATGACGGGTGCGCCGAAGACCTCGGCCAGGTCGCGCGCGCGCGAGCTTTTGGGCGAGACGCGGATCTGGGGATAGTTGATGCGGTGGATGGCGGCGGAGTGCAGGTCGATGCCCAGATCGCTGCGCTCCACGATATTGGCCATGAAGTGATGCGCGAGGCGCGAGGCGAGCGAGCCGCCCTCGGTTCCCGGAAAGAACCGGTTCAGGTCGCGGCGGTCGGGCAGGTAACGCGACTTGTTGATGAAGCCGAAGGCGTTGACGATGGGGATCACCAGCAAGGTGCCGCGCAGGGTCTTGAGCGTGGGCGTCTTCAGAACCCGGCGCAGGATCTCGATCCCGATGATCTCGTCGCCATGCACGCCCGCGCTGACAAAGACGGTCGGCCCCGGTTGCTTGCCATGGATGACATGGACGGACATCGACACGGGCGTGTGGTCGGACAGCGTGCTGACGGGCAGGTCCACGGTGGCCCGTGTCCCCGCAGCGACGCTGTGGGTTCCGATTTGGAAAGCTGGCCGACTGCCCGGCATGGATCAGCCCTTGCCCTTGGTCCTGGTGGCGTTCGGCTTGGCGTTCTTTTCGATGAATTCGATGATCTTGCCCGCGATGTCGAGGCCGGTGGCCTTTTCCACCCCCTCCAGACCGGGGGAGGAATTGACCTCCATCACCACGGGGCCATGGTTGGCGCGCAGCATGTCCACACCGCAGACATTCAGCCCCATCGCCTTGGCGGAGCGGGTCGCGATGGAGCGTTCTTCCGGCGAGAGCTTGATGACCTGGGCCGAGCCGCCCCGGTGCAGGTTGGAGCGGAAATCGCCCTCTGCGCCGGTGCGCTTCATCGCGGCGATGACCTTGCCGCCAACCACGATGGCGCGGATATCGGTGCCGCCCGCTTCCTTGATGAATTCCTGCAGCAGAATGTTCACGCCCGCGCCGCGAAACGCCTCTACCACCGATTTGGCGGAACGGTTGGTATCGGCCAGAACCACGCCGATGCCCTGCGTGCCTTCCAGCAGCTTGATGACGATGGGCGCGCCGCCGGCCAGTTTCAGCACCTCTTCCGTCTGCTTGGGATCGTGGGCGAAGGTCGTCACCGGCAGGCCGATGCCTTCGCGCGACAGCAACTGCAAGGAGCGCAGCTTGTCGCGCGACCGGCCTATGGCGACGGATTCGTTCAGCGGATAGACGCCCGCCATCTCGAACTGGCGCAGGACCGCCGTGCCGTAGAAGGTGACCGAAGCGCCGATGCGCGGGATCACGGCGTCATAGCCTGTCAGCTTTTCGCCGTTGTAATAGATCTCGGGGCGGCGCGCGGCGATGTTCATGTAGCAGCGCAGGGTGTTGATGATGTTCAACTCGTGCCCCCGCTCCTCGGCTGCCTGCTTCAGGCGGATATGGGAATAGAGGTTCGGATTGCGGGCGAGCATGGCGATCTTCATGGGGCGATCCTTGCTGTCGAGGGGGGCGTCGGGGTCAGGGTCAGGCGGTCGCGGTCGGTGAGCAGGCGGCGCTGGGTGTGCACCGCGATGGGGTGATTGCGCAGCGCCGAGCGGCCGACGATCATGCGAAAGCGCATGTTCTCGCGGTCGGTCAGGGACAGGTCGATGCTCCACAGATGGCCCGCGATGCGGAACTTGGTGCGGATCACGATGCGGTCCTGGGGCACGCCGCTGGTGTTCTTGATATGGCGGGTTTCGTGGATCCTGCATTCCACCCATGTGTCGCGGACATCGTCATCGAAGCGGGTATGGAAGCGCACCCAGGCCGCGCCGTCCTTGTCGAAACGGGTGATGTCGGTCGCGTGCAGCGCCGAGGTGCGCGCGCCGGTGTCGATCTTGGCGATCATGTTGGTCAGGCCAAGCACCGGCAGGTCGATGCGTTCCTGCCAGCCGATCAGGATCAGCGGCTTCTTTTTCGGTTTCGCTTTGGTCATGAATGATCTGTAGGGGTTCGGGTCCGAGGGGCGTTCGCGCATCTTGGACGAGCTTAGCAGGGCGCGGGCGCCAGCGTAACCGGCGCTTTGCGGTGGATCAGGCGCGCCGCTCGACGATGACGGAGCCGACGGAATAGCCCGCGCCGAAAGAACAGATCAGCCCCAGATCGCCGGGGGCGAGGTCGTCCGAATGCTTCGCGAAGGCGATGATGGACCCGGCGGAGGAGGTGTTGGCATAGTCCTGCAGGATGTTGGGCTGTTCGCCGGGCGCAGGATCGCGCCCCAGCACGCGCTTGCCGATGTAGTCGTTCATCGCCTTGTTGGCCTGGTGCAGCCAGAGGCGTTTGAGATGGTCGGGCTTGACGCCCTCGTCCTTGAGATGTGCGGCAATGTGCTGAGAGACCAGCGGCAGCACTTCCTTGAACACCTTGCGCCCGTTCTGCATGAACAGCATGTCGCGCCGGTCGGCCATGTGGCCCTCGCGGGTGCGGCGCAGGAAGCCGTTGTTGTTGCGGATGTTGTTGGAGAACTGGGTGGCGCAGCGGGTGGAGCGGATGGTGAAGCCGCGGGTTTGCGAAAGATCGTCGCGTTCAAGCAGGAGGGCGGTGGCGACATCGCCGAAGATGAAGTGGCAATCGCGGTCGCGCCATTCGAGATGGGCCGAGCAGATCTCGGGGTTCACCACAAGGGCGCGGCGGATGGAACCCGCGCGGATCATGTCCGCCGCCGCCTGGATGCCGAAGGTGGCGGAAGAGCACGCGACGTTCATGTCGAAGCCGAAGCCGCTGGTTCCCAGCGCCTGCTGGATCTCGATCGCGATGGCGGGATAGGCGCGTTCGTGGTTGGAGGCCGCGCAGATGACGGCGTCCACGTCGACGGCGGCGACATGCGCCATGGCCAGCGCCTTGCGGCAGGCATCCACGCCGATTTCGGCCATCACGCAGAGGGTATCATCGGCGCGTTCGGGCAGGCGGGGATGCATGGTTTCGGGGTCGAGGATGCCGGCCTTGTCGAGCACGAAGCGCCGCTCGATCCCGGAGGCGTCGCGGATGAAGTCGGACGAGGAATGGGCCATCGCCTCGGCCGTTCCGGCGGCGATGGCGGCGGCATGGGTGGCGTTCCAGCGGTCGGCATAGGCGTTGAAGGCCACCACGAGCTCATCGTTGGAGATGCTTTGATCCGGCGTGAACAGGCCCGATCCGGTAATGATGGCATTGTGCATGGCGTGCGGTTCCTCCGGCTCGGGTTTGATGCGCGCGAAACGGCGCGGGCGTCAAGGGCGGCGGCCTCAGGACGGGGCGGGGCCGTGGCAGACGGCCTCGATATTGTGGCCGTCGGGGTCGCGCACGAAGGCGCCGTAGTAGTCGGCGTGGTAGTGTGGGCGCAGGCCCGGCGCGCCGTTGTCGGTGCCACCCGCAGCCAGCGCCGCGGCGTGGAACGCATCGACCTGCGCGCGCGTGGACGCGCCGAAGGCGAGGTGGATCGGTGGTGTCTGCTGCGCGCCTTCGGAGATCCAGAATTGCGGACGCTCCCGGCCGAACCCGCCGACTGCGACGCCGCCGGTCTGTTCGGGCGGAACGGTGTGCAGGTAGCCATGGCCAAGTGGCGCGAGGGCGGCGGTGTAGAAGGCCTTGGCGCGGGCGAAATCCCGCACGCTCACGCCGGTATGGTCGATCATGGCAGGTGCCGACGCGGCGGGTTTCGCCTGCGCCGCGCGGGTCTTTTCCGCCACCACCCGGTCGATCAGGCTGACGCCGCGCGCCGCGCGGTCGCGGGCGTTGTGGATCACTTGCCCGAATTCCGTGCCCACGATCACGACTATGGCGGTGAAGATCGCCACCTCACCCCAGCCGAGGGGGCTGAGCACGGGATAGGACAATGCCAGCGCGCCCAACACGAGCGCGTAGAGGCCGAAGACCCGGAGGCGATGCGCGATCAGCCAGCGAAAGGCGTGTCCCATGACTTCAGTTTTCACCACTGCCCGCGCCGCTGCAAGGTGCCTTTTCCGCCGAAGTGGGGCCATCGGCGCCATCAGGTGGTTGCGGTTCGCCGCCAACCCTGATGGATTGGCGCCGCCGCCCCAGACCAGATGGAACGCCCGTGCCCTTCTCGAATTTCGAAGTCCTCATCGCCTGGCGCTACCTGCGCGCGCGCCGCACCGACGGGGGCGTGTCGGCGATGACATGGATCAGCTTCATCGGCATCGCGCTGGCGGTCATGGCGCTGATCGCGACGCTGGCCGTGCGATCGGGCTTCCGGCATGAATTCGTCGGCATCATCCTTGGCGCCAACCCCCACGTGGCGATCTACGACATCGCCGAGGTCAACGAGGCTGGCAGGGTGGATCGGACGCTGGAGGATTACGCGGCCGTGGCCGATGCGGTGCGCGCGGTCGACGGGGTCGCGCATGCCGCCGCCGTGATCCGGGGGCAGGTGCTGGCGAGCTACAATGGCCGCAACTCGGCCGTCGAGGTGATCGGCATCGAGCCTCAGGACCTTGTGACCGTGCCGCTGGTGGCGGAACCGGAGTTCCGCCAGGGCCTGTTGAGCGAATTCGGTCTGGAAACGGGCGAGGGCATGGGGCCGGGCATCGCCATCGGATCGGGCGTGGCGCGCGAATTGGGCGCCACGGTGGGCGATCGCATCCGCCTGATCTCGCCCGATGGGGCGCGCACGCCCTTCGGCACCTCGCCGCGCGTGTCCACCTACGAGATTGTCTACATCTTCCAGGTCGGGCGCTGGGACATCGACCGCACCCGTGTCTACCTGCCCTTCGGCGAGGCGCAGAGCTATTTCAACCGCGACGGCGTGGCCGACGAGGTGCAGGTGACGGTGGCCGACCCGGAGCAGATCAGCCAATACATCCTGCCGCTGTTGCAGGCGGGCGGCGATGTGCAGGTCTGGACATGGGAGGACAGTTCCGGCGCCTTCCTGACGGCCTTGCAGATGGAGGACAACATCATGTTCATCATCCTGTCGATCCTTGTGCTGATCGCGACGATGAACATCGTGTCGGGGCTGATCATGCTGGTGAAGAACAAGAGCAGAGATATCGGCATCCTGCGCACCATCGGATTGAGCGAAGGCTCGATCCTGCGGATCTTCTTCCTGTGCGGCTCGGCCATCGGGGTGGCGGGGACGCTGGCGGGGGTGGCGTTGGGCTGCGCCTTCGCGATCTGGATCGATCCGATTTTCAGCCTGGTGAATTTCATCGCCGGGGGGGGCGTGTGGGACCCGTCGGTGCGGTTGATTTCGGCCTTGCCCGCACGGCTGGAATGGGCCGATGTGCTGAGTGCGGTGATCCTGTCGCTGGGGCTGAGTTTCGGGGTGACGATCTTCCCGGCGCGGCGCGCGGCGCGGATGAACCCGGTGGAGGCGTTGCGCTATGAATGAGGCGTCGCGGGACCCGGCGCTGGTGCTGGAGGGGATCGAGAAGGTCTACAATCGCGGCAAGCCGAACCGGATCGCGGTGCTGCGCGGAGCGAACATCACCATCGCGGCGGGAGAGATCGTGGGCCTGATCGCACCGTCGGGTGCGGGCAAATCGACCCTGCTGCATATCGCGGGGCTGCTCGACAGCGCCGATGCGGGGCGGGTCGTGATCGCGGGAGAGGACCTGAGCGGGGCCTCCGACCGGGCGCGCACGGCGGCGCGGCGGGGCAAGGTGGGCTTCGTCTACCAGTTCCACCACCTGTTGCCGGAATTCACGGCGGCGGAAAATATCGTTCTGCCGCAACTGGCCCACGGGATCGGCGGGGCGGAGGCGGAGGCCCGCGCGCAAGATCTGCTGTCGCGCGTCGGCATGGCGGACCGCGCGACGCATCGTCCGGCGGAACTGTCCGGAGGCGAGCAGCAACGCGTGGCCTTCTGCCGGGCGCTGGCCAATGCGCCCGCGCTTTTGCTGGCCGACGAGCCGACCGGCAACCTTGATCCCGCGACCTCCGACACGGTGTTCGACGTGTTGATGGATCTGGTGCGGGGAACCGGCCTGTCGGCCCTGATCGCGACCCACAACCACGCGCTGGCCGCCCGGATGGACCGCGTGGTGCGGATGGAGCACGGGGTGCTTGTGGCGGCCTGAGTGCGCGGTCAGCCGGGCCTGTCCATGTGTTGGGGGGGTGGGAGGGCCCGCCCTCCCACCCCCCGGATGGGGGCGCTGCCCCCGTCCTTCGGACTCCCCCGGAGTATTTCCGGATAGATGAAGGGGGGCCGGTTGCGTTGCGGCTTCGGGGGGCGTGTCAGGCCGGGTGGGCGGCGAAGAGGTCGAGGATCGCGTCGAAGGTCTGCTGGCGGCGGGGTGGCGATTCCATCAGGACCTCGTGCTGCCCGCCATCGACGGTGATGTGGATGCCACCGGGCCAGGTTGCGAGCCGTTGTTCCACCGCCTCGATCGCGACGATGCGTTCGTTGGAGCCGATCACGGCCAGGAGGGGAAGGTCCAGGGGCGGCAGGTTCATCAGCCGCGTCGTCTCGACGATGGCCTGCTTGACCCAGGACAGGGATGGGCCGCCGAGGGCCAGTTCGGGATGAACGTCGGTCTGCCGGGTCATGTAGTCGAACTGGTCGCGGTCGGTGGTCAGCGTGTTGTCTTCGAACGGCATCGGCGTCCATTCGCCCATGGTCGGTGCGAAGCGTTTGCCGAGGCGCAGCGGCGTCGCCAGCGCCATGACGGCGGGTGTTATCTTCTGCAGGAAGGGCGACATCTGCAGGCCCCACATCGGGCCGGTGAAGGCCGCCGCCGCGACGGGCAGGCCATCGTAGAGCGCCCGCAGGCCGATGCAGCCGCCCATGGAATGCCCGACGAGGTAGTGCGGCCCGGGCAGGTCGAGTGTCGCCAGGGTGGCGCGGAAGATGGTCACGTCGCGGCGGTACTCATCGAAGCTGGTGACATGGCCCATGCCGCGATTATGAGCGGGCCTGTCGGACAGGCCTTGTCCGCGCCAGTCGAGGGCGACCATGCCGTAGCCCGCTTGCGCGAAGGTTTCCGCCACGCGGCCGTATTTCTCCACGTATTCGGTGCGGCCGGGGAACATCAGCACCGTTCCTTTCGTGCCGCGTGGCCAGACGGCCATGCGCAGGCGCGGTCCGTCCGCGGCCGTGACCCACCACGCCTCGACCCCGTCGGGACCTTCGGCAATCGCGTGATCGAAGGGCGCGGGCTGCAACCCGGTGGAGCTGGTTTCGGTCAGCATCAAGAGAGCGCGGCCCCGAGTTTCATTGCGGTGCCCATGTCGCCATCGAGCTTCAGCTTGCCGGACATGAAGGCCGCGGTCGGGTTCAGGTCGCCTGCCATGATCTCCTGGAACACGTCGGATTCGGCGGACATGGTGACATCGGCGGTGTCGGCATCGGTCGCCTCGCGCACGCCCGCGCCATCGACCATGACCGCGCCTTCGCCTTCGATCACGAACTTGGCCGAGCCGTCGAAGCCCGCGCCGCCCAGTTTCTCGGACAGCGCTGCAACGGCGCCATCGATGATTGCATTGCCCATGGATGAAGTCCCTTTTCCCTGGCCGTCTGGCGTCCTCGCGCAAGCTTGATCTAGCAATGCCCGCACAGGATGCTAGGTTTGGACCATGACGATTTCGAGAGCCATCATCAACTTTGTCGTAGCGGCACTCCTATGCGGGATTCCCGTAGTTGCATTTGCGCAATCGACTGCGAACGACTACCTCGACCGTCTCGCAGATCCGGAGTTGCGCAACTGGAACGTGGTGGAGGGGGATCTGCTCCGGCGGTGGCAGTTCTCCGGCTCCGCCACGGCGGATTACCTGTTGCGACGCGGGCAGGAGGCGCTGGAAGCGGACGATTTCGAGGCGGCCTACGATCACCTGACCGCCCTTGTCGACCATGCGCCGGACTTCGCCGAGGGCTGGAATGCGCGCGCGACGCTGTTCTTCCAGATGCAGATGTATGGCCCCGCGATCGCGGACCTGCAGCGCGTGCTGGCGCTGGAGCCGCGGCATTTCGGGGCGCTTGCCGGGCTCGGCATGATGCTGGAGGACATGGGCGACACCGATCGCGCGCTGGAAGCCTACGAGGCGGCCCATGCGATCCATCCCAACCAGCCGGACATCGCGAGCCTGCTGGAGCGGTTGCGCGCGCGGCTCGAGGGGCAAGTGTTGTAGCACGAAGCGGTCGAACCGGTCTTGTATCGCGGTGCGCCCGAGGGCACACCCTGCCAATGACGCGTGATTGCCAGATGCGTCACCCGGCGCATCATCCGAGGCCGCATCCCATGACCACACCCACCCGGATCGCCGCCGTTCTCGGCCCTACCAATACCGGCAAGACCCATTACGCGATCGAGCGCATGCTGGCGCATCGCACCGGGGTGATCGGCCTGCCACTGCGCCTGCTGGCGCGCGAGGTCTATGACAAGATCGTCGCCTTGCGCGGCCCCTCGGTCGTGGCGCTGGTCACCGGGGAGGAGCGGATCGTGCCCCCCCGCGCGGCCTATTGGGTCTGCACGGTGGAGGCGATGCCGACTGCGACAGGCGCGGATTTTCTGGCCGTCGACGAGATCCAGCTCTGCGCTGATCCGGAGCGCGGGCATGTCTTCACCGACCGCCTGCTGCATGCGCGGGGCCTGCACGAGACGCTGTTCCTGGGCGCGGACACCATGCGCAACGCCATCGCCGCGCTGGTCCCCAAGGCCGAGTTCCTGCACCGGGAACGTTATTCACAGCTTGTGTATAGCGGTTCGAAAAAGGTTAGCCGGATGCCTCCCCGATCCGCGATTGTCGGGTTTTCGGTGGAAAACCTTTATGCCATGGCAGAGCTGTTGCGGCGCCAGAAAGGGGGCGCGGCGGTGGTCATGGGTGCGCTCAGCCCGCGCACGCGCAATGCGCAAGTCGAGATGTACCAGAACGGCGACGTGGATGTGCTGGTGGCCACGGATGCCATCGGGATGGGTCTGAACCTTGATATCCGCCACGTGGCCTTCAGCGGCTTGCGGAAGTTCGATGGCCGCAAGATGCGCGATTTGTGGCCGAACGAGTTGGCACAGATCGCGGGGCGCGCCGGGCGGCACACCAATGACGGATCGTTCGGGGTGACGGGCGAGGCGCCGCCGCTGGACGAGGGGCTGGCCGAAGCGATCATGTCCCACCGCTTCGCCCCGGTGCGCAAGCTGATGTGGCGCAACTCGGCGCTGGAATTCGGCACGCCCGCGCGGCTGATCGCCTCGCTGGAGATCTTCACGCAGGACGAATGGCTGACCCGCGCGCGCGAGGCGGACGATGTGCAGGCGCTCAAGACATTGGTGGCGCGGCCCGAGATCGCGCAGCGGCTGGGCGATGCGCGGGCGGTGCGCCTGCTATGGGACGTGTGCAACATTCCCGATTTCCGGGGCATTTCCCACGCCGAACATGCAGATCTTCTGGGCTGTATTTTCGAGTTCCTGCATGGTCTGGGCCGCGTCCCCGACGACTGGTTGGCGCGACAGGTCAAGCGCATCGATCGAACCGAAGGCGACATTGATACGTTGTCCAAGCGATTGGCGTATATCCGCACATGGACTTACGTCGCGCAACGCACGGGCTGGGTGGACGACGAAAACCATTGGCGCGGCGCGACCCGTGCCGTAGAAGACCGTCTGTCGGACGCCCTGCACGAGGGCCTGACGCAACGATTTGTCGACCGGCGGACAAGCGTTCTGCTCCGCCGGTTGAAACAGAGGGAGAGCCTTGTGGCCGAAGTAAACGACCAAGGGGAAGTGACGGTGGAGGGCCAGGTTCTGGGCCGGATCGAAGGCTTCCGCTTCCGTCAGGATGCGACCGCCAGCGCGGACGAGGCCAAGACGCTGCAAACCGCCGCGATGGCCGCGTTGCGCCCCGAGTTCCACCTGCGCGCGGATCGCATGTACAACGCGCCCGATCCCGAGTTCGACCTGACGGAGCAGGGCGGGCTGATGTGGGGCTCCATGGCGGTGGGCAAGCTGGTCAAGGGGTCCGAGCCGTTGAAGCCCGTGGCAGAAGCCTTCGTGGATGACGAAGCCGGTGCCGAGGTGGTCCAGAAGGTCCAGCGTCGTCTGCAGCATTTCATCGACCGCCGCATCGCCGCCCAGTTCGAACCGCTTCTGGCGCTGTCGCGTGACGAGACGATCACCGGGTTGGCGCGGGGCGTGGCGTTCCAGCTGCTGGAACGCTTCGGCATCGTGCCGCGCGCGCAGATCGCCGACGACATCAAGGCGCTGGATCAGGACGCGCGGGGCCAGTTGCGCAAGCATGGTGTGCGGTTCGGGCAGTATACCATCTTCCTGCCGCTTCTGTTGAAGCCGGCCCCGACGCGGTTGCGTCTGGTGCTGTGGGGCTTGGCGCAGGGGATCGACACCTTCCCCGACAGCCCGCCGCCGGGTCTTGTCACGATCCCGGTGGATGCGGACGCCCCGGTGGGCCATGCCACGATGGCGGGCTACCGCGAGGCGGGCAGCCGCGCGATCCGCATCGACATGCTGGAACGCCTGGCCGACATGCTTCGGGGCGAGAACAGCCGCGCGGGCTTCGAGGCCAACCCGGACATGCTTTCGATTTCGGGGCTGACGCTGGAGCAATTCGCCGACCTGATGGGTGGGCTTGGCTACAAGGCCGAGCGCGCGGAGCGGGTGAAGGTGAAGGCTGTCCCGGCGAAGGTCGCGCCTGTGGCGGTCGAGACGGAGGCAGGTGAGCCGCCCGCCGATGCAGCGCCAGAAGCCTTGCCCGAGGCCGCCGAAGCCCCGGGATCGTCGGCACCCGAACCGGCGGCCACCGATGCGCCTGAGACGATCGACGAGGAACCCCTCGACGCGACGCCGCCGACCGGGCTCGAGACGACCGAGGTGACCGAGTCGGTCGTGTCGGCCGATGAGGGAGAGGCGACAGACGCGACCGGGTCGACGGAACCCGCCGACGCCGCGGCGGCAGCGCCCGATACGCCGGTCGAGATGGAAGTGTTCTACACCTTCACCTGGGCCCCGCGCGGTCGCGGCGCGGCGCGGCCCCGGCGTCCCGAGGCAGCTCCCGAAGGCGCGGCCGGGGAGCGCAAGCAGGGTGGGCGCGAGCGTGGCGCGGCGCCCGGATCCAAGCCCCATGGCAAGGGCGGCAAGCGTCCGCCGCGCGGCCCCAAGGGCGACGAGCGGCGCGCGGACACAAACAAGGCGAAGACCTATACCGCGCGGCCCGAACGCACGACCAAGATCGACCCCGACAATCCCTTCGCGGTCCTTGCAGCCCTGAAGGACAAGACCTGAGCGAGGCGGCCGGAAAGGATCGCATCGACCGCTGGTTGTGGCAGGCCCGGTTCTTCAAGACCCGCAGCCTTGCCGCGCGCATGGTCAGCGACGGCGCGGTGCGGGTGAACGGCGTTCGGGTGCTGAAGGCCGCCCATGGCATCACGGCGGAGGATGTTCTGACCTTCCCGCAGGGGCGGCATATCCGCGTGGTGCGTATCGTGGCGCTGGGTTGCCGGCGCGGTCCGGCGAGCGAAGCGCAGGCGCTCTATGTCGACCTGACCCCCGAGGCGGAGCCGGTGGCCCCCCGCGTCGGTCCGCGCCCGACGAAGAAGGATCGCCGCGACATGGACACGTTCCGCGACCCGGATTGACATCGCGCCCCGGCGCCGTCTTGCATCCCGGGATCGCCTGCCGTAGCAAACCCTCAGGCACAGATCGACCAGGACGCCCTTTCCATGACCTATATCGTCAACGACAGCTGCATCGCCTGCAAATACACCGACTGCGTCGAGGTCTGCCCGGTGGATTGCTTCTACGAGGGCGAGAACATGCTGGTGATCCACCCCGACGAATGCATTGATTGCGGCGTCTGCGAACCGGAATGCCCCGCCGATGCGATCCGCCCGGACACCGAGCCGGACATGGAGAAATGGGTGGAGTTCAACCGCAAGTATTCCGAGATGTGGCCCGTCATCATCACCAAGAAGGACCCGCTTCCCGGGGCCGAAGAGATGGACGGCAAGCCCGGCAAGATGGAGCTGTTCTCCGAATCGCCGGGCGAGGGCGGCTGATCCGCGCTATCGCCGATTCGCTCCGATTCCATGCCGCGATGCCGAAGGGTTAGGGCTGCTGACCTGTGCCAGGGTCCTGTTTTGCATGGGTTTGCCCGCTGCTGCGTAGCAGAAACCTTTAAATGACACCCGATTCGTGTTATATGATTGTCATGTGGATTGTCCGCCCGAAGCGCGCGCAGCATTGCCAGCCTGCCCTTTGACTTGAGAGACAAGAAACCAACGCACTCGAAAGGCCCCGGCTTTTCGGATGCGTTTTTGACGCCTGCACGGTCGCCCTTGCGTTGGGTGGCGCCTCTCCCTTGCCCTTGCCGGGCCACGAAAAGGAACAAGACATCATGACCAAAGCCCGCACCAAGCAACTGTTCGGCCCCGATGATTTCGTGGTCTACCCGGCCCATGGGGTCGGCAAGATCGTGTCGATCGAGGAGCAGGAGATTGCGGGGCTGTCGCTGGAGTTGTTTGTCATCTCGTTCGAGAAGGACAAGATGACCCTCCGCGTTCCGACCGCGAAGGCCACCGAGGTGGGCATGCGCCCGTTGTCGGATGCCGCCGTGGTGACAAAGGCGCTGGACACCCTGAAGGGCAAGGCCCGGGTGAAGCGCGCCATGTGGTCGCGCCGCGCGCAGGAATACGAGCAAAAGATCAATTCCGGCGACCTGATCTCCATCGCGGAGGTCGTGCGCGACCTGCACCGCGCCGACGATCAGCGCGAGCAGAGCTATTCCGAGCGTCAGCTTTATGAAGCGGCGCTGGAGCGTCTGACGCGCGAATTGGCCGCTGTGAAGGGCCTCGACGAAGCGGGTGCCGCAGCCCATGTCGGCGAAGTCCTGACCAAGCGGGCGGCATAGCGCCACCCTACCGGTCCGTTTCGGCGGAGCCGCGCTGGCGAAACATCGCTCACAAGGTCGTTACGGAAATCCTGACCCGCCGCTCACTCGCGGCGGGTTTTTTATTGTGCTACATGAAACGCAAGGGAAACGTGGAACGTTGAACTCTGTTGGGCTTGGGCGTTGTCCCGGCCCTGAACTTGAAAGGAAGACCCCTTATGAAAAAGATCATCGCACCGATGCTGCTTGTCGCAGCGACCGCAATTTCGGCCTGCCAACCGCTGTCGCCACAGGATCGTTCGAACCTCGGCCTCGTCGGGGGTGCCGGTGCCGGCCTGCTGCTGGCCAGCGCGTTCAATGCCAACCCGCAATGGACGATCCTGACCACGGTCGCCGGTGCCGCGATCGGCACGCAGGTCGCGCGCAACACGCAGACCGGCCAGTGCGCCTATTCGAACGGCGACGGCACCTATCGCGTCGCGCCCTGCTGATATCTGCTCGATAACGTCAAAGGCCCACGCCCTTGCCCACCGATACGCGGGCAGGGGCGTATCCCGACCGGATCAGCCTTGCTGCCGTCCACTCGGTTGCCGCGCCAACTTGTTCCGGCTGACCTCGCCGAGTGCGCTGACATCGCCGTCTGAACGGCCCGAACTCGACCGGTCTTCCCGTCCCTCTGCGGCCATCTCTCCCAGTTGCGTGGCCATGGCGCGCTCCAGATTATCCGTGAATTCCCGCGTCAGACGCATGTATTCGGCGTTCTCCGTCACCGGCACGCCCGGTTGCCAGACCTCGGCCAATTCGCGCAGGTTCTGGCGGTCGTGGCGGTAGAAGGCCATTTCCAGTTCGTGCGCCTCGTAATCCGACAGGCCCATGTCTTCCACCACGTAGCGCCCGGCGCGCAGGGAGCCGTCGAACATTTCGCGCACGATATGGTCGGCACCGGCCTCATGGAGTTCGTAGACATGCAGGAGGTCATAGGCGCGGGCGACGACCGAGATATCGGGGCGCTGGCGTTTGGCGTATTTCACCAGTTTCACGGCAGAGGCCTTGTTGTCCACGGCCACGACAAGCACCTTGGCGGTGGCCAGCCCGGCGGCATTCAACAGTTCGGGTCGGGTCGGATCGCCGAAAAAGCTTTTCAGGCCGAACTTGCGCATCAATTGGATCGTCTCAAGGTTGCTGTCCAGGACCACGGTCTTGAAACCAGAGGCGCGCACGAAGCGGTTCACTACCTGTCCAAAGCGGCCGACCCCGGCGATGATGACGGTGCCTTCTTCGTCGATCGTATCGTCTTCGGGGCGGGGTTCGGCCCCGTCGGCCATCCGTTTGCTGATTCGCTCGTAGATGATGAAGCTCAGCGGTGTCAGCAGCATCGAGAGCGCCACCACAAGCAGAAGCATCCCGGCGATCCGGTCGGGAAAGACCGATTGCTGCACCCCGAAGGCGACCAGAACGAAGCCGAATTCGCCGGCCTGGGCCAGCCCGAGAGTGAACAGCCAAAGATCCCGACCGCGCAGGCGGAAGGCGCGCGCGATGGCATAAAGGACGCCGCCCTTCAGAACTATGACCGCGATGGTCAGGCCGAGTATGGTGAAGGGAGCGCCGAACAGGGTCGTGAACTTGATGCCCGCGCCCACGGTGATGAAGAACAGGCCGAGGAGCAGGCCCTTGAACGGTTCGATATTCGCTTCCATCTCGTGGCGGAATTCGGAATTGGCCAGGACGACCCCGGCGAGGAAGGCCCCCAACGCGGGTGACAGGCCGACCAGAAGCATCACAACGGCGATGCCGACGACGTAAAGCAGGGCCGCGACCGTCAGCAACTCGGGCAGCTTGGCAGCCTGGACCAGCCGGAAAATCACCGGCGACAGGTAGCGCCCGCCAAGGATGACCGCGACCACTGCTGCAAGCGTCACCAGCGTCACGCCCCAGGCGGGCAGTCCTTCGACCAGCGAAATGGAGTGATGCGCATCGTCCAGCACCCGGCGCGATATGGAGCCGTTCTCGGTGAAGGTGACGCCCGACGCCGTCGCCAGAAGCGGCAGCACCGCCAGCGCCGGGATCACGGCGACATCCTGTGTCAACAGGACGGAGAACGCCCCGCGCCCGCCCTTGGTGCGCATCAGCCCCTTTTCGGTGAGCGTTGTCAGCACGATGGCGGTGGATGACAGCGCCAGCGTCATGCCCACCGCAAGGGCCAGAGGTGCGGCAAGCCCCAGCATCCACGCCCCCCCCGCCAGCACCGCGATGCTGAGCGCGATCTGGCTTCCGCCCATGCCGAGCAGCCGTTTGCGCATGTCCCACAGCGACGAGGGATCAAGCTCCAGCCCGATCAGGAACAGCATCAGGACGACGCCGAATTCCGCATAGTGCTGCAAGTCCTCCGTCTCGGACCCGACAAGTCCAAGGACCGGTCCGATGGCTACTCCAGCCAGCAGGTAACCAAGGACCGATCCCAGCCCGAAGCGGACGGAGATCGGAACGGCAATCAGCATCGCGCCGAGATAGATCGTCGCCTGAAGAAGGGTCTCATCCATGTTTGGGGGCCCTTGGAGTTTTTTCTGCGGTAGCATCTGTTTATGTTGCGGAGGACGGGAACGTCCACCGGCAACTTGCAACGTCGGGTGCGTTGGGGCGGTGGCGGTTTCGCGCGGTTTCGCGCGGTTTCAGGGGGCGGCGGCCCTTGCCACGGGCGGCGGCTTGCGCAATCTGTGCACAGGTCAAACGGGGGGCACGTAATGAAACGCAGTCGGATCAATACCATCATGGCCGAGGCGGACGATTTCATCCGCTCCTTCGGATTCGTCCTGCCGCCCTTCGCCTATTGGACGCCCGAAGAATTCGCCGCCAACAAGGATGTGGCGCGCGCCGTGATCGAGGGGCGCATGGGCTGGGACATCACCGATTTCGGTCAGGAACGTTATGACGAGATGGGGCTGTTCCTGTTCACGTTGCGCAACGGGCGACTGGGCGACCTGCAGGCGGGCGGGGGCATGTGTTATGCCGAGAAGTTGTTGATTTCAAAGCGGGATCAGATCAGCCCGATGCATCGCCACTACCTGAAGGCGGAGGATATCATCAACCGGGGCGGCGCGCCGATGGCGATCGAGCTCTACGGCTCCGCCCCCGACGGGTCGTTCGACGGGGACGCGGGCGGCACGGTGCTGTGCGACGGGATCGCGCGGGCGTTTCGACCGGGCGAGGTGTTGATCTTCCAGCCGGGCGAAAGCGTGACGCTGATGCCGGGCGATTGGCACGCCTTCTGGGGCGAGGGCGGCGATGTGCTGATTGGCGAGGTCTCGACCGTCAACAACGACGAGACCGACAACTGGTACCGCGACCCGATCGGGCGCTTCGCCGCCATCGAGGAAGACGTCGCGCCGACGCATCTGCTGGTATCGGACTACGGGAGCAAGCTTTAGGGCGGGGCGAAGCTGTCGGGACGGTTTGTCGCGCCGCTGTTTTCGCGGGCGGCGGGGTGAACCCCGCCCTACGGCGCAATCTTGGCCGGGCGGGTGGGGTCAGAGCGCGCGCCAGCCGATGTCGCGGCGGTGGAAGCCGCCGGGCCAGTCGATCCGCGCGACCACGGCATAGGCCCTGTCGCGGGCCTCTTGCAGGGTCGCGCCGCGCGCGGTGACGTCCAGGACGCGGCCGCCGGTGGCGGTGACGTGGCCGTCCGTTTCGGTGGTTCCGGCGTGGAACACCATCTCGGACGATGTCTCGGGCAGCGCGTCCAGCCCATTGATGACGCTGCCTGTCTCGTAGCTTCCGGGATATCCGTTGGCGGCCATCACCACGGTCATGGCGTGGTCGTCGGCCCAGTTCACCCGGGCGCGGTCCAGCCGTCCCTCGGCGCAGGCCAACATCAGGTCCAGGGCTTGCCCGCCCAGGCGCATCATCAGCACCTGCGCCTCGGGATCGCCAAAGCGGACGTTGTATTCCACAAGGCGGGGCTGGCCGTTCTCGATCATCAGCCCGGCATAGAGCACGCCGGTATAGGGTGTGCCGCGGCGCGTCATCTCGGCCATGGTCGGTTCGATGATCTCGGCCATGGCCTTCGCCTGCAGGGCGTCGGTGAGGACGGGGGCGGGGGAATAGGCCCCCATGCCGCCGGTGTTCGGTCCTTCGTCGCCATCGAAGGCGCGCTTGTGGTCCTGCGCGGTGCCGATGGGCAGGCAGGTGGTGCCGTCGCAGAGCACGAAGAACGAGGCTTCCTCGCCGCCCATGAACTCTTCGATCACCACGTCCGCACCCGCCGCTCCGAAGGAGCCGCCGAACATGTCGTCGATGGCGGCCAGCGCCTCGGCCTCGGTCATCGCAACCACGACGCCTTTCCCGGCGGCAAGGCCGTCGGCCTTGATCACGATGGGCGCGCCCTGTTTTCGGATATGATCGCGGGCAGGTTCGGCCTGCGAAAACCGTTGCCAGGCGGCGGTGGGGGCGCCTGCGGCGTCGCAGACCTCTTTCGTGAAGGTCTTGGAGGCTTCCAGTTGCGCCGCCGCCGCCGTTGGTCCGAATGCGAGAATCCCGGCATTCCTCAACATATCCACAACCCCGGCGGCAAGTGGAGCCTCGGGGCCGACGATGATGAAATCGATGGAATTCTCGACGGCGAATTCCGTGACAGCGCCCGGGTTCTCCACATCAAGGCTTGCACAATTCGCGATCCTGCTGATCCCGGCATTGCCGGGTGCCACGATCAGGCGGTCGCACTTGGGGTTTTGCAGGATCGCCCAGGCCAGCGCATGTTCACGGCCGCCGGAACCAAGGATTAGGATGTTCAACGCCGGTGTCCCCCTGTTAGTCTGCCGCCACGCATAGCGGGCGGCGCGAGGCTTCACAACCTCGCCGGACAGGGGGCGCGGGGATGGGTGATCTGATCGACGACACGGGACCAGCCGGCGGCTCGGGTGGCGGCAATGCGCCGGAATTCACGGTGTCCGAATTGTCGGGCGCGGTGAAGAAGACGCTGGAGGGCGCGTTCGGCCGTGTCCGCGTGCGTGGCGAGATCGGGCGCGTGATGCGCGCGAAGTCGGGCCACATCTATTACGACCTCAAGGATGACCGGAACGTCATCGCCTGCAACACGTGGAAGGGGCAGGTGGCGGGTCTTGGCATGCAGCCCGAGGAGGGGATGGAGGTGATCGTGACCGGTCGCTTGTCCACCTTCGGGCCGCAGTCGAAATACAACCTGAACGTGGACAGCATGGAGATCGCGGGCGCGGGCGCGTTGATGGCGATGCTGGAGAAGCGCCGCGTGGCCTTGGCGGGCGAAGGGTTGTTCGACGACAGCCGCAAGAAGCGTCTGCCCTTCCTGCCGGAGGTGATCGGCGTCGTGACCTCGCCCTCGGGCGCGGTGATCCGCGACATCCTGCACCGGCTGCGGGATCGCTTCCCGCGCCAGGTGCTGATCTGGCCGGTGGCGGTGCAAGGAGCGAATTGCGCGGCAGAGGTGGCGCGCGCGATCCGGGGCTTCAACGCGCTGACGCCTGGGGGGGCGTTGGGGGGCGCGTTGCCCCGGCCCGATCTGCTGATCGTGGCGCGGGGTGGCGGCAGCATGGAGGATCTGTGGGGTTTCAACGAGGAAATCGTCGTGCGCGCGGCGGCGGCATCGGGCATCCCTCTGATCTCCGCCGTGGGGCACGAGACCGACACGACCCTGATCGACTACGCCGCCGATTACCGTGCGCCGACGCCCACGGGGGCTGCGGAAAAGGCGGTGCCAGTGCGGCTGGACCTGCTGAACTGGCTGCGTCAGCAGGATGGTATCCTGACCCGCACCGTCACTGGCGGGCTGGCCGCTCGGCGGCAGCGGATGACCGATCTGGGCCGGGCGCTTCCCCGGTCCGACGCGGTGCTGGAACCGGCGCGGCAGCGGCTTGACATGGCAGCGTTGCGGCTTGCGCCCGCGCTCCGGCACCGCACGCAGGACGCGCGGGCGCGGCTGGACCGGGTGGCGGCGCGGCTTGACCCGGCGCTGGACCGGGCCGTGGCCGTCAAGCGCCTGTCGCTGGAGCGGTCAGGCGGGCGGTTGAGCCCGGCGCGGCTGGACGGGGTGATCCGGCAGGGGCGGCGCGACCTCGGCGGTTTGTCCGTGCGGCTTGACCCGCAGCGCCTTGCCGCGCGGGTCGCGCAGATGGTCGAGCAGTTGGCAGGCCTCCATGCGGGCTTCGCGCAAGGGGCGGCGCAGTCTGTGCGCGCCCGGCGCGAGCGTCTGGACGCGCTGGAGCGGATGCGCCGCACGCTTGGATACACGGAAACGCTGAAGCGGGGCTATGCGGTGGTGCGGGCCGGGCAATCGGTGCTGACGACCCGGGCGCTGGCCGAGGGCCACGCAGCGCTGGAGGTCGAATTCGCCGATGGGCGGCTGGGCGTGACCCCGATCGGTGCGGTGCCGAAACCGGCCGCGAAGGCGCCACCGAAAGCGGGGCCGAAGGGCGGGCAGGGGAGCCTGTTTTGACGACCGGGACGAATTGACAGATTCCGTCGGATGCATCAGACCCGCCCCATGGCTGACCTGACCTTGATCCAGCGTATCCACGCCGCGCAGCCCGATGACAAGACCGCTGCCGTGCTGCATGCGGGCTACGAGACGTTCCTGCAATACGGGCGCCGGCGCGCGTCGATGCAGGACATCGCGGATCGCGCGGGTGTCAGCCGGGCGGCGCTCTACCTGCATTTCCGCAACAAGGACGATATCTTCGGGGCCTTGATGACGGCCTATTTCGAGGCCGCCGCCGCCGCCGTGGCCGAAGCGCTGGCGGCCCATGACGATCCCGCCCGCGCGCTAAGCGCCGCGTTCGAGGCGCAGATCGGCGATGCCGCCGAGGGCATGATGCGCAGCCCCCATGCGGCGGAATTGCTGTCCGACAAGCAGGGGCAGGCCGAGATCCTGAAACGCGGCGTCGACCGGATTGCCCGTGTCTACGCGGCCTGGATCGATGCGGGCGTGCTGGCAGGGCGGATCGCGCCGGAGGCCGTGGCGGGCAATTCCCTGCGCATGGCGAAGGTGATGCTGGCGGGCTTCGACGGGTTGGCGGGACTGGCGGGCGATTGGCCCGCCTATGTCGATGCCCGCCGCCATCTGGCGCGGATCTATGCCCGCGCGCTCAGCGTCTAGCGTCCGCGGATGCGCGGATCCAGCGCGTCCCGCAGGCCGTCGCCGATATAGTTCACCGACAGCACCGTCAGCGAGATGAACAGGCCGGGCCAGATCACCCGCTCCGGGTTCTGGGTCAGCCAGTCGGTCGCGTCGAACAACAGGCGGCCCCATGTCGGAAAGTCGGACGGGAAGCCGAGCCCGAGGAAGCTGAGCGCGCTTTCGGTGATGATCGCGTTGGCGATGCCGAGCGTGGCCGAAACCATGATCGACGACATCACGTTGGGCAGGATGTGGCGCAGGATCAGGCGCGCGGGCGGAGTGCCGATGGATCGCGCGGCCAGAACGAATTCGCGTTCCTTGAGCGCCAGCACGTCGCCCCGCACCACGCGGGCGGTCTGCATCCACGAGGTCAGGCCGATCACGACGACGATCAGCACGAAGATGCCGCCCTCGGGCCCGAACGCGGCGCGCAGGTTGTCCCGGAACAGCATGATGATCACCAGCAGCAGCGGCAGCAGCGGCATGGCCAGGAACAGGTCCGTGAGGCGCATGAGAAGCCCGTCCACCTTGCGGAAGTAGCCAGCGATCACGCCCACCAGCGTGCCGAAAAACAGCGCCAGAAGCATGGCGGTCAGGCCCACGGCGATCGAAGTCTGGCCGCCCACCATCATGCGCGCCAGCGTGTCGCGGCCCAACTGGTCGGCGCCGAGGGGATGCGCCCATGTGAGTTTCAGGCCATGGATCGGATTGGTGGCGCTGAAGCCTGCCGGATCGGCGAAGCAGGCCGGCATGTCGCGCAGCCAGGCGCCCCAGGCCTCGGGCGAGAGCCAGCCGCTGCCGACCCCGAAGCAGGCGAACATGTGGTTGGTGTTGCGGGCGCGGATGTCGATATAGGTGCTTTCGAGGGTCCAGAAGAGAGGCCCGAGAAAGACGAACAGCAGCGCGAAGATGAAGAAGCTCAGCCCGAAGAGCGCGCCCTTGTGGGTCTTGAACTGGTCCCACACGTCCCACCACTGGTTGCGGGGCGCGCGGTAAGCCTCCAGCGCCGCGACGGGTGCGGCCCCTGCGGGTGTCGCGCCGGACGTGGCGACGGGCTGGTTCGGTGCGTCAGACATGGGCGGCCTCAATCATAGCGGATGCGCGGGTCGAGCACGCCGTAAAGGATGTCGGCGATCAGGTTGAACAACACGATCAGCACGGCGAAGATGACGCTGACGGTTTGCACCACGGGCACGTCGCCGCCCTGGATGGCGATGATCAGCAACTGGCCGATGCCGTTCACCTTGAACACCTGTTCGGTGATGATCGCCCCGCCGAAGACGGCCGGCACGTTCAGCGCGATCACGGTCACGACCGGGATCATGGAATTGCGCAGGACATGCACCAGCA
Organism: uncultured Roseicyclus sp.; assembly: GCA_964615955.1. GTDB lineage: Bacteria > Pseudomonadota > Alphaproteobacteria > Rhodobacterales > Rhodobacteraceae > Gymnodinialimonas. Next base: position 41,803 of record CAZTUG010000012.1, read on the forward strand.
CCACCGTGCCTTCCCGCAGGCCCTTGGCCCGCGCCGTGCGCACGTAGTCCTGGTTCAGGTTGTCGAGCATGGAGGCGCGCATGTAGCGGCTGATCTGGCTGGCGTTGAACAGGCCAAGCACCATGACGGGCATGATCATCTGCCTGACCTGAAGCCAGAAGGTATCCCAACCCGTGACCACCAGTGTTGTGTCGTAGACCGACGGAAACCAGCCGAGATTGACCGCGAAGATCACGATGAACAAGACGCCGGTGAAGAAGGTCGGCACCGAGAAGCCGATCATCGAGACAAGGGTGCCGACCTGGTCGAACCACGAATACTGCCGATAGGCCGAGATGATTCCCAGCGGCAGGGCGATCAGGATGCCGACGATATAGGACGTTCCCACGACCCAGAGCGTTTGCGGCATGCGTTGCAGGATCAGGTCCATCACCGGGCTGCGGGTCTGGTAGGAGATGATGCGCGGCCCGTCGGGCGCGATCTGCCAGCCCGTGGCGTCTTGCAGGATGTGCAGCGGTTCGTCCCAGACCATCAGCTTGAGCCATTTGAAATACTGCACGAAAAGCGGGTCGTTGACACCGAGGCTTTCGCGGATCTGTTCGCGCACCTCTGGCGGGATCGTCAGCGGCAGACCCGCCGTCGGGTCCGAGGGCGAAAGCTTGACGATCAGGAAGATCACGAAACTGATGAACAGAAGCGTCGGGATCGCAAGGATCAGTCGTCGGATGGTGAAGGTCAGCATCTGGCGGCGCCTCGGTTCACTTGTCTTGTGGTTGCGAAATGGCCCGCGCCGGGTGCGGCGCGAGCCGGGGTCTTCAGCCTAGATCAGGGGATGCGGTGCCATTCGGCGATGTTCCACAGCTCCGAATCCCAGTCCGACATGCGCACGCCGCCAAGGGTGTTGGCATGGGCCGACACGCCGCCACGGTGCACCAGCGGGATGATCGAATAGGACTGCATCAGCATGTCGTTCATCGCCATGGCGATCCGGCCCCGCTCGGCCAGGTCGGCGGTGCGGGCCATCTCGTCGACCAGCGCGTCATAGGCCGGATCGCAGAAGCGCTGGATGTTCGCGCCCTGCCACTGGGTGTCCGGGCTCGGGATGTCCGAGCAGCGCCAGTTGGCCATGTAGGCCTGCGGGTCCACACCGGCGAAGTTGTTGGTGTACATCTCGATATCGGCGAAGAACTTCTGGAACGTGTCCGGGGATGCCGGATCGCCGCCGAAGAAGACCGAGGCGTCGATGTTGCGCAGTTCGGCGTCGATGCCGATCTCTGCCCACCACTGCTTGATCAGGGCCTGCGCGTCCTGACGCACGGCGTTGGTCGAGGTCTGGAACAAGACGCTCATCGGGATCCCGTTGTATTCCCGGATTCCATCGCCGTCGGTATCGACATGGCCTGCCTCATCGAGGAGCGCGATGGCACCCGCGATGTCCTGAACGAGGCACCCGTCATTCGCGGTCGAGGCATAGGCATCAGGGGCCGGAAGCACGTTGCAGGTGGCCTGTCCGCCGGCGCCATAGCCGACTTCGACCAGAAGCGCGCGGTCGATCGCCATCGACATGGCTTGTCCAACAACCGGATCGGTCAGGAACGGATGCGCCCCACCCGCGACGGTCGACCGAAGGTCTCCCAGCGCCGGATCGGGGTTGGTCTGGTTGAGATGCAGACGCTCGACCGAGGTGCCGAAGGCGGTCACGACCGTGCCGTTGCCCTGCGCTTCCATCTGCGACAGGATCGTCGGGTCGATCTGCAGGTTCCAGGCGTAATCGAATTCGCCGGTTTCCAGAACCGAACGCGCCGCCGCGGCCGCATCGCCGCCGCCCTTGAAGGTTACCGTCGCGAAGTAGGGTTGATCGGGGTTGCGGTAGTTCTCGTTGGCCGCGAATTCGATCACGTCATTCGGGCGGAAATCCGTCACCACGAAGGGACCGGTGCCGATCGGGCCGAAATTGGCCTCGGTGCATTCCGGAGCGCGCGCGCCGAGACAATCGGCGAATTGCGCAGCCTGGATGATCGGACTCTCCGCACCGACGAAGGCGGTGTAGGGGAAGGGCGTCGGCTGGTTGAAGGTGATGGTCACCTGATTGTCGCCCACGGCCTCGACGCTGGTCACGCCATCGAAATAGCTCGCCTGCGCGCAGCCGCCTTCGGGATCGGTGCAATATTGCCAGGTGAAGATCAGGTCTGCGGGGGTCAGCGCCGTGCCGTCGGACCAGGTGATGTCGTCGGCGATCGTCCAGGTGATCTGGGTCAGATCCTCGGAAACGCCGCCATTCTCGACCGTCGGGATTTCACTGGCGAGCCACGGCACCATGGTGCCGGTCTCATCGAAGCGGGCAAGCGATTCAAGCACGAGTGAGGCGCTTTCGACCTCTTTCGTGCCGCCCGACAGATACGGGTTCAGCGTCGAGGGGGCTTGCCAGTAGATGATGTTCAGGTGGCCGGACCCGCCGCGCGACAGATGCGCGTCGGCCAGGGCGGCCAGGGGGGCGCATGCCAGTGTGGCGGCGGCCCCGAGAAGGATGGATGTACGTTTCATCTTGGTTTCTCTCTCACTCCTTGTTGGATTTTGTTTACTCGTTATGGTTCTTGCGTATGGCCACCTTGACGGCGGTCTTGGTGTTGGTGTCACGGATGCAGGTGGCAGGCGACGAAGCGGCCCGGCCGCACCTCTTTCATTGCGGGTTCCTCCACGCGGCAGATGTCGATGACGGACGGGCACCGGGTGCAGAAGTTGCACCCTTGCGGCGGGTTCGACGGCGACGGCACATCGCCTTGCAGGATCACACGCTCGGCCGTGTCATGGGTGACGGGATCGGGTTCCGGGACGGCCGACAGCAGCGCCTTGGTGTAGGGGTGCAGCGGGTCCGAGAACAACGGATCGCGGGGCGCAAGTTCCACAACCTTGCCCAGATACATCACCGCCACCCGGTCCGCGATATGGCGCACCATCGACAGGTCGTGGGAGATGAACAGGTAGGTCAGCCCAAGCTTTTCCTGCAGATCCTCCAGCAGGTTCACCACCTGTGCCTGGATCGACACGTCGAGGGCGGCGATCGGTTCGTCGCAGACGATGAATTTCGGGTTCAGGGCCAGCGCGCGGGCGATGCCGATACGCTGGCGCTGGCCGCCCGAGAATTCGTGGGGATAGCGGTTGGCGAAATCGCGGTTCAGGCCGACCTGGTCCATCAATTCGTAGATACGGGCATTGCGCTCGGTACCGGTCATGGCGGTGTGTTCGCTCAACGGTTCTCCGATGATGGCCGCGACAGTCATGCGCGGGTTGAGCGAAGCCTGCGGGTCCTGGAACACCATCTGCATCATGGGGCGGAGGCGGCGCAGCGCGGTTTCGTCCGGGGCGACGTCGGAACTGCTGACCCCGGCCGTCCGGGCGCGGGCTTTGAAGATCGCCTCCCACACGAACTGGTTGGCGAGAACCGCGAGAATACCGAAGATCAGGACCATGTAGACCGTGCGCCACAGCGGGCTTGACAGCACCACTTCGGGCGACGCGGGTGATCCGCTGAGGCCGAGAGGCGCGAAGATCACGCCAATGATGAAATTCCGCGCCTGCAACAGCGCCGGGTTCTCGAAGTCGATGAAGGATGCGGCATAGGCCACGATACCGACCGCAAGCACGACATAGATGGCCCATTTCGCCCATCGGCGCGCGTCGGCGTTGATCTCGCTGGCGGCCTCGTGGGCCCATCCGATCTCCTTTCCGGAAATGGAGATCGAGCCGCTGGTGGGATCGTAAAGTCGCAGGACGGCCCGCCCGCAGGTGGACTTGCCGCAGCCTGACTCTCCGACCAGCCCAAGCGTCTCACCCTCGAAGATGTCGAAATCGACCCCGTCCACCGCTTTCACATCCCCCGCATGGCGGCGCAGAAGCCCGGCATGGATCGGAAAATACATCCGCAGGTTGCGGACTTCGACCAGCTTTCGGCGTGTGGGGGTCGCGTCAAGCATCGGCACCCACCCCATCCCAGAAACACGCGGCGCGGTGGCCGTTCGCGCCGACATCGCGCAACAACGGATTTTCCCGCGCGCAATGTCCGAAGGCCTGCGGGCAGCGGTCGCGGAACGGGCAGCTTGCCGGCGAGGCCGAAAGCATCGGCGGCTGGCCCTGGATCACGCGCAACCTGTCGGAGCGTTCGCCGGTCAGGCTTGGCACCGTTTCCAGCAGCATTCTTGTATAAGGATGGCGCGGATTGGCGAACAACTCGCGCACCGGCGCCTCTTCCACCACCTGCCCGCCATACATCACCATCACCCGGTCGGCGATGCCCGCGATCACGCCGAGGTCGTGGGTGATCCAGACGATCGCCATGCCCAGTTTCTGGCGCAGTTCCTTCACCAGTTCGAGGATCTGCGCCTGGATCGTGACGTCAAGCGCGGTGGTCGGCTCGTCCGCGATCAGCACCTTGGGATCGCAAGCCAGCGCGATGGCGATCATCACGCGCTGGCGCATGCCGCCGGAAAACTGGTGCGGGTAGTCGGAAAGGCGCCGCCGCGCATCGGGAATGCCGACCAGATCCAGCAGTTCCACTGCACGGTCCTGCGCCTGTGCCTTGGTCATGCCCATGTGCTTGCGCAGCGGCTCCATCAACTGGAAGCCTACGTTGAACACCGGATTGAGCGATGTCATCGGATCCTGGAACACCATCCCGATCCGTGCGCCCCGGATGGCGCGCATCCGGTCCTCGGAGATCTTCATCAGGTCCATGTCGTCAAACCACACTGATCCCGAACGGATTTCGGCGGGCGGCATCGGCAGCAGGCGGATCAGGGACATCATCGTCACCGATTTGCCCGAGCCCGATTCTCCGACCACGCCAAGCAATTCGCCGGCCTTGAGGTTGAAGCTGACATTGTTGACGGCGTGGACCTCTCCCCGACGGGTGCGGAACACGGTCTTGAGGTCCTTCACGTCCAGAACGTAACGGTTATCCTCGGCAGGAATATGCGCGTTGGCCCCATCGGGCATATGGGAAGGTCCCCCTGACCTGTCGGTGTCGTCCGCCCATTTGGTCGCATGCAGTCTGTGCTGCCGGGCGGACTTATCCCTCTGACGCTAGCATGAAAATCCGGTCTCGCAAGAAAGAACCGACCTGACGTAGCGTGGGGAATGTGCAGCCGCTCATACATTGGGCGCTTTCTGCCGGGCCGGGCTTGACGGCCCGGCGGATCGGACACAGGGTCGGGCCTTACCGCACCCCTATTGCCGGATACCCGCCATGGCCGAAGTCCTTACCCCGCGCGAACTCCTGTCCAGACTGGTGGCCTTTCCCACGGTCAGTCGCGACAGCAACCTGGCACTGGTGGACTGGGTGGACGACTACCTGACGGGCCACGGGATCGAAACGGCGCGCGATTACGACCCGACCGGCCAGAAGGCTTCGATCTACGCCCATATCGGGCCGGAGGAGGCGGGCGGCGTCGTCCTGTCGGGCCATACGGATGTGGTGCCGGTGGACGGTCAGGAATGGGACAGCGACCCGTTCGACGTGGTGGAGAAGGGCGGCAAGCTCTACGGGCGTGGCACCTGCGACATGAAGGGGTTCGACGCGCTGGCGATCTGGGCTGCGGTGGAGGCGAAGCGGCGCGGCGTGACGCGTCCCTTGCAACTGGCGCTTTCGCGCGACGAGGAAATCGGCTGTGTCGGCGCGCCGCCGATGATCGAACGGATGGGCGGGCATCTGCCAAGGGCCGCGCTGGCCATCATCGGGGAGCCCACGGACATGGGCATCATCAATGGCCACAAGGGCGGCACCGGGTTCGACCTGCATTTCCGCGGCTACGAGATCCATTCCTCGCTTCAGGATCGTGGTGTGTCGGCCGTCATGGAGGCCGCGCGCCTGATCCAGTGGGCGAACGAGCAGAACGCGGCCAATGCCGCCGCCGCCGACCCGACCTGCACGTTCGATCCGCCTTTCACGACGCTTCATGTCGGCATGATCAGCGGCGGGACCGCCCACAATATCACCGCGAAGGATTGCAATTTCATCCTCTCGGTCCGCTGCCTGCCGACCGAGACCCTCAGCGACTGGCGCGACAAGATCCTGGCCGAGATCGCCCGCATCGAGGCGGACATGAAGCGCATCCGTCCGGAGGCCGCGATCAACGTGACGCCGCGCTGGGACGTGCCGGGTCTGCGTGCCGAGCCGGACGGAGAGGCCGAGGCGCTGGTCCGCAAGCTGACCGGCCAGAACGGTCACGGCGTCGTAAGTTTCGGCACCGAGGCGGGGCAGTTCCAGTGCGCCGGCTATTCGGCGGTGATCTGCGGCCCCGGCTCCATCAGTCAGGCGCACCAGGCGAATGAATTCATCACCGTGGACCAGTTCCGGCAGGGCCAAGTCTTCATGGAAAAGCTCCTGGCCGAGATCGCCTGATCGCCGCGCCATGACCGTGCTGCCCCCTTTTCGCCGCTCCGACGCACCCGACTTCGCCGGGCCGCTGCCCCAGGCGGTGGACCTGTGCATCATCGGCGGCGGCGTCATCGGGATCAGCACCGCGCTGTTCGCCGCGCGGGCGGGGCTGCGCGTCTGCGTGCTGGAAAAGGGCCGCGTCGCTGCCGAGCAATCCAGCCGCAACTGGGGCTGGATCCGCGTGCAGGGGCGCGATGTGTCCGAAATCCCCATCGCGCTGGAAGCGCAGCGCCTGTGGCATGGGCTGGAGGCGGAGGCGAAGGGGCGTCTGGGTCTCAAGCAGATCGGCCTCAGCTATCTCGCCCGGACCGAAGCGGATCTGGCCGGGCAGGCGGGCTGGATAGCGCAGGCGGCGCGCTTCGGGGTCAGCACGCGGATGCTGTCGCGGGCCGAGACGCTTGCGGCGCTCGGCCAGCCGCGCGGACCGTGGATCGGGGCGATGCACACCCCTACCGACCTGAAGGCCGAACCGTGGCAGGCAGTGCCCGAGCTTGCCCGGATGGCGCGCGCCGAAGGGGCGGTGATCGTGGAGCATTGCGCGGTGCGGGCGCTGGAGCGGTCCGCCGGGCGCGTCACCGGCGTGGTGACGGAACACGGCCCGTTGCGGGCCGAGCAGGTGGTGCTGGCGGGCGGTGCATGGTCGTCGCTGTTCCTGCGCCGCCATGGCGTCGATATCCCGCAACTTTCGGTTCGCTGCACCGCGTTGTCGACCGGGCCCCTGCCGCAGATCCTACCTACCGGCGCGGTGGATGACCGCATGGCGATGCGCCCGCGCGACGATGGCGGCTACACGCTGGCGCCCGCCGCCTATGCGGAACTGTTCCTTGGCCCCGACGTGGTGCGTCACCTGCGCCACTACCTGCCGCTGGCGCTTAGTGGCGAATTCGACACCTACCTGCGACCGCCTGCGCCCAAGGGATACCCGGACGCATTTTCCACCCCGCGCCAGTGGGCATCGGACCAGCAAAGCCCGTTCGAACGGATGCGCATCCTCGATCCTGCGCCGAGCATCGCGCATGTCAGCGAACTCAAGCGCCGCTTCGCGCAGGCCTATCCGCAGATGGGCGCCGTGACGACGGCGCAGGCCTGGGCGGGCATGATCGACGTGCTGCCCGACGTGGTGCCGGTGGTGGACCATGTCGCGGCTCTTCCAGGCCTGATCGTGGCGACGGGCATGTGCGGCCATGGCTTCGGCATCGGCCCGGCCTTCGGGCGCATCCTTGCGGACATGGCGCAGGGGCGGGCGCCCGGCCATGATCTGGGCCGGTTCACCATGGCGCGCTTCTTCGACGGCACCCGCCTGCGCCCGGGGCCGAACCTTTAATCGCTGGACGGGCCGCCACGCCGGTGGCACCCTTCGGTTCGACGCAAACAGGGGACACAGATCATGCCAGTCAAGAACCGCTTCGCCGAATTGCTGCCCGAGATCGCCGAATGGCGCCAGGATATCCACATGCACCCGGAAATCCTGTTCGACACCCACCGCACCTCGGCGCTGGTGGCCGAGAAACTGGCGGCGTTCGGTTGTGACGAGGTCGTCACCGGCATCGGGCGCACCGGGGTGGTGGGGATCATCAAGGGGCGGGCCGACACGTCCGGCAAGGTCATCGGCCTGCGCGCCGACATGGATGCGCTGCCGATCCACGAGGAGACCGGGGTGGAATATGCCTCGAAAACACCGGGCGCGATGCATGCCTGCGGCCATGACGGACATACCGCGATGCTGCTGGGGGCCGCCAAATACCTGGCCGAGACGCGCAATTTCGACGGCACGGTCGCCGTCATCTTCCAGCCCGCCGAAGAGGGCGGCGGCGGTGGCCGCGAGATGGTCAATGACGGCATGATGGAGCGCTTCGGCATCCAGGAGGTCTACGGCATGCACAACTGGCCCGGAAAGCCGGTGGGCAGCTTCTCGATCCGCTCGGGCGCGTTCTTCGCCGCCGCCGACCGCTTCGACATCACGGTGCAGGGCAAGGGCGGCCACGCCGCCAAACCGCACGAGACGGTGGACAGCACCGTCGTCGCGGCCCAACTGGTCATCGCGCTGCAATCCATCGTCAGCCGCAGCACCGATCCGATCAAGCAACTGGTCGTATCGGTGACGTCCTTCGAGACCTCCACGAAAGCGTTCAACGTGATCGCCGATACCGTGCACCTGCGCGGCACCGTGCGCAGCATGGACCCCGCCGTGCAGGACATGGCCGAGCGCCGCATGACCGAGCTGTGCGCCGGGATCGGCACCGCCTATGGCGCGGAGATCACCCTCGATTACCGGCGCGACTACCCGGTGATGGTGAACTCCGAGGCGCAGACGGATTTCGCCGCCGAAGTGGCCAGATCGGTCTCGGGCGCTTGCGAGGAAGCGCCGCTGACCATGGGCGGCGAGGATTTCGCCTTCATGTCCAACGCCCGGCCCGGCGCCTATATCCTTGTCGGCAACGGCGACACGGCGATGGTCCACCACCCGAAATACAACTTCAACGACGAGGCGATCCCGGCGGGATGCAGCTGGTGGGCGGAGATCGTGGAACAGCGCCTGAAGGTGGCCTGAGGGCAGACGTCGCCCCCTTATCACGCGTGATACGGGGGGTTAAGTGATTGAATTGTAAGGGGAAACCGGAATCCGTTAGGATTTTCTTCATCTTTTCGACGCGGTTCCCCCGATCGGGGGGACGAACGGGCGCGGGCGAGGGCATGTGCGCGGCTTGGTGTGGGAAGCGCCGACCTCGAAGAGGCTACCGCTGTCCTGTCGGCGCAGATGCGCGTGCTGCCTGACCCGGCTGGGCTGCAGGGCGTGACCATGCGGCTGGCAGTTCCGAAACGCCCGCACCCAGAGCACGTCGCGCAAAAGTGGGCACCGGTTTTGCGCTTCCCGGAGGTGCGGTATCAAAAAGCACGTCGCGCAAAAGTGGGCACCGGTTTTGCGCTTCCCGGAGGTGCGTCAAGAAAGTTCAGAGGGGCGCGTGACTGCAGATGAATGCGACATGCACCTAAATGCCGGGCATGACTGACCAACCGGCCCCGGCCCAGACCCCGGCCCCGCAGCGCAACCTGCCTGCGGCCTTCGGCGGCGGTGCGATCATCGGCACGCTTGGCGGCCTGATCGGGCTGGGCGGCGCGGAGTTTCGCCTGCCGCTTCTGATCGGCGTCTTCCGCTTCGCAGCGCTGGAGGCGGTCATCCTCAACAAGGCGATGAGCCTTGTCGTCGTCGCGACCGCCTTGCACTTCCGGGCGGCGACGGTGCCCTTCGCCGATATCGCGGGCAACTGGCCGATCCTTCTCAACCTGCTTGCCGGCAGCCTGATCGGTGCCTGGGTCGGCGCGGGCTGGGCCACGCGCCTGAAATCCGCGACGCTCTACAAGGTGCTGGCTATCCTGATGGTGGGCATCGCCGCCGTCCTCATGTTCGGCCACGACGTTGCCGCGACAGATGCGCCGATGGGGGGCGCGGCGCAGTTGGCGGCCGGTGTGGTGCTGGGTTTCGGGATCGGCGTCGTGGCATCGCTGATGGGCGTCGCCGGCGGGGAGTTGCTGATCCCCACGCTTGTCCTTGTCTTCGGGGCCGACATCAAGCTGGCCGGGTCGCTGTCGCTTGCGGTGAGCTTGCCGACCATGCTTGTGGGCTTTGCCAGATACAGCCGGGACCGGAGCTTCGCGGTGCTCGGGCGCAACCGGTCCTTCCTTCTGGTCATGGCGGCCGGGTCCGTCCTCGGGGCCTTCATCGGCGGCATGCTGCTGGGCCTTGTCTCGGGCGACATCCTGATCCCGGCGCTTGCGATCATACTGGTGCTGTCCGCAATCAAGGTCTGGCGGCACCGGTGACCGCCGACAGGGCCGCCGGGTTCGCCACCCCCGGGGCTCCGCCCGTGATTTCCCCGAAAGGTCCACCGGACCTTTCGCCCGGCCTTGGGGCCGGGTTCGCCACCCCCGGGGCTCCGCCCGTTCGCAGCTTGAAAGGTCCACTGGACCTTTCA
>CAZTUG010000012.1:52309-57939 GCA_964615955.1 uncultured Roseicyclus sp.
TTCGCAGCTTGAAAGGTCCACTGGACCTTTCATCGGGCCTGCGGCCCGACCCGCCGCTCACCCCCCCGTATGACTCATGTGGCGGGACATCTGGCCGTCCGCCACCTGCCGGGAATAGTCGAAATCGTGGCCCTTGGGCTTGCGCGAGATCGCGGCGCGGATGGCGTCTTCCAGGGGCGCGTTCCCGTCGCTCGCCCGCAGGGGCGCGCGCAGGTCGGCCATGTCTTCCTGCCCGAGGCACATGTAGAGCTGCCCGGTGCAGGTCAGCCGCACGCGGTTGCAGGATTCGCAGAAATTATGGCTCAGCGGCGTGATGAAGCCGATCTTCTGGCCGGTTTCCTCCAGCCGCACATAGCGCGCGGGGCCGCCGGTGCGTTCGGCCAGATCCACCAGCGTGAACCGTTCGGCCAGCCGCGCGCGCAGGTCCTTGAGGGACCAGTATTGATCCAGCCGGTCCTCGTTGCCCAGATCGCCCATCGGCATGACCTCGATGAAGGTCAGGTCCATGGCGCGGGCGGCGCACCATTCGGCCAGGGTGAACAATTCGTCCTCGTTGAAGCCCTTGAGCGCCACCGCGTTGATCTTGACGCGCAGACCGGCGGCCTGCGCCGCGTCGATCCCGTCAAGCACCTGTTTCAGGCGGCCCCAGCGGGTGATCTGCGCGAATTTCGCCTCGTCCAGCGTATCGAGCGAAACGTTGATGCGCCGCACCCCCGCCGCCGCCAGCGGCTCGGCGAAGCGGGCAAGCTGGCTGCCGTTCGTGGTCAGCGTCATTTCGTCGAGCGTGCCCGCATCCAGATGGCGCTTCATGCCCGCGAAGAAGGTCAGGATATCGCGCCGCACCAGCGGTTCCCCGCCGGTGATGCGCAGCTTGCGCACGCCAAGCCCGATGAAGGTGGAACACATGCGGTCCAGTTCCTCCAGCGTCAGAAGCTCCTTCTTCGGCAAGAACTGCATCGCTTCCGACATGCAATAGACGCAGCGGAAATCGCAGCGGTCGGTGACCGAAACGCGCAGATAGGTGATCGCGCGGGCGAAGGGGTCGACAAGGGGGGCGGCTTTGGTCATGGGGTGAGACTAGGCGCGGGGCAGGGCACACACAAGGGAGCGGTTGATCACGCTTTGGGGCGCGCTTAGGCTTGGTGTCGATACGGGCAGGAAAGGTGCGACGATGCGTTTGGTGACAGGAGCGGGTTTGAGCGTGGCGGTTCTGGCGCTGGCGGGCTGCGCAGGTGGCGGACCGGGCGACCTGTTCGGCGGCAGTTCCGGCGGCCGGTTCAGCGGCAATGGCGCAAGCAGCAGCCCCTTCGGCGCGCGGGGGGGGGACGCGCGGGGGGGGGACGCGCGAGCGGGTGGCGCGGGCGATGCGATCACCGAACCGGTGGTGGGGGCCGCCGCCGCCGCCGATATCGCCCCCGAGGATGCGGACACCCGCGCGGCCGCCGTGGCGGCGGGGAATACCGCTTCGGGCGGCGCGGTGCGCGGCTTCACGGTGGCGAGCCTTGGCGACGCGACCATCCCCGGCCTGTGGATCGAGACGCCGCTGGTGGATCGGGAACGGGTGGTGACGGTGGTGGCGCCCAACGGCACCACGGTGGAGGTCACGGCGCGCCCGTCGGGCGGCGAACGCGGCTCGGGCTCGCGCCTGTCTCTGGCGGCGTTCCAGGCGCTGGGGCTGGACCTGACCTCGCTTCCGACGGTGACGGTGATTGCCGATTGATCGCCTGATCCCGGCGCTGGCGCCCTGGGCAGAGATGCGGGCGGGGTTTGCATGGAACATCCCCGCGCGCCTGAACCTGGCCGACATCTGCTGCGCGCGGTGGGCCCGCGCGGCGCCGGACCGCCTGGCCGTGCGCCATCTGGGCGAGGTGCCCGAGGACTGGAGCTTCCGGCGATTGCAGGCGGCCTCCGACGCGCTGGCGGCGACGCTGGCGGCGCAGGGTATCGGGCGCGGCGACCGGGTGGCGATCGCGATGGCGCAGAACCCGCGCGTGCTGGTGGCGCATCTGGCGGCGTGGAGGCTGGGCGCGATCTCGCTGCCGCTGTTCACGCTGTTCGGCTCCGACGCGCTGCGCTACCGGCTGGGCGATGCCGGGGCCGCGGCGATCATCGCCGATGGCGCGGTGCTGGACATGGTGCTGGACCTGCACGCCGACCTGCCCGATCTGCGCGTGATCCTGTCCTCCGGCCCCGCCCGTGCGCCGGTCCTGTCGCTCGACGCGGCCATGGCGGGCGGCTCCGTGCCCATGGCGGACACCGGGGCCGAGGATCCGGCGGTGCTGATCTACACCTCCGGCACCACCGGCGATCCCAAGGGCGTGCTGCACGCGCATCGCGTCCTCTACGGCCACCTGCCCTGCATGGAGCTGGCACAGGGCGGCTTCCCGGCGCCCGGCGCCATCGGCTGGACCCCGGCGGACTGGGCCTGGATCGGCGGGCTGATGGACATGGCGGTGCCCTGCCTGTTTCACGGCGTGCCGCTGATCTCTCACCGGTTCGCGAAATTCGATCCCGACGCGGCGCTGGCCCTGATGGCGCGCGAAGGTGTCACCAATGCCTTCATCCCGCCCACGGCCCTGCGCCTGATGCGCCACAGCCGTCCGCCCGCCGGCCTGCGCCTGCGCGCCATCGGTTCGGGCGGCGAGCCACTGGGCCCCGACCTGCTGGACTGGGGCCGCGCGACCCTCGGCTCCCCGATCAACGAATTCTACGGCCAGACCGAGGCCAATCTCGTCGTCGCCGCCTGTGACGGGCTGATGGCGCGTGTTCCCGGCGCCATGGGCCTGCCGGTGCCGGGCCACGATGTCGCGGTGCTCGGCGCGGGCGACGCACCGGTCGGCGCGGGCGCGGTGGGCGAGATCTGCATCCGCGCGCCCGACCCGGTGATGCTGCTGCGCTACTGGAACAAGCCCGAGGCCACCGCGAAAAAGGTCGTCAACGGATGGCTGCGCACCGGCGACCTTGCCGTGCTGCGCGGCGACGGGCAACTGGTCTTCCATGCCCGCGATGACGACGTGATCACCTCCGCCGGCTATCGCATCGGCCCGACCGAGATCGAACAGGCCCTGACAAGCCACCCCGATGTCGTCATGGCCGCCGTGGTCGGCATGCCCGATCCGATCCGGACCGAGATCGTGGTGGCCCATGTCGTGCTGCGCGACGGCGCGGACTGGGCGGGGCTGGAAGATGCCCTCAAGGCCCTCGTCCGCGACAAGGTCTCCGCCCATGTCGTGCCGCGCCGGATCATCCGCGCGCGCAGCCTGCCGATGACCGCCACCGGCAAGATCCTGCGCCGCGCCCTGCGCGACGTGCCGGGCCAGACCTGACACCTGCTTTCATCTTGGCAAGAAACCTCCGGGGGGGGCGCGAAGCGCGGGGGGCTGGCCCCCCTCCGCCGCCTATTTCTCGATCGAACGCCGGATGGATCGGACCACCAGCCAGACCGCCGCCACGACCGGGATCACGGCCAGCGCGCTCAGCAGCGCCTTGTCCACCCCAAGCGGGTCCGCAAAGGGCGCCAGCAGATAGCCGACGAGACTGACGGCATAGTAGCTGATCGCCACGATGGACAGCCCCTCGACCGTCTTCTGCAACCGCAATTGCAGGTCCGAGCGCTTGTCCATCGACTCCAGCAATTGCTGGTTCTGCGCCGAGCGGTCCACATCCACCCGCGTGCGCAGCAGGTCGCCCGCCCGGATCGCGCGGTCGGTCATGCCCTGCAACCGACGCTCCGTCGCCTTGACCGTCCGCATCGCGGGATCGAAGCGGCGCGTCATGAACTCGCCGAAGGTCTGGCGGCCGTCGAAGCGGGTTTCGCGCAGCACGCCGATGCGCTGGTTGACCAGCGCCTCGTAAGCTCCGGTCGCGCCGAAGCGGAACGCGCTTTCGGTCTGCAACTGCTCCAGCTCCGCCGCCGCCTCCAGAAGCTCGTCCAGTGTCGCGACCGGCTGGGCCGTGTCGCTCGTCAGGTTGTTGGTCAGGTGGGTCAGCTTGGCGTCGATCTCACCCATCCGGCGCGAAACCGTGTTGGCGCGCGGCAGGCCCAGCATCGACATGGTCTTGTAGGTCTCGATCTCGCAGATGCGCTGCACCACCCGTCCGATCCTGCGGTCGCCGCTGACGGGATGGGTGAACACCGCGAAACGCATGTGCCCGGCGCTGTCGATGCGGAAATCGCCCGCGATGATCGCGGCATCGTCCAGCACGCTCGACACGGCAAGGCTTTCGGGCACGAACCAGTCGTTCAGCTTCTCCGTGATCTGCTCGGGATCCGCGGGGGCCTCGGAATAGAGGATATGCGCCGAGGTGATGCGCGTGCCGGGGGCCGTGTCCAGCCAATCGTCGGGGAACACCTTCCAGGCGTCGGGATCGAAGGGCTTGTCGATGCCGTTTTCGAGGAACGCGGTATAGGTCACGAACTCGGTATGGCTTTCCCATTTCAGCTGGAAGCGGCCCAGTCGCGCGAAGTAATGTGTGGCGTCGGGGCCGGGGTGCTGCGCCCCGAACCGGTCCAGCAGCGCCAGAAGATGCGCGCGGTCCAGTCCACGGTCGCGCTTGGCTGCCTCGGCCGGGGGCTTGATGGCCAGGTAAACGGCCTGTCCGGGGCAGGAGAGCGCGGCGAACGGGCGGGCGTGCAATTCGTTGGCAAGTTGGTAGCGAAGCGGATGGTCTTCAAGGGGCATGGGCTGCGTGTTCCGTTGGATGCTGGGATGTCACATAACCCCGTTTGCGGAAGAGTAAAACAAAAAGTCCAATGATTTTAGAGGGTTGCTGGGATGCAATGGTATGCCGAAACGTCACCTTGCCCCGCACCCGGCCTCAACCCCCCGAACTGGAACGCAAAATGCCCGCTCAAGCGACCTGCCCCCCCGCGATCTGGATCGCCTGCCCGTTGACGCTGCGCGCCGCGTCCGAGCACAGCCACAGCGCCGCGCCGGTGACTTCATCGGTCTCCAGCAGGCGCTTGTGGCGGTTGCCACGCGCCAGATAGGCGCGCGCCTCGGTTTCGGTGATGCCCTGCCGCGCCGCGATCTGGGCCGCGTTGCGGGTGACGATGGGCGTGTCCACATAGCCGGGGCAGACGGCGTTGAAGGTGACCGGCCCGCCCATGTATTCCTCGCTCAATGCGCGGATCAGGCCGATCACCGCGTGTTTCGAGGCGGTGTAGGCGCTGCCGCCTTTCAGGCCCCGAACCCCGGCAATGGAGGACATGGCGATCATCCGCCCCCAATCCTCGGGGCCGAGCGTGGCCAGCGCCGCCTGAAGCGTCAGGAACACGCCATCGAGATTGGTGGTCATGATCTGGCGCCAATGGGTCAGTGTTTCCTTGTGAAACGGGATGGCTTCGGCGATGCCGGCATTGGCGACGCAGATGGCGATGGGTCCGCGCGCCGCTGCCGCCGCCGCGATGCCCTCGCGGACAGACGCCGCGTCATCGACATTCATACTGAGCGGGTGCAGGCGCGGGGTCGCTTGGGCCACCGTCTCGAGGCGCGCCAGATCGCGCCCGGTGATCGTGACCTCGGCCCCGCGTGCCGCCAGCGCGCGCGCGATGTCGAGCCCGATCCCCGTGCCGCCGCCTGTCACCAGCGCGTGTCGTCCTGCGTGTTCCATCCGTTCGCTCCCCTGGC
>CAZTUG010000012.1:58039-60599 GCA_964615955.1 uncultured Roseicyclus sp.
GTTCGCTCCCCTGGCCCTGTTCGCGCAGCCTAGCCATCCTGCGCCGGTCCGCAACTCCGCAAGATTCGCAAAAAGAATACCGTCGCACACGCAATATTTGGCCCATGTCCCCGTTGTCGTTGGGGGCGCCGCTTGCTAAGGGGCTTTGGGACAAGCTTTCACGAGGGGAGACAAGCGGTGAAGATCGGAGCTCCGAAGGAGATCGAAGCAGGCGAGGCGCGGGTGGCGATGACGCCGGAGTCAGCCGTGCAGCTGCAGAAGCTCGGCTATGACTGCGTGATCGAGGCGGGTGCCGGTTCGGCTGCGGGTTTCAGCGATGCCACCTACAAGGCTGCGGGCGTGGAGGTGGTGAAGACGGCCGCCGCGCTCTGGAAGGCCGCCGACGTGGTCGCCAAGGTGCGCCCCCCCGTGGCAGCCGAAACCAAGCGGCTGCGCGAGGGGCAGTTGCTGATCTCGTTCTTCTATCCCGGCCAGAATGCCGAGCTGATGGAGGCCGCGCGCGCCAAGGGTGCCAACGTGATCGCCATGGACATGGTGCCGCGCATCTCCCGCGCGCAGAAGATGGATGCACTGTCCTCGATGGCCAATATCGCGGGTTACCGCGCGGTGATCGAGGCGGGCAACAATTTCGGCCGCTTCTTCACCGGCCAGATCACGGCGGCGGGCAAGGTGCCCCCGGCGAAGGTTCTGGTCGTGGGGGCGGGCGTGGCCGGGCTGGCCGCCATCGGCACGTCCACCTCGCTCGGTGCCATCACCTACGCCTTCGACGTGCGGCCCGAAGTGGCGGAACAGGTCGAATCGATGGGCGCGCAGTTCGTCTTCCTCGATTTCGAGGAGGAACAGCAGGACGGTTCGGCCACGGGCGGCTATGCGTCCGTGTCCAGCCCGGAATTCGCCGCCGCACAATTGGCCAAGTTCCGCGAGCTTGCGCCCGAGATGGACATCGTCATCACCACGGCGCTGATCCCCGGCCGCGATGCGCCGGAATTGTGGACCGAGGACATGGTTGCCGCGATGAAGCCGGGATCGGTCATCGTGGACCTTGCGGCGGAGCGCGGCGGCAACTGCAAGCTGACCGTGAAGGACGAGAAGATCGTCACCGACAACGGCGTCACGATCATCGGCTACACCGATTTTCCGTCGCGCATGGCGGCGCAGTCGTCCACGCTCTATTCCACCAACATTCGCCACATGATGACGGACCTGACGCCTGGCAAGGACGGCACGGTCGTGCACAACATGGAGGATGACGTGATCCGCGGCGCGACCGCAGTGTTCGCGGGCGACATCACCTTCCCGCCGCCGCCGCCCAAGATCGCGGCCATCGCGGCCAAGCCCAAGGCCCCCGCCGCCAAGGAATTGACGCCGGAGGAAAAGCGTGCCGCCGAAGTCACGGCCTTCAAGGCGCAGACCAAGAACCAGGTCACGCTGATCGCCATCGGCGGGGCGTTGGTGCTGGGGGTGGGCCTGATCGCACCGGCCAGCTTCATGCAGCATTTCATCGTGTTCATCCTGTCGGTCTTCATCGGCTTCCAGGTGATCTGGAACGTCGCCCACAGCCTGCACACGCCCCTGATGGCGGTGACCAACGCGATCTCCTCGATCATCATCCTGGGCGCGCTGATCCAGATCGGCTCGGCCTCGGTGCTGATCACGATCCTTGCGGCGCTGGGCATCTTCATGGCCTCGGTGAACATCTTCGGCGGCTTCCTCGTGACACGACGCATGCTTGCCATGTTCCAGAAATCGTAAGGGGGCGGGGATCATGGATTTCGGTTTCACCATTGCGGCCTACGCGGTCGCCGCAGTTCTCTTCATCCTGTCGCTCGGCGGGTTGTCGAACCAGGAAAGCGCCAAGCGCGCGGTCTGGTACGGCATCGTCGGCATGGGCATCGCGGTCCTGGCGACTTTGTTCGGGCCCGGATCGGGCCTGTGGATCATGTCGGTCATCCTGATCGGCGCGGGGGCCGCGGTCGGCTACCAGCTGGCCACAAGGGTGCAGATGACGCAGATGCCCGAACTGGTCGCGATCATGCATTCGCTGGTCGGTCTTGCGGCGGTGTTCGTGGGCTTCAACGCCCATATCGAGATCGGTCGCGTCGCGGCGATCTTCTTCGATGCCGGGCTGCAATTCCCGCAGCCCGAAGGGCCGCTGCCGGTCGATGCCTATGTGCTTCTGGGCACGCTGTCGAATTTCGCCGAGCTGATCGGCAAGAAGACGGCGGTGGAGATCGGGATCCTGCGGGTCGAACTGGTGCTGGGCATCTGGATCGGCGCGGTGACCTTCACCGGGTCGGTCATCGCCTATGGCAAGCTTGCCGGGCGGGTGGACAGCACCGCGAAGAAGCTGCCGGGCGGGCACCTGCTGAACGCCGGGGCGGCGGGTCTGTCGCTGATCCTGGCGGCGATGTATCTGGGCGGCGCGGGGGGCTGGACGCTGGTTCTGCTGACGCTGCTGGCGCTGTTCATCGGCTACCACCTGATCATGGGCATCGGCGGCGCGGACATGCCGGTCGTGGTCTCCATGCTCAACAGCTACTCGGGCTGGGCGGCGGCGGCG
>CAZTUG010000013.1:0-59799 GCA_964615955.1 uncultured Roseicyclus sp.
CGATCATCGGTCTGGCGCAGGCGCTTGGCGAAACCGCGCCGCTGCTGCTGATCGGGATGAACGCCTTCATCACCTCGGCGGCGTCCTCGCCCTTCGATGCCTCCACGGCGCTGCCGACGCAGATCTTCATCTGGGCCGACAGCCCGGAGCGGGGCTTCGTCAGTCGCACATCGGCGGCGATCCTGGTATTGCTTGCCTTTCTGGTGCTCATGAACGGCATCGCAATCTACCTCAGAAACAAATTCGAAAGACGGTGGTGAGGCCCCATGGAGGACGGAAAAATGAATGACGTGCGCTCAATCGACCAAGGGGTTGCCGTGACCACATTGAAAATGCAGGCTCGCGACGTGGACGTGTTCTACGGGGCCGGCGGCGGACATCGCACCGCCAAGGACATGATCGACGATGCCTCCGTTACACGCGCCATCAAGGCCGTGGACGTGGATATCGAGGACAAGACCGTCACCGCCTTCATCGGCCCGTCGGGCTGTGGCAAATCCACCTTCCTGCGCGCGCTCAACCGCATGAACGACACCATCGACGGCTGCAAGGTCACCGGCACCATCACGCTCGAGGGCGAGGACATCTACGACCCCAAGGTCGATCCGGTGCAGTTGCGCGCCAAGGTCGGCATGGTGTTCCAGAAACCGAACCCGTTCCCGAAGTCGATCTTCGACAACGTGGCGTATGGCCCGCGCATCCACGGCCTGTCCCGCAACAAGGCCGAGCTGGACGAGATCGTCGAAACCTCCCTGCGCCGCGCCGCGATCTGGGACGAGGTCAAGGACCGTCTCGACAATCCCGGCACCGGCCTGTCCGGCGGCCAGCAGCAGCGCCTGTGCATCGCGCGCGCCGTCGCCACCAACCCCGAGGTGCTCTTGATGGACGAGCCGTGCTCGGCCCTCGATCCCATCGCCACGGCGCAGGTCGAAGAACTGATCGACGAGTTGCGCACCCAATATTCCGTCGTCATCGTGACCCACTCCATGCAGCAGGCCGCGCGCGTCAGCCAGAAGACAGCGTTCTTCCACCTCGGCAACCTCGTGGAATTCGATGAGACCGACAAGATCTTCACCAATCCAAGCGATCCACGTACGGAAAGCTACATCACCGGCCGGATCGGCTAAGGGCAGGGGCTTCAGAAAATGGCGACCTCAGAACACATCGTCTCGAGCTTCGATCGCGACCTCGAAGGCATCCAGGCCAAGATCATGCGCATGGGCGGGCTGGTGGAAGAGGCGATCGCCAAATCGGCGCTGGCGCTCGAGTCCCGCGATATCGACCTCGCCACGAGCGTGCGCAATGGCGACAAGGCCATCGACGCGCTGGAGGAACAGGTGAACGAGGAGGCCGCGCGCATCATCGCCTTGCGCGCCCCAACGGCGTCGGACCTGCGCACCGTGCTGACCGTGTTCCGCGTCTCGGCCAACCTCGAACGGATCGGCGATTACGCCAAGAACATCGCCAAGCGCAGCCATTCGATCATCGAACTGCCCTCCGTGCCCGGCTCCACTGCATCGCTCAAGCGGATGGCGCGGCAGGTGGAACTGATGCTGAAGGATGCACTCGACGCCTATATCCAGCACGATGCGGAAATGGCCGAGGATGTGCGCCAGCGCGATCTTGAAGTGGACCAGATGTATTCCGCCCTGTTCCGCGAATACCTGACCCACATGATGGAAGACCCGCGCCACATCACCACCTGCATGCACCTTCATTTCATGGCCAAGAACATCGAACGCATGGGCGATCACGTGACCTCGGTGGCCGAACAGGTGATCTACCTTGTGACCGGCGAATTGCCCGATGATGACCGTCCGAAGGACGACAAGACCCCCTACGAGCAGGGGGCCTGATCGTCCATGGCTGGAGAGCCGATTGTCCTCGTGGTCGAGGATGAACCCGCGCAACGCGAGGTTCTGGTCTATAACATCCGCGCCGAAGGTTTCGACGTGATCACCGCCTCGGCCGGCGACGAGGCGCTCGTGGCGGTGCGCGAAACGCCTCCCGATGTCATCGTGCTGGATTGGATGCTGCCCCATGTGAGCGGGATCGAGGTCTGCCGCCAGCTCAAGATGGCCTCCGACACCGCGCGCATCCCGATCATCATGCTGTCGGCCCGGTCCGAGGAAACGGACAAGGTTCGGGGGCTGGAAACCGGCGCCGACGACTATATCACCAAGCCCTATTCCGTGGCCGAGCTTCTGGCCCGCCTGCGCACCCAGTTGCGCCGCGTGCGGCCCGCCACCGTGGGCGAGCGTCTGGAATTCGCCGATATCATGATCGACCTGGCGGAACACCGCGTCTATCGCGGCGGCGAGGGGCTGTCGCTTGGCCCGACCGAGTTCCGTCTGCTGACCGCCTTCATGGAACGTCCGGGCCGGGTCTGGAGCCGCGAGCAATTGCTCGACCGCGTCTGGGGGCGCGACATCTACGTGGACAGCCGCACCGTCGATGTCCATGTCGGCAGGTTGCGCAAGGCGCTGCGTGTGGGCGTGGCGGGCGACCCCATCCGCACCGTGCGCGGCGCGGGGTATTCACTGGGTTAACGTCACCCCGTAAGCCCTTGTGGCCACGTTTAAAAAGACGTTTTCGATTTGGTCTTTCGGGATCCAGGCCAAATTCGCCCGCATGGCCTGCATATAGGTCGTGACCAGCTTTTCGACCGGGTAGTTGCTGCCCCACATGGTCCGTTCGGGACCGAAATGGCGCAGGATGCCCGTCACCTTGGCCATGATCCCGGGGCTGTCATTTTCGTCCCAATTCGGGTCGTACATGCCCCATCCGCTCAGCTTGATGAAGGTGTTCGGGCGCTGCGCCATGTCCTCGACGGCTTGCTCCCAAAGGCGCAGTCCGCGCGGTGTCTGGTCGTAGGGGCAAAGTGCGTGATCGATGATGACGGTCAGGGCAGGGGTCGCGGACAGCGCCTCCAGCGCCGCCTCGGCCTGTTCGGGATAGATCTGCAAATCGAAGGTCAGGCCTTCGCCTTCGATCCGCTTCAGACCCTCAACCCATTGCTTTTCGGTCAGGAAATCCCTTGGCGCGAAGCTCAGGTCGGGCCGCGCCTCCAGCCGTCCGACAATCTGCCGCACGCCGCAGAAATCCGGATAGCTGCCATGGCCCGCCAGGACATCGGCCAGGTCCGGCGAACTCGGATCCGCCAACGCGACAATACCCACGCGGTGGCCCATGGTGTCGGCCTGCGCCTGCACGAAGGCCGTCTCCGCCACCGGGTCCGGCAGGGCGCCATCGGTCTGTACATGGATCGAGGCGCGCGGCGGCATCGGGGCTTCGGCCAGGAACTCCTCCATCGTGTAATCGCGCTGGATCGGTGTGGGGTCGCCGAAGGGTTTCATCGCACCGATGTCGCGCAGCCAGCCATAGCCGATGCGGTCGCCCATGGTTTCCGGCGCCCAGACATGGTGATGGGCGTCGATATAGCCGTGGGGGAGAACGTCTTGCAGGGGGCTCACGTTCGATCCTTTTCGCCAGTAATCATGATTATGTTAATTAAACAGGTGCCCGGATCAACCGATCAGGCCCTTTGCCTCCAGCGCCGTCGCGATCTCGTCCAGGATTGCCGGATCGTCGATTGCCGCAGGCATCTTGAACTCTTGCGCGTCCGCGATCTTCTGCATCGTGCCGCGCAGCACCTTGCCCGAACGTGTCTTCGGCAACCGCGCCACCGCCACGGCCAGCTTGAACGCGGCCACCGCGCCGATATCGTGGCGGACCTTCTGCACCAATTCGCGCGCGATCTCGTCAGGGTCGCGGTTGACGCCCGATTTCAGCACGAAGAAGCCAAGCGGCACTTGCCCCTTCATCTCGTCCGCCTTGCCGATCACCGCGCATTCCGCCACCGCGTCGTGATGCGCCAGAACCTCCTCCATCGCGCCTGTGGACAGCCTGTGGCCCGCGACGTTGATGATGTCATCGGTGCGCGCCATGATGTGGAGGTAGCCGTCCGCGTCCAGGATGCCCGCGTCCGACGTCGCGTAGAAGCCCGGGAACTCGTCCAGATACGCCTTGCGAAACCGCGCCTCCGCGTTCCACAGGGTTGGCAGGCAGGATGGCGGCAGCGGCAGCTTCACCACGATGTTGCCCAGCGTCCCGCGCGGCACCTCGTGGCCCGCATCGTCCAGCACGCGGACATCATAGCCCGGCATCGGCACGCCGGGGCTGCCATGCTTCACCGGCAAGGCTTCGATGCCCATCGGAAGGGCCGAAATTGCCCATCCGGTTTCGGTCTGCCACCAATGGTCGATCACCGGCACGCCCAGTTGCGCCTCGGCCCAGGCCAGCGTTGCGGGGTCGGATCGTTCGCCCGCAAGGAACAACGTGCGCAGCCGTGAAAGATCGTATGCTTTCAACAGCTTGCCATCGGGGTCCTGGCCCCGGATGGCGCGGAACGCCGTCGGCGCGGTGAACAGGACGCGCACGTCATGCTCCGCGATCACGCGCCAGAACGCGCCCGCATCGGGCGTGCCCACCGGCTTGCCCTCGTAGACCAGCGTGGTGTTTCCCGCCAGCAGCGGCGCATAGCAGATATAGGAATGCCCCACGACCCAGCCCACGTCCGAGGCGGCCCAGAACACCTCGCCGGGTGCCATGCCGTAGATGTTGGCCATGCTCCAGTGCAGCGCCACCATGTGCCCGCCGGTATCGCGCACCACGCCCTTGGGCTGTCCGGTGGTGCCGGAGGTGTAGAGGATATAGGACGGGTCCGTTGCCGCCACCTCCGCACACCCCGCGCGCCGCCCATCGGCCCGCGCGCGCGCCATTTCCGTCGCCCAGTCCAGATCGCGTCCCTCGACAAGATCGCAGGCATGCACGTTGCGCTCCAGAACCAGGCATGCCTTGGGCTTGTTTTCAGCAATCTCAATTGCTTCTGACAACAAGCTCATGTAGTCTATGATGCGTCCCGGTTCGATCCCGCAGGAGGCCGTCAGCACCGCCTTGGCCCCTGCATCGTCGATCCGCGTGGCCAGTTCGGGGGCAGCGAAGCCGCCGAAGACGACGGAATGCACGGCCCCGATGCGTGCGCAGGCCAGCATCGCGATCACGGCCTCGGGCACCATCGGCATGTAGATGATGACGCGGTCGCCCTGCCCCACGCCCATGTCCTGCAAGACCGCGCCCAGGGTTTCGACCTCGTCCAGCAGCGCGCCATAGCTGATGACCCGCTTCGACCCCGTCACTGCGCTGTCCCAGATGATCGCGGCCCGTGCGCCATGACCCGCCACCACGTGCCGGTCGACCGCGTTGAAGCAGGTGTTGCAAACGGCCCCCTCGAACCAGCGCCCGTAGACGCCCGCATCGGGCGTGAAGACGCGATCGGCCGGCTTGAACCAGTCGATGCCGCGCGCGGCGTCGGCCCAGAAGGTCTCCGGATCGGCCTGCCAGGCCGCGTAAGTTTCGGAATAGCCCATGCGACCCCCCCCTTTTTGTCCCCTGTCACGGCGGACATTGTGCCGACCGCCGCCCGCCGTCAATGTGGGAGCGCAAACACCGCTGCCACCGTCCCGTCCGCCGCCGCCCGGTCGAATTTCCCGTGGCAAAGCAACCACCTCCGCCGCAGCCGCATGAAGACAACCAGTGGACGTGGCCCACGGCATCGCGATAGACTGCGCGCAAAGGGACTCTTGACGATGAAAATACTGGTGCTGAACGGCCCCAATCTCAACCTGTTGGGGGAACGCGAGCCGTCCGTCTACGGCGTGGATACGCTGGACGACATCGCCGCATCCTGCCGCGCGCTGGCAGCGGATCTCGGCTGCGCTGTCGATGTCCGGCAGTCCAACCACGAAGGCGGCCTCGTCGACGCCCTGCACGAGGTGCGCCACAGCCATCGCGGCGTGATCCTGAACGCCGGGGCCTATACCCACACCTCGATCGCCCTGCGCGACGCGATTTCCGCCACGCGCCTGCCGACGGTGGAACTGCACCTGTCCAATACCCATGCGCGCGAGGGCTTTCGCCACGTGTCCCTGATCGCGCCGGTCTGTGTCGGCGTCATCCAGGGCTTCGGCGCGGCGGGTTATGGCCACGCCCTGCGCGCACTCCATACCCATCTGTCGAAAGCTGAGGATCCGCACCGATGAAACGTCTCCGCCCCTATCTGCGCATGACCTCGGTCGAGGATCTCTGGACCCACCACACTTCGGTGCTGGCCTCCTACGGGTTCGACCGCGTGTTCTACGGCTTCAACGCCTTTCGCGGCGCGGGGCTCTATGACAACCCCGAAGACGCCCTGCTGCTCACCAACATGCCCACCGATTACGTGGAGGCCTATGTCGATGGCGGCATGTTCCGCAACGGGGTGATGATGCGGTGGGCCATCAGCCATACCGGCGCGGCCAGCTGGCGCGATGTCTACACCGCGATGGCCCATGAAACGCCCTCGCAGGGCGAACTGACGATGCGCGCCCTGAACGAGAAGCACGCCATCACGGCGGGCTACACGATCAGCTTTCCCATGGCGATCAAGAACGCCAATGCGGGTATCGGCATGGCGGTGAAGAAGGGCATGGGGCAGGACGAGGCCGATGCGATCTGGGCCCAGCACGGCGCCGATATCGAAACGCTCTGCCATGTCGCGCATCTGTGCATCCTGCAACTGCCCGCCACCGGCCAGCGCAAGCTGCTGACCCCGCGCCAGTCCGAGGTGCTGGAACTGGTCGCCGACGGCAAGACCATGGCCGATATCGCCCTGCTGCTGGAACGCAACGTGGCGACGGTCGAAAAACACCTGCGCGGCGCGCGCGATGCGCTGGGGGTGGAAACGACGGCACAGGCCGTGCGCAAGGCGTCGATTCTCAACCAGATCTTCCGCCTCGATGACCGGGACGATCCCACGCCCCGCCTGCCGCAAATGGCGGGTTCGCTCACCGATCGCCGCTGACGACCTGTCCTTTCGGACAGGTTCAAGCCCCATTTTCGGCTCAACGGGTAAGGATTCCCGTAACTATCTTGCTCCGCCTCAATCGGTCAAAGTGGCCGTGTTCCGTGAGTGATGGCAATTACGGCCAGGAACACCGGGTCCCGGAGCGGAATTTTACCGTCTCCGGACCCACCCAACCGCCGCAATCCGGCGCGCGGGGCCTGAGGCGGGCGGCCCGTATTCTTCCGGGTCGCGCTTCCGCTTCAGGGAAACGGGCTTCGCAGGGCCGTCCCTCCCTGCCGAAGCCCGACCGAACAGGCGCGAGGATTGTCCCCCTTGTGCCCGCAGACCGGCGCCGGATGTTGTCCCTCGTCCCACGGCCCGGTCCCACAAGAGCGGCGTTGCCATGTCCCTGGCAGCGCCGTTTCTTGTGCGGCCCCATGCCGTTCGGCGCGTGCGGGCCGGCGACGCCATCGGCCCGGAGGCAGCGCCCGCCGCCGCGGGTCCGGTGCCGATGTCGGATGCAGGCCCGCCCGATGCAGGCCCGCCCGATGCAGGCCCGCCCGATGCAGGCCCGCCCGATGCAGGCGCGACCAGGGTTGTCGAAATCGGCGCCTGTCCAGATCGTCAACGCAACTCGGGTGAAATCCAGGACCATCCTGAATTCACGAACGTGGACGTTCGCTCCCCCCGGAGCCCCCGAATCACGCCGCCTCGAACGAAACCGGGGCAGAGGTTGCCCCCTGCCCCGCCGAACCGTTCCGTCCTGCGACAGAGACCCCCGGTCAGCCGCGGCCGACCTTGGCCACCTCGGCGGCGAAGTCTTCCTTCTCCACCACGATGCCCTCGCCCACTTCCAGACGCACGAAACCGGTGATCTCGATCCCGGCGGCGGCGGCGGCGGCGGCGACCGTTTCCTTGTCGGCGGAAACCACGAACTCCTGGTCCAGCAGCGAGATGCCGGAAATGAACTTCCGCATCCGGCCCGGGATGATGTTGTTGTGGATCACCTGTTCCGGCTTCGGCTTCTTGGATGTCGCGTTCTCCTCCAGCGCCGTCGCGGTCTGCAACGCCAGCTCCTTCTCCACGATGGCCGGGTCGAGGCTTGCCTCGTTCAGCGCCTGGGGGCGCGGATCGGCGGCAGCCACATGCATCGCGATCTGGCGCGCGAAGACATCGTTGTCGCCGGAATAGGCGACCAGCACCCCGATCCGGCCCATGCCATCGGCCGCGGCGTTGTGCACATAGGCCACCACCTTCTCGCCCGAAAGCTTCGCCATCCGGCGCACCGACATGTTTTCGCCGATGGTGGCGATCTTGTCGGTGATGATTGTGCCGATCGACTTGCCGCCGATCTCGGCATCGGTCAGCGCGCCCAGATCCGGCACGTTCAGCGCGGTCTCGGCGATGCCCTGCACCATCTTCTGGAACTCGGCGTTCTTGGCGACAAAATCGGTCTCGGAATTGACCTCGACCGCGACGCCGACACCACCCTTGACCGCGACGGCCACAAGGCCCTCGGCGGCGGTGCGCCCGGATTTCTTCGCCGCCTTGGCCAGACCCTTGGTGCGCAGCCAATCGACCGCTGCCTCCATGTCGCCATCGGTTTCGGTCAATGCCTTCTTGGCATCCATCATGCCCGCGCCTGTCGAGTCGCGAAGCTCTTTCACCATGCTTGCGGTGATTGCCATGCTCAGTCTCCTGAAATGCGATGTGGTGCGCCGGGGATACCCCGGCGCCTGTATCAATTGGGTGACAAGGGCGCTCAGGCCTCTGCGGGCGCGTCTTCGGTCGCGGGCGCGGGCGCGTCGCCCTCGGTCAGCGCTTCCTCGACGGAGCCCTCTTCCAGCGACCCCAGATCGACCCCGGCGGATTCCATCTGCGTGGTCATGCCCGACAGGGCCGCACGGCTGACCAGATCGCAATAGAGCGCGATCGCGCGGGCCGCGTCGTCATTGCCGGGGATGATGTAATCCACGCCATCGGGCGAGCAGTTGGTATCGACCACCGCGACCACCGGAATGCCAAGCTTCTTGGCCTCCAGGATGGCAAGGTCTTCCTTGTTCACGTCGATCACGAAAAGAAGGTCCGGCAGGCCGCCCATCTCGCGGATGCCGCCAAGCGACGCCTGCAGTTTGATCTGGTCCCGCTCCATGCCCAGACGCTCTTTCTTGGTCAGACCTTCCAGCGCGCCGGTCTCCATTTTCTCGTCGATCTCCTTGAGACGCGAGATCGAGTTGGAGACGGTCTTCCAGTTGGTCAGCGTGCCACCCAGCCAGCGGTGGTTCATGTAGTATTGCGCACAGCGCTCGGCGGCGTCGGCGATCGGCTTCTGCGCCTGCCGTTTGGTGCCCACGAACAGGATGCGGCCACCCTTGGCGACAGTATCGCGCACGGCGATCAGGGCCTGTTCCAGCATCGGATGCGTCTGGGTCAGGTCGATGATGTGGATGCCGTTGCGGTCGCCATAGATGAATTCACCCATGCGCGGATTCCAACGCTGGGTCTGGTGGCCGAAGTGAACGCCAGCTTCAAGAAGCTGACGCATGGAGAAGTCAGGGAGTGCCATCGATGTGGTCCTTTCCGGTTTGATCCTCGGCAGAGGTTTCAAGACCGCCCCCCTTTCGGGTTGCGCCTCAACCGGTGGACCGTTCAGGGATGTCTCCCCCGAGGGCCCGCCTCCGCCTGTGAAGTCCGCGCGATCTAGACTCCCGCGCGCCCCGGCGCAAGCCAAAAACGGGTCTTGCCGCCGCTGCGGGCGCTATGGTCCCGTTTGGGACCAGATGCGGTCCGAATGGAACGATCGCGCAAGGCCGTATGGACGCCCCCTGCCCGGCCCGCTACACCGCTTTGCATGGCTGCGAAACCTGACATTCTCTGTATCGGCTCCGTCCTGTGGGACATCATCGGACGCTGCGATCTTCCCATGGCGCTCGGCAACGACAAACCCGGCCGGATCACCCGGCTGCCGGGCGGCGTGGCGCTCAACATCGCGATGACCCTGCGCCGCTTCGGCCTGCGTCCCGGCCTTCTGTCGGTCATCGGCGACGATGTCGATGGGCGGGAATTGTGTAATGCCTGCAAGGCGATGGAGCTTGACGTTGATGTGATGCTGGTTGATCCGGACCTGCCGACCGACCGCTACATGGCGATCGAGGCGCAGGGCGTGCTGGTCGCCGCCATCGCCCATGCGCATTCGCTGGAGGCCGCCGGCGCGCGGGTGCTTGCACCGCTTGCCGATGGCAGGCTCGGCTCGGTCGCGGCGCCCTACCCCGGACCGGTGGCCATCGACGGCAATCTGACCCGCTCCCTGCTGGAAGAAATCGCATCCAGCCCCCTGTTTTCAAAGGCCGATCTGCGCGTGGCACCCGCCTCGCCCGGCAAGGCGGATCGCCTGCGCCCGCTGCTGTCGCATCCGAATGCAACGTTCTATGTCAACCGCGAGGAAGCGGGCATCATCGCCGGAACGCACCCCGCCAATGCGCAGGCCGCGGCCGCGGCGCTGCTCGCCAAGGGCGCCCGCCGCGTGCTGGTCACGGAAG
This sequence comes from uncultured Roseicyclus sp., assembly GCA_964615955.1. Lineage (GTDB taxonomy): Bacteria > Pseudomonadota > Alphaproteobacteria > Rhodobacterales > Rhodobacteraceae > Gymnodinialimonas. The sequence continues at coordinate 10,423 of CAZTUG010000013.1, forward strand.
GCGCGCAGATGGCCGTCGATGCCTGTGATATCAGCACCTTGAGCGCAACTCCTCCACCGGTGGAGGCGCTCCGCATCACCGGCGCGGGCGATACGTTCATGGCAGCGCATATCGCCGCCGAAGTCACCGGCGCCAGCCGCGAAGCAGCGCTGCACCGCGCCGTGCAGGCCGCCGCAAACTATGTCGCAGGAGATGCGCCGTGACCCCGCCCCTTCTGTTCTCCCCCGAAGTCACCCAGGCCCGTGCCACGCGACAGCCCATCGTGGCGCTGGAATCCACCATCATAACCCACGGGATGCCCTACCCCCAGAATGTCGAAACCGCGCTCCTGGTGGAGGCCGACATTCGCGCGGAAGGCGCAGTCCCGGCCACGATCGCGGTGCAAGACGGTCAAATTCTCATTGGCCTGACGGATCGGCAACTGGATGACCTTGGCCGGGCCAAAGGCGTGGCAAAGTTGTCTCGCGCCGATCTTGCGGTTTGCCTGGCCACGGGCACAACCGGTGCCACCACGGTCGCCGCAACCATGATCTGCGCGGCGCTTGCGGGCATCAAGGTCTTCGCGACCGGCGGTATCGGAGGCGTCCACAAGGGCGCGGAGGCAAGCTTCGACATCTCCGCCGACCTGCACGAACTGGCCCAGAGCCCGGTAACCGTGGTGGCGGCCGGGGCCAAGGCGATCCTCGATATTCCCAAGACGCTTGAAGTGCTGGAAACCCTTGGTGTGCCGGTCATCGCCTTCGGGCAAGACGCGTTCCCGGCCTTCTGGAGCCGCGACAGCGGATTGCGCGCGCCGCTCCGCGCCGATACGGAAACCGCGATAGCGTCGTCTCACAAGATGCGGGAATTGCTGCATATTCCCGGAGGTCAACTGATCGCCAACCCGATCCCGGAAGACGCCGAGATCGCTGCTCACATCCTCGCCCCCCTCATCGTGCAGGCGCAGTCCGAGGCCGATGCCAAGGGCATCACCGGAAAGGCTGTCACGCCCTTCCTGCTGCAGCGGCTCTTCGAACTGACCCAAGGGGCCACCTTGCGTGCGAATATCGCTCTGGTGCGCAACAATGCCCGTCTGGCCGCCGCCATCGCGCGGGAAATGCGGGCACAACAGGGCTGAAAGCGCCACCATGCTTGTGCAGCCCTCGCGCGACGACTAGATAGACTGTGAAGCCCCTCGCATCCCGATCAGACATGAAATTGCCCGAGCCTGACAGACCGCCGCGACGCGGCATATTCGCCTCCGCCCGGTCGAATTTTCTGACCGGCCTCATCGTGATCGCGCCGATCGGTATCACGATCTGGCTGATCTGGACGTTGACCGGCTGGATCGACAGCTGGGTCCTGCCGCTGATCCCGAACCGCTACAACCCGTCGCTCCTGATCAATGAATGGACGGGCATCCAGGTCAATATCAGGGGTATAGGTGTCGTCACCTTCCTGTTCTTCACGATGATCATCGGCTGGGTTGCCAAGGGCCTGATCGGCCGGTCGATGATCCGATGGGCGGAATCGCTGGTGCTGTCCATACCGATGGTGCGCAGTGTCTATTCCGGCCTCAAGCAGATCGCCGAGACCATTCTGCAGCAAGACCAGCAGAATTTCGACAAGGCGTGCCTCGTGCAATATCCGCGCGAAGGGATCTGGGCGATCGCGTTCATCTCGACCTCCGCCAAGGGGGAGATCGCTGCGCGCACCCCCACCGACATGGTCTCGGTGTTCCTGCCGACGACGCCGAACCCGACGTCGGGGTTTCTTCTTTTCGTTCCACGCAAGGATGTCATCATCCTCGACATGTCGGTGGAAGATTCTGCCAAGCTGATCATCTCGGCAGGCCTTGTGTATCCCGCCGACCTGGACCAACCCACGCCGCCGATCGATTTGCCCGACGCTGCCGAGTGACACCATCCAGGACGGGGACGGTCCCGGGGGGGCTGCGCCGCCGCTTCATCCCGGCAGGAAATCGCGGCGGCACCCGAAAGACGGAGGCAGCGGCCCCCAGTCACAGCGCCACGGACGCCGCGCAGCTTATTGCTCGACCCACCAGACATCTGGCTGCCAGCCGATCCAATCGCCGTAGATCGGAATGTAGTCCGGGTAGTGCAATTCGGAACTGTAGGCCATCCGGCTGATCGGGTTGTGGTGGAACGGCACGGTGTAACGCTCTGAAATCAGAACACGATCCAGCGCCCGCACGGCCGCGATATAGGTGTCCTGGTTCGATGCGCTCAGCATTTCGTCGATCATCGCCTCGATGGCCGGGTTGCAGCCGCCATGAAGATTGCGCCCCCCATCCTGATCCACAACGTCACAGCCCCAGTAATTGCGCTGCTCGTTGCCCGGGCTCAGGGACAGGCCCCAACGGTAATAGATCATGTCGAAATCATAGGTGTCCCGACGTTCCCGGAACTGGGCGGCATCGACACGGGTTACCGTCACGTCGATCCCGACGCGTTGAAGGGCTTCCACGTAGATATTCGTGATAGCATCATTCTCCGAGCTTCCGGCCTGCAACAGGATCTCGAAGCGAACCGCGCCGTCGGGTCCGGTCATTGCGCCGTTCTCGATGGAATATCCTGCATCCTCCATCAACGCGATGGCGCGTGCGGTGCCTGCGCGATTGCGCTCCGTCCCGTCCGAGACCGGCAGCGCATAGCCCTCCAACGCGCCGGGCAGAACGTCGTCGGCGAATGGCTCCAGCAACTCCGCAACGCGCCCTGTGGCGGCTCCCGGCTGCATGGACAGCGGAGAATTGGCGTAGGGCGACGTGATGCGGGGATCGACGCCGCCATTCACGGTTTCGTTGATGAACTCGAAGTTGAACGCCTGGATCATCGCCTCCCGTACGCGCCAGTCAGCGAAGAGCGGCCGGCGCGTATTCATCACGAAGCCCGTCATTCCCGCCGGGCGTTGATGCGGGATTTCGGCCAGCAGGACATCGCCGGACTGAACGCGCGGGAAATCGTAATCATTGGCCCAAGCCTGCGCCGAGGTCTCGCGCTGCACCGTCACGAGGCCACTGGTGAAGGCCTCCGTCATCGCGGTGCCGTCCGAGAAGAACTCCATGCGGATTTCGTCGATCACGTTCGTGCCGCGTCGGAACGGCAGGTCAGCGCCCCAGTAATCCGGATTGCGGCGCAGGGACACGAAGCGCGACGCTTCGAAATCGTCGATGACATAGGGCGCGGTCGCGATCGGGATCACGTCTAACCCGCTTTCGGTGAACTCTGCCGTCTCCCATTGCGCGGCCTGCAGGATCGGGCGCAGGCCCATGATCATCGCCAATTCACGGTCAGGCTCCAGCAAGGTGACGCGCACGGACCGATCGCCCACGGCTTCGATACCCTGCACCCGGGTCCAGGCACCCAGGTAGCGCGGGTGGCCTACGGTCCCGAGGGTCTCGAAGGACCAGATCACGTCCTCGACCGTCACCGGGCTGCCATCCGAGAATCGGGCGGCCGGGTTCAGGGTGAATTCGATCCACATGTGATCGGGGTCGATCTCGACCGATTCGGCCAGCAGACCGTAAAGCGTGAACGGTTCGTCCCAGGACCGCCCGAGAAGTGATTCGTAGGTCAGCGAGCGCAACTGCCACGGAACCGATCCTTCGCGGATATGGGGGTTGAGCGAATCGAAACTTCCGACCTCGCCGGTCACGATCCGCCCGCCCGTGGGCGCGTCCGGGTTGGCATAGGGCAGGTGCGTGAAGTCCGCTGGCAGAGCAGGCTCACCATACATGGCGATGCCATGTTGCGGCTCGCCCCAAGCCATAGAGGTCAACCCCAAGCACAGCATGCCTGCGACGGCCCCTTTCGTGAAACAATCCGTCAGCATTTGCGAACAATCCTTCTGCGGCTCGATTTTGTTATGCCATCACGCTATCCGCCCCCCGGAGCCAGATCAAACTTTTCGGTTGGACTCCGGCCAAGTCATTGCTTATAAAGGTGTCACTGCTCGATAGGTTTCTTGCCTGTATGAAACCTGCCTCAATGACTTAACCCCGGCTTCGTGCCGGGGTTTTTTTTGGCCCTCGATCGGGTGAGTGACCCTGTTCATCTTGCACGCGCAGCATTAGCGTTCCGACAGCAATGATCGAAGGACTTCGCCTATGGCCATCACCACCGACCTGAGCGGCAAGACCGCCATCATTACCGGTTCCACCTCGGGCATCGGTCTGGGAATCGCCCGGGAATTGGCGCGGGCGGGCGCGGATATCGTGCTGAACTCCTTCACCGACCAGACGGAGGACCATGACCTCGCCAAGGAGATTGCGGCGAAATTCAGCGTGAAGGCGCGGTATATCCAAGCCGACATGTCCAAGGGTGATCAGGCCCGCGCCCTGATCGAGACAGCGGGCACCTGCGATATCCTCGTGAACAACGCAGGCATCCAGCACGTCGCCCCGATCGAGGAATTTCCGGTCGAGAAGTGGGATGCGATCATCGCGATCAACCTGTCCTCGGCCTTCCACACCACCGCCGCCGCCCTGCCGATGATGCGCAAGGCCGGTTGGGGGCGGGTCGTCAACATCGCCTCGGCCCATGGCCTGACCGCCTCGCCCTACAAATCCGCCTATATCTCGGCCAAGCACGGCTTGGTGGGCATGACCAAGACCGTGGCGCTTGAAACCGCGCGCGAGCCGATCACCGCCAACGCGATCTGCCCCGGCTACGTCCTGACCCCGCTGGTGGAAAGCCAGATCCCCGATACCGCGAAGAAATACGGCATGACGGAGGAGGAGGCTAAGCAGAAGGTCATCCTCGAACGCCAGCCGTCAAAGGAATTCGCCACGGTCGAGCAGTTGGGCGGCACGGTCGTGTTCCTGTGTTCCGCCGCCGCCGACCAGATCACCGGCACCACGATCAGCGTGGATGGCGGATGGACCGCGTTGTGACCTGCCGGGCCGGGATCTTCTGCCTCGCCTTCCTGAAATCGCTGCCCTGCCAGAAGCCGTGCGCGTGACTGATGAACCCGAAGCCGGCCGAGACAAGTTGACCGTCGAAAACATGGATCTGGGCGGGTCGTCCTTCACGGGTGTCAGCCTCAAGGATGCGGCGGTCCGCGACGCGAATCTGATGAATGCCCTCGTGGATGATGTGAATGCCAAGGGCTTGCGGTTTCACAACGCCAACCTCTCGGACGCGACCTTCTCCGAGGTGAACTTGTCCGGCGCCAGCATTCAATTCGCCAACCTGACAGGCCTGTCCATAGGGGATGCCAACGTCACCGACATGACGATCAACGGGATCAAGGTCAGCGACATGATCGCGCTTTGGGAAAAGACCCATGGCGCGCAAGGCTGAACCAAGGACCAAGCCCCTGAACCTTGCGCTTCAGGGCGGCGGGGCCCACGGGGCGTTCACCTGGGGCGTGCTGGATGTGTTGCTCGACAACCCCGAGGTGGAGATCGCCGCCATCTCGGGCACATCGGCCGGGGCCCTGAACGGCGCGGCAGTCAAGGCGGGACTGGCGCAGGGCTCACGCGATCTTGCGCGCGAGAACCTCGAATGGCTTTGGGAACAGGTCGGCGCGATCACCGATGAAAGCGTGGCGCCGTGGCTGGACCTCTTCGCACCGCAGGCGATCAGCCACGTGATCGAAGGCTCCCTGCCCTTCGCACTGGGTGACAGCTTCAGCCGCATGGTCAGCCCCTACCTGACGGGTCCGTTCTATCAGAACCCCCTGCAGCCCATCGTGGAGCGTCTGCACTACGACCATGTCTGCGCGATGCCCGGCCCGGCCCTTCATATCTGCGCCACCAATGTGCGCAGTGGCAAGATCCGCATCTTCACAGGCGCGGATATCACGCCCTCCGCGATCATGGCCTCGGCCTGCCTGCCCACGCTGTTCCGCGCGGTCGAGATCGCGGATCCCGAGACCGGCGTGACCGAGGCCTATTGGGACGGTGGCTATACCGGTAACCCGGCATTGTTCCCTCTCTTCGCACCCGATCTGCCGCGCGACATCGTCGTGGTGAACATCAACCCGATTCGCCGGGACGAGGTGCCGACCTCGGCGCGCGCGATCCAGAACCGGATCAACGAGATCAGCTTCAATTCCTCTCTCCTGCGCGAATTGCGCGCGATCGAGTTCGTGCAGCGGCTGCTTGACAAGGGCGCGCTGGAGCCGGGTCTGATGAAACATGTGTTGATCCACATGATCGCCGATGACGATCTGATGCGGAACCTGTCGGTGGCCACCAAGCTTGTCGCCACGCCGCAGACCCTGTTCCAGCTGCGCGCGGCAGGCCGGACGGCGGCAGAAGGTTTTCTGCGCGACCATATCGATCACGTCGGCAGGCACAGCACCGTCGATCTGCCGGCGATGTTCGGCTGAGCCGCCTCGTCTGGACCCAGGGTGGAACAAGATGGGCCGCGCCCCGTTGATGCCCTGTCCCACGAACAGGAGCATCGACATGACCCCGACCGACCTGAAAGCCGACTGGCCCGCCTTCTTCGCGTCCCTGAAGGCGCGATTTCCGAACCTCAACGATGACATCCTGATAGATGTGGACGCGGACCCCGCCCGGCTGGAGGTCGCCGTTGCAACCCATCACGACCTGACCAGAGCCGAAGCGCAGGACGCCGTGGCCGAATGGATGCAAGGCCCGGAGCCAGCCGATGCCTTCGCCCACCCAACGCACGACAATGCCGCGATCTCCGGCAGCCGGGCCTATGTCCCCGATGGCGAAGACCCCTCCGACGATGACGCGCGCTTCGGGGATGATGGCAAGCTGACAAACCCCGTCGACCGCAGCACCTGATGCATTCGGATTGCCCGCCGGATCAGGTCAGCGATGTCACCCAGAGAATCGTCGCATCGTCATCCGAGATCGAGATCACGTTGTGCCCCATCGCGGCGTCATAATAGGCACTGTCCCCGCGGCCCATATCCACCGGCTGATAGAACTCGGTGTAAAGCCGCACCGTGCCTGTTAGCACGTAGAGGAATTCCTCACCGTCATGGCGCACCCACCCGTCGAATTCCTCGAAGGTGCGTGCCCGGATGCGGGCGCGATAGGGCAGCATGGATTTCTGCACCAGTTGATCGGCCAGCAGTTCATGCTCGTAAGTCGCGGTTGCATGGGCGGCGCCCTCGCCGCGTTTGGTCACCGCCATGCGCCCGCCCGCCTGTGGAGTTGCCGGGGGCGCGAAAAGTTGCGGCACGGATATGCCAAGCCCCTCGGCCAGTTTTTTCAAGGCATCATAGGTGGGCGACATCCGGCCGTTTTCGATCTTCGACAGGGTCGATCGTGCGAGCCCGGCCTGCCCTGCCGCCTGCTCTAGCGTCCAGGATCGGGCCTTGCGCAATTGCCGAACACGGGCCGCGAGATCCACGGGCACTGGGCGCGCGGCATCGCCCGAGGCGCGCGCGATACGGATCAGATCAGGCTCCCGGGCTTTTGCACTCATGGCCTTGGCCTTATCCCACCACCGCGCCCCCTTGCAACTGCTCCCGACCTTGTCCTAGGCGAACGGCCATGACCCAGCCATCGCCTTTCAACCTGTCGGATCATGTCCTTCTTAACGCCGGGGCGGATCCCGACAAGATTGCTCTGGCGATCCTGGGATCGGCACGGGCCGAGCGGTGGTCCTATGCGCGCCTCCGGCAGGGGGTGGCTTGCGCGGCAGGGGGGCTTCTGGCGGCGGGCCTCCGGTCGGGTGACAAGTTGCTGCTGCGGCTTGGAAATTCGGCCACGTTTCCCGTCGCCTTTCTGGGGGCGATCCGCGCGGGCATCATTCCCGTTCCGAGTTCCGCGGCGCTGACAGCGCCCGAAGTCGCCGCATTGGTTCAGGCCATGCCCCCCGACGCGATCCTGGCCGAACCGGACATTGCCTTGCCCGACCCGCTGACCTGCCGTGTCCTCTTGCCCGATGTTCTTGACGGACCGAAGGCGCCCACCGCCCGGACCGAGGCCGATGATCTGGCATATGTCGTGTTCACCTCCGGCTCATCGGGGCGTCCCAAACCGGTCGCCCATGCCCACCGCGCGATCCTGGCGCGACGCATGATGTGGGACGGATGGTATGGCCTGCGCGCCAACGATCGCCTGCTTCATGCAGGTGCGTTCAACTGGACCTACACGCTCGGCACCGGTCTGATGGACCCCTGGTCCATCGGTGCGACGGCCCTGGTTCCCGCCCCCGGCACCGATCCGGCAGCGCTGGCGCTTCTGGCCAAACGGCATGATGCCACCATCCTCGCCGGCAGCCCCGGCATCTTTCGCAAGCTTCTGCACGGCTCGATGCCCGCCTTGCCACGACTTCGCCACGGATTGTCCGCCGGAGAGGCACTGGCCCCGTCCCTGCGCACCCGCTGGCGCGCGGTCACCGGAACCGACATCTTCGAAGCGCTCGGCATGTCGGAATGTTCCACCTTTCTGTCCGGCTGCCCCGCGCGACCGGCCCCCGAGGGCACGATGGGCTTCGCACAATCAGGGCGGCGCATCGCGATCCTGGACGATAAGGGTGCCGAGTTGCCCGACGGCGTGTCCGGCATCCTCGCCGTCCACCGCGACGACCCCGGACTGATGCTTGGCTATATCGACGGGCCGACCGTCACGCTGCCGCTGACCGGTGACTGGTTCGAGACCGGCGACATCGCCTCCCGCGATGCTGACGGCGCGTTCTCCTATCACGGTCGCCGCGACGATATCCTGACCGCCGGAGGATTCCGGATCTCGCCGTTGGAGATCGAGGCCGCCTTCGAAAATGCCCCCGGCTTGACGGATTGCGCTGCCCTGACGCTGCATCCGAATGCGGAAACCGCCATTCTCGCCCTTGCCTATACCGGCACGGCGGGCGAGGTTGGCCTCGCCGCCCATGCGGCCGCGCGCCTGGCGCCCCACAAACGCCCCCGCGCCTATCTGCAACTGCCTGGACTGCCGCGTGGCACAACTGGAAAGCTCGACCGCCGCGCGGTGGCACTTGCCGTCAAGGACCTCACTCGATGATCAAGCTCGACATCCTTTCAGATCCGATCTGCCCGTGGTGCTATATCGGCTGGACCAACCTGGCGCGTGCCCTTGAACAGCGTCCCGACCATCCCTTCACGGTCGAATGGCATCCGTTCCAGCTGAACCCCGGCATGGCGTCCGAGGGCATGGACCGCCGCGCCTATCTGGAGGACAAGTTCGGCGGTCGGGAAAACGCCATCCGCGCCTATGCCCCGGTGCATGAGAAGGCGACTGAGGCGGGCCTTGCCCTGAACCTCGACGGCATCCCGCGCACGCCCAACACGCTCAACGCCCATCGCCTGATCCACTGGGCCGGGATCGAAGGACGGCAGACGCCCGCCGTGCTGGCCCTGTTCCGTGCCTATTTCATCGAGGCGAAAGACATAGGAGATATCGACGTCCTGCTCGATATCGCACAGGGCATCGGTCTTGACCGCGCGATGATTGCAACCCTCTTTGCGGGTGACGCGGACACATCCGACATCCGCGCCCGCGATGCCCATGCCCGTTCCCGCGGGGTGCAGTCGGTGCCGACCTTCATCATCGCGTCCCAGCACGCAGTGCCGGGTGCGCAGCCGTTCGAGACCTGGCTGACGATCATCGACGATCTGAACGAGCAACTGGCCAAGCTCGATGAGGCCAAGTCCGACTGAGAAGGCTCCCCGGCTCTCGGCCTCTCCACTCCGATCCACCAGAAGGCGCATTTCATGACAGACACGATCCAAGCGCCGATCCCGCGTCTGTCCACAGGTGAATTCATCGCCCTGATGGGCATGATGTTCGCCACCATCGCCTTTTCCATCGACGCGATGCTGCCCGCCTTGCCCGAGATCGCGCAGGAACTGACGCCGAACGCCCCGACGCTGGCGCAACTGGTGCTGACAAGCTTCGTGCTCGGCATGGGCTTGGGCACGCTGGTGACGGGGCCGCTTTCGGACGCTTTCGGGCGGAAACCGGTGATCCTTGCGGGCGCCGGGCTTTACATCATCGGGGCGTTGCTGGCCTGGGCCGCACCGACGCTGGAATTGCTGATCGCCGCGCGCCTGCTGCAGGGCCTTGGGGCGGCCGGACCTCGGGTCGTGGCGCTTGCGCTGATCCGCGACCTCTATTCCGGTCGACAGATGGCACGTATCGTGTCCTTCGCGATGCTGATCTTCACGCTGTTCCCCGCCGTGGCCCCCTTGATCGGCGCGGCGATCATCCTCGGGTTCGGCTGGCGGGCGATCTTCGTGAGCTTTCTGGTCTTTTCGCTGATATCCGTGGGCTGGCTGACCCTGCGCCAGTCCGAAACGTTACCGGTCGCCCTGCGTCGCCCGATGCGGGTCACCGAATTGCTGGCCGGTGCGCGCGAGGCGCTGTCCCTGCGCCAGATGCAGCTTTCGATCGTGGTCCAGATGCTGATCTTCGGCATGTTGTTCGGGACCATCTCGTCGATCCAGCAGATCTTCGACCTGACCTATGGACGAGGCGACCTCTTTCCCTGGTATTTCGCCGCCATCGCCCTGTTGTCGGCACCCTGCGCGCCGATCAACGGAACATTGGTCGTCCGCCTCGGCATGCGTCCCCTTGTGCGTCGGGCGCTGTGGGTGCAGGCGGCATGCGCCGTGGGGATGATCGGCATTCTCCTCGGGGGCATACCATCGGGCGTGGAGTTCTGGTTCTATTTCCTGTGGACCGTCACGGTCTTCTCCTCGATGGGCTTCACCATCGGCAATCTCAACGCCCTCGCGCTGGAGCCCCTGGGCCATATCGCGGGGCTTGCGTCATCGCTGATGGGGGCTTTGGCAACGGTCGGGGGCGCGGTCCTGGGCGCATTGATCGGCCAACTCTACGACGGCACCGCCCTGCCCCTTGCGATTGCCACGGTGCTCACCACCGCGACCGGAGGCGTCGTGATGCGATACATGCCGCGCGAGGCGGCGTGATCATTCCGCGGGCGCGGCCATCGGCACCGCGCGGCGCTGATCCTCGCGCCGCCACCACCACAAGATGACCAGCACGTTGGGCACCCAGCAGGTCCAGCCGAGATAGGGAAACACCACGTCCATATCCCAGAACAGCCGCAGGATCGGCAGTTGCAGCCGGAACGAAACCGCTCCGAAGCTGAGCGCGGCCATCATCACCATCCAGCGCCGGTGCCGATCCAGATCGCGCCGCCTGATATGCCAGATGCCCATCATCATTGCGCAGAACCAGGCGATCGAGCCAAGGGCGAACCCGGCTTCGGACCAGAACGGCAGGCGCATGTTGAAGGAAATCGGTGGCGTCGTCAGCGCGGCAATCGTCACGATCGGCACCAGTGCCCAACCGAGGTAGACGTGCTTTCGCCGGTTCCCCCTGCGCCAAATGCGGCTGACCTGAAGCGGCACCAGAATGACAGCCAGCCCGCCGAAGATCATATGCACCGCCAGGGTCGAGCCGACATTGGCGATATGATACGCCACATGGTCAGCGCCTCGGGTTATCCCCTCGACCACGAACGATGTCCAGACCGCCGCAGGCCCCTCTCCCCAATGGGCGAAGACGCCGTGGACGAGCGCGGGCGGCACGAATTTGAAGGCCGATACGGCAGAGAGAAACGAGAACAGCAAAAACGCATACCAGCCCCACCGTGGCATCTGCCCTTGGGAACCGGTTCGGGGACGGAACGGACTTTCAGCCATGATGCTCGGCCTTCGATGCGAGTTGACGGTCGCGCTTTCGGGTTCGATAGCCGATTTTCGGTGCCAAGTTCAATACGGCGCATCAGCCCTTGGCATGGTCCGCCAGGTCGCGGGCGATGGCGAATGCGCCCTTGATCCTGTCGGCCTCGGTGTTCCAGTCACGCTGCACCACGATCTTGTTGTCCTTGATCCGTGCCTTTCCGTTCTGGTCATGGACGAAGGCAACAAGCCCGGCCGGGTTGGGGAACTTGTCGTTGTGGAACTGGATCGTGGCCCCCTTGGGACCCGCATCCAGCTTGGCGATCTGGGCGCGTTTGCACATCGCCTTGATCCGCACCACCAAGAGCAGCGAATTCACTTCTTTCGGCAGCTTGCCGAAACGGTCGATCAATTCGGCGGCGAAGCCTTCGAGGTCCACCTTGGTCTCAAGCTGCGACAGGCGTCGGTAGAGACCAAGCCGCACGTCAAGGTCGGGCACGTAAGGCTCCGGGATCAGGACCGGCACGCCGAGGTTGATCGTGGGCGACCACTGGCCATCGTCGGCCAGAAGGCCCTCCCCCGCGCCGGAACGGATATTGGCGATCGCCTCCTCCAGCATGGATTGATACAACTCGAAGCCGACTTCCTTGACATGGCCCGACTGTTCCTCGCCCACGATATTGCCCGCGCCGCGGATATCGAGATCCTGGCTCGCGATGGTGAACCCAGCGCCGAGGCTGTCGAGGCTGCCCAGAACCCGCAGCCGTTTCTCGGCCGATGGTGTCAGCTTTCCGCGCGGTTTCGTGGTGAGGTAGGCATAGGCCCGCGTCTTGGCCCGGCCCACCCGGCCCCGGATCTGGTAGAGTTGCGCCAACCCGAACATGTCGGCGCGGTGGATCACCATGGTGTTGGCGGTGGGAATGTCGATCCCCGATTCCACGATCGTCGTGGCCAGCAGCACGTCATACTTGCCGTCGTAGAACGCCACCATCCGGTCATCCAGCTCGCCCGCCGCCATCTGGCCATGGGCGGTGACGAAGGTGACTTCCGGCACGTGGTCGCGCAGGAAGGCCTCGATCTCGGGCAGGTCCTCGATGCGGGGAACGACATAAAAGCTCTGTCCGCCCCGGTAATGTTCGCGCAGCAGCGCCTCGCGGATCGTGACAGCGTCGAACTCGCTCACATAGGTGCGGATCGCCAGTCGGTCGACCGGCGGTGTGCCGATCATCGACAGGTCGCGCACACCGCTGAGGGACATCTGGAGCGTGCGCGGGATCGGCGTGGCGCTGAGCGTCAGCACATGCACGTCCGAACGCATTTCCTTCAACCGCTCCTTGTGGGTGACGCCAAAGCGCTGCTCCTCGTCGATGATCAGCAGGCCGAGGTTCTTGATCCGAACCTGCCTGGCGAGCACGGCATGGGTGCCGATGACGATATCGACGCTGCCATCGGCCAGTCCCTTGCGGGTATCGTTCGCTTCCTTCGTGCCGACGAAGCGGCTGAGTTGCCGGACGGTGACCGGGAAGCCCCGGAAACGGTCCCGAAATGTCTTGGCGTGCTGCCGGGCGAGCAGCGTCGTGGGCGCGATCACCGCCACCTGCATGTTCGACGCGGCGGCCACGAAAGCTGCGCGCATCGCCACCTCGGTCTTTCCGAAACCGACATCGCCCACCACGAGCCGATCCATCGGGCGGCCCCGCGTCAGGTCCTCCAGCACGTCGTGGATCGCGGTCAACTGGTCGTCCGTTTCCCCGTAGGGGAAGCGGGCGTTGAACGCCTCCCACATGTCGTCGGGCGGCTCGAGGATCGGTGCGCTGCGCAATTCCCGTTCGGCCGCGATGCGGATCAGTTTGTCGGCGATCAGGCGGATCCGTTCCTTGAGCCGCGCCTTCCTGGCTTGCCATGCGCCACCGCCGAGCTTGTCGAGCAGCCCCTCGTCGTGGCCGTATCGGCTGAGCAGTTCGATGTTTTCCACCGGCAGGAACAGCCGGTCGCCTCCCGCATATTCAAGCGCCACGCATTCATGGGCGGCACCGGCGGCGGTGATCGTCTCCAACCCGTTATACCGCCCGACCCCGTGATCCACGTGAACCACCAGGTCGCCGGGACTGAGGCTTTGGGCCTCGGTCAGGTAGTTCTCGGCCCGCTTCGTCTTTCGCCTGGGGCGGATCAGGCGGTCGCCCAAAACGTCCTGTTCCGAGATCACCGTGAGGCCCCCGGACGCAAACGTGCCGGTGAAGCCTTCCTCCAGCGGCCAGACGGCCAGGTTCACACTTCCCTTGCCCCCGATCCCCTTTGCATCCCCGATGCGCTTGATGTCGGCAAGCCCTTCGTCTTCCAGCAAGCCCTCCAGCCGCTCCCGCGCGCCCTCCGACCACGATGCGATCACCACCGCGGAGTTTTGACGCATCGTCTGAACATGGGTCGCCAAAGCCCCGAAAAGGCTCAGGTTTTCCTGCTGGCGTTCCGGTGCGAAATTGCGCCCGATACGCCCTCCTGCGTCGATCACGCCGGGTCCAAGGGCTGCGGGCAATGCCGTGAACCGGACCGCGCGATGGCCTGCCACCGCCCGATCCCAAGCGGCCTCGTTCAGATACAGCAAGTCGGGCGGCGCAGGCTTGTAAACGGTGTCGAGCCGCCCCTTCTGGGTCAGCGCCGTCTTGCGGGTGTCGTATTGGTCCGTGATGCTTTCCCACCGCGCGATGCGTTGGGGCGTCGTCTGGTCGTCCAACGTGATCGTCGCACCCGGCAGGTAATCGAAAAGGGTCTCCAACCGCTCATGGAAGAACGGCAGCCAATGTTCCATGCCCTGCGCCTTGCGGCCTGCCGTGACCGCTTCGTAGAGCGGATCGTCAGTGCCACCCGCGCCGAATTCCACCCGGTAGTTCTGCCGGAACCGCGCGATGGATCGCTCGTCGAGGATCACCTCGGAAACCGGGGCCAGTTCCACCCGCGCCAATTTCTCGGTGGTCCGCTGTGTGATCGCGTCGAAGCGCCGCGCGCCGTCCAGCGTGTCGCCGAACAGATCCAGCCGCACCGGCATTGCCTCGCCCGGCGGCCAGACGTCGATGATGCCGCCGCGCACGGCGTAGTCGCCCGGCTCGGACACGGTGGGTGCCTGAACATAGCCCATCCGCACAAGGAAAGCCCGCAATGCGGTCTCCTGGATCTGTCCACCGACGGTCGCGACGAAGGCGGACGTCGCCAGCAGATCGCGCGGCGGCACATATTGGCTGGCCGCGTTCAGCGTCGTCAACACGATGAAAGACCCCTTCAGGCCGGCAGCCAGCGTGGCCAGCGTCGCCATCCGCGCAGCCGAAATCTCGGCCTGGGGCGACACGCGGTCATAGGGCAGGCAATCCCATCCGGGAAACTCCAGCACCGGAACCGAAGGATCAAAGAACGCCAGTGCCGTCGCCATGGCGCGCAGGCGCTTGTCATCGCGCGCGACGTGGACAACAGGCCCGCGAACGGCCTCTGCCAGGACAAGCGTCGCATCGAACCCTTCGGGCGCGCCGCTGCTGAGAATGTGGGACGGATCAGCCATGGAGCGCGTGACCTACTGCGCCCGTCAGCGGTGTCAAGGCGTCAGCCAAGCGGGCCGACATTCACGTTCTGGTACATGCCCCAGAACGCGGTCACGAAAATGAACACGACCCCCAACATCTGAACGATCGTGCGATGCTGCCGCAGGATCCGCGCGACATTGGCGTAGTCGGTGGCCTGCAGCCGACGGGAGGTCCAGACGCCAAGGGCAAGCACGAGACTGCTGGGACATAGCAGCAGGAAGATCGCCTGGCAGAATTCCACACCGTAGGCCCATCCGACAACTGCCAGCCCGCTCAACAGGAAACACCCGAAGCCGGTCGCCACGAGGCCCGAGGTCTCGGCGAACTGGATCAGGCGTTCGGCGTTCATCCGGGCCAGAACCATCATGTCGTCCTGGCTGCGCGGGTCGCCGCGATGGGCACGTACGACCAGGTTGAACGGCACACCTATCGTCCAATGGCTCATGGAAGACCACAGGATCGCCAACACGATCCAGTACCAAAGGTTCGAGAATGACCGAAGGTCGATCACTTCGGTGATAAGGTCGAGGAAATCCAATGGGGGGGTCCATCTTCCGGGGGGGCGTCGTGGCGCGCACCATAGGGGCGGGTTTTGGGGGATGCCAGCCCTCGCAAGTCACTGTGTTGCGCTTGCGCGACAAGCGTTGCCGTGGCACCCCTGTGGCACCTGTTGACGACCGAAAGACCTGCCTGACATGACCATCAACCAAGCCGCCTTCCCGCTGACCCGTTTCCGGCGCACCCGCGCCTCGGCACCGCTGCGCAACCTGGTGCGCGAAAGCAGCCTGTCGGTGCACGATCTGATCTGGCCGGTCTTCGTGTGCGCCGGATCGGGCGAGCGGCAGAGCGTCGCCTCCATGCCCGGGGTGGAGCGGCTCTCGGTCGATCTGCTTGTGGAGGCCGCGCGCGAGGCCGCGTCCCTGGGTATCCCCGCCTGCTGCATCTTTCCCTATACCGACCCCGCCTTGAAGACCGATCTCTGCGAGGAGGCCTGGAATCCCGACAACCTGTCCAACCGTGCCATCCGTGCGATCCGCGATGCCGGTATCGAGATTGCGATCATGACCGATATCGCGCTCGACCCCTACAACGCCAACGGCCATGACGGGATCGTGCGTGACGGCATCATCGTGAATGACGAAACGGTCGCGGCGCTGGTGAAGATGGGTCTGGCGCAAGCGGAGGCCGGGGCAGATATCCTCGGGCCGTCGGACATGATGGACGGACGCATCGGCGCGCTCCGCGCCGCGTTGGAGGCCGAGGGACACCAAGGCGTGACGATCATGTCCTATGCCGCCAAGTTCGCCAGCGCCTTCTACGGCCCGTTCCGCGACGCGGTGGGCGCTTCGGGGGCGTTGAAGGGTGACAAGAAAACCTATCAGATCGACCCGCTGAACGCGCGCGAGGCGTTGCGCTGCGTGGAGCGCGACCTGCGCGAAGGCGCGGACATGGTCATGGTCAAGCCGGGCATGCCCTATCTGGACCTCTGCCGACAGGTGAAGGACCGCTTCGGCGCCCCGACCTATGCCTACCAGGTCAGCGGCGAATACGCGATGATCCAGGCAGCAGCAGCGAACGGCTGGCTCGACGCAGAGAAGGTCATGCTGGAAAGCCTGATGGCCTTCCGCCGGGCGGGATGCGACGGGGTGTTGACCTACTTCGCACCCCGCGTCGCGCGTCTGTTGAACGGGTAGTGGTCTAATTGTTGGGCCAGGATCGGCAAAAACCCGCAAATGTGGTGTCTTGATGGATGACATCACCGATTATTCCGCGTATCCTTGCCCAACAGGATCGAAGCGCAGAGAACGCTTCGGCAAGAGGCTTTTCAAGGCGAGGCAGCGCAACCATGGCAAATGGCATTTCCCGACGCAATCTGGTTCTCGGGGCGGGCTCCGTTCCGCTTCTGGCGGCATGCGGCAACCCGCTCGGCAACTCCAACGGGCCGCGTATCGATGCACGTGTCGACAGCGCGATCCAGTTCATGCAGCAGGAGGTTCCCGGCACGACCGATCTGGTCAACAGCGCCGCGGGCATGCTGGTGATGCCGCTGATCACGGAGGCGGGCTTCGGCTTCGGCGGCGGCTATGGACGCGGCGCATTGCGTATCAATGGTGCAACAGTTGATTACTACTCCGCCGTCTCGGGCACCTTCGGGCTTCAGATCGGCGCGCAGCAATATGCCCATACGCTGTTCTTCATGACGCCCCAGTCATTGAGCGATTTCCGCAATTCCGTCGGCTGGTCCGTTGGGGCCGATGTGCGCTATGCGGTCAACACGCAGGCAGGGAGCCTTGGCTTCGACACCGCCACGTTGTCCGAGCCGGTGATCGCGGTGATCTACGGCCAGGCGGGTCTGATCATCGGCGCGACGCTGGAAGGCACCCGCTACACCCGAATAATCCCCTAGAACTGTTCCCCGCTCGCGCAAGCGTGACTGGTGCTGCCCCCGTGGACGCGCCATCGTGACCGCGCGATCGCGATGTCTGCACCAAGTCCCACCGGTCCCGGAGGTTTTCCATGTTGCGCACCCTGTTGACCATGGCACTTGTGGCCCTGCCATTGCTTCCATCCGCCGGGGCCGCTCAGGACGTGGCCGACATGACGGCCCTGCCGGGGGGGCCGGGGGGGCCGGGGTGGGAGGTGCATCCTTCGTCCCATGATTTCGACACGCTGGTCGAGCGCACGTCGCAAGCCATCGCCGCCCATGGGCTTGCCGTTGTCACCCGCGCGGGACCGACGGGCGCTGCCGCCAACCGGGGCGTCGAGATCCCCGGCAACATGGTGATCGGCGCCTTCAACAATGCCTTTGCCGTGCGCATCCTGCGCCTGTCCACTCCGGCCATGATCCATGCGCCGATCCGCTTCTACCTGACCGAGAACGCGGATGGCACCGCAACGCTCGGCTATATCCGCCCCACGACCCTTCTGGCGCCCTATGCCGATGCCGCCGGGCCGGACCTTGCCGTGGCGGCGTCCGAGCTGGATGCGCTCTTCGCTGCCATTGCCGAAGACGCCGTCGCACGGTAGACGCCGACGATACGGCCCCGGACGGCCCTGGATGCGCGCGAAGGATCAATCCCTGCATGTTCACCCTACTGCGATGGCTGACGCGGCTGGTGGCCGTTGGACTCGGCGGGGTCGTGCTGGCCGGATCGCTGGCCTATTGGATGGCCAGCCGATCAATCCCCGACTACGCTGCGAACTGGACGGTGCCCGGCCTTGATGCAGAGGTCGAGATCGTGCGCAACACCGCCGCCATTCCCCACATCTTCGGCCTGACCGACCACGATGTCTATTACGGCCTGGGCTTCGTGCATGCACAGGACCGCCTGTGGCAGATGCTGATGTTGCGCCGCACGGCGCAGGGCCGTCTGTCGGAACTGTTCGGCCGCCGCACGCTCGAGATCGATGACCTGATGCGACGGCTGGACCTGAACGGCCATGCCACCCGGTCTCTGGACGCCTTCAGCGACGACAGCCGCGCGGTCTTGCAGGCCTATGCGGATGGCGTGAATGCCTGGTTGCGGCTGGTTGGCGACGAAGCGCTGGGACGTGGCGCGCCCGAACTGTTCCTGTTCGAGCCGGACATCGCGCCGTGGCGGCCCAATGATTCCGTCCTGCTGTCGCAACTGCTGGCGCTGCAACTGGCCACCCATCACGAGAACGAGATCCTGCGCGCGCGCACCTCGCTTGCCCTGCCCGATCCGGCGCGGATCGTCGACCTGATGCCCGACGCCCCCGGCGAAGGCGCTGCCGAACTGGGCGATTTCGCGAGCTTGCTGGACCTGCCCCGCACGCTCTTCGCCGAGGCCACCGGCGCGGGGGTGGCGCGCAGCCCGCTGCATCCCAACTGGCGCGGGTTGAACCGGGGCGGCGCTTCGAACATCTGGGCCGCCACGCCTGCCCGCTCGGCCGCCGGTGGCGCTTTGATGGCGACCGATCCGCATGTGAACCTTACCGCGCCGTCGTCCTGGTATCTGGCGCGCCTGGAACTGGCCACGGGCGGCGTGATCGGGGCCACGATCCCCGGCATGCCCGGCGTGCTCAATGGCCGGTCCGAGCGGCTGAGCTGGGGCCTGACCTCTGCCTATCTCGACGATATCGACCTCTACGTGGAACAGTTGAACCCCGACAACCCCGAGCAATATCGCGGCCTCGATGGCTGGCTGGACTTCGAGACCCGGCGCGAGATCATCGAGATCGCGAACGAGCCGCCGGTCACGATTACCCTGCGCAGCACGGAGAACGGCCCGGTCATCCCGGTGTCGCATTGGAACCTTGGTTCCGTCACGCCGGCGGGCCATGTGATGGCGATGCGGTGGACAGCCCTGAGCGACGAGAATACCTCGATCCAGACCGGCTTGCGCCTGATGCGCGCGCGCACCATCGAACAGGCGCTGGAGGCGGGCGAGGATTTCGTCGCGCCGTCGGCCAATCTGATTCTGGCCTCGGATGACGGGCGTATCGCGATGCAGGTGATCGGGGCGATGCCTTGGCGCTTGGTGGAGCATGAAACCCAGGCCCGCATGCCGTCTCGCGGGTGGATCGCGGGCAACCGCTGGCAGGGCATCACCCAATATTTCGCCAATCCGCGGTTCCTCGACCCGGAAAGCGGGCTTCTGGGCAATACCAACAACAAGATGGTGGACCGGGACTTCCCGCTGCATGTCTCCTACCTCTGGGGCGACACCCAACGGATCACGCGCCTCAGCCGGCTGATGGACGCGCGCCATGTCCATACCCGCGACAGCTTCATCGAGGCGCAGCTTGACACCGTCTCGCCAACAGCGCGCACTCTTCTGCCGTTGGTGGCGCGCGACCTGTGGTTCACCGGCGACCCGGCCGAGCCCGGAACACCCGAGCGCCGACGCCAAAGGGCGCTGGAGCTTCTGGCCGACTGGAACGGCGAGATGAACGAACATCTGCCCGAACCGCTAATCTACGCCGCGTGGATGCGCAGCCTGCAACACCACCTGATCCGTGACGATATCGGCCCGTTGTCCGAGGAGTTCTGGACGGTAGAGCCGGTCTTCATCGAGCGCGTCTTCCGCGATATCGACGGCGCGTCCGAATGGTGCGACGTCCGCCCCTCCACCGAGGTCGAAACCTGCAACGACATCGCGCGGATGGCGCTGGACGATGCCTTGCAGGATCTGTCCGACACCTATGGAAGCGTTGTGGAAAGCTGGCGTTGGGGGGCGGCCCATGAAGCGCTGCACGCACATCCGGTTCTGGGTGAGACGCGGCTGTTCTCGTGGATCGTCAATATCCGGCAGGCGACGTCGGGCGGGGACTTCACCTTGAACCGCGGTGCCACCCTCGGCTCCGGTGCGGAACCCTACCTCAACATCCACGCGGCGGGATATCGCGGTGTCTATGATTTTGCCGATCCCGACAGTTCGGTGTTCATCCTGTCGACCGGGCAATCCGGGCACCCCCTCAGCCGTCACTACGATGATCTGGGCGAATTGTGGCGGCGCGGGGAATATGTGCCGATGACGCTGGATCCGGATCTTGCACGGGCAGGCAATCTGGGGATAACGGTTCTGACGCCGCGCCCCTGACGCCGCGCCCATGACGCCGCGCCCCTGACGCCGCGCCCCTGGGGGTATGCCCCTGAGGGTATGCCCCCTGGATGCCGCCCTGTGCGTTCTCGGGCATTCGGCACGGGCGACGGTCGTGGTCGGCGTGCATGTGCCATGGGCAGGCCGTGCGCATCGCCATGGCAATGCGCCGTGTGACCAGCGGCGATATCGGTCGTTCGGGGTCGTGCAATCAGGCCCTGACCTGACATCGAAACAGACACCTCGGGAGAGGCGCCGCTTTGCAGTGCGTGTCCAGGCGCGCGCAGGCTCCCGCGGCGGCAAGCGGCGCCGCTGTCAGAGATCGCGGAACGCCTTTTCCTGCCGCGCGGTCCAGTGCAACGTCAGCCGACTTCCATCCGCGCCCTGATCCTCCGCCTCCACCACCCCCTGGTCGTAGAGCCACGCGCGTTTGCGACCGTCCGCGTGAGGCAAGTTCACCGTCTTCGTGTGGCGCGGAGGCGAAAGCGTCTCGGCGATACTGGCCAGCATGGGGGCCAATCCGTCACCGGTCAGCGCAGAGATGGCGAAGACCCCGGGCCTGCGGTCGGCTTCGACCTGACGCGCCGCGCTGGCGTCGGGATCGAGACGGTCGAGCTTGTTCCAGACCTCCAGTTTCGGAGCGGTATCCGCGACCCCCAGCCCCGACAGGATCGTCGCCACATCCGCTGCCTGCTCGGCCGATTGCGGATGACTGATATCGCGCACATGCAGGATCAGATCGGCATCCAGCACTTCCTCCAGGGTGGCGCGGAAGGCGGCGACAAGCTGCGTCGGCAGGTCCGAGATGAAGCCAACGGTGTCGGACAGGATCACATCGGTGCCGTCGGGCAGCGCCACCGCCCGCATGGTGGGATCCAGCGTGGCGAAGAGCATGTCCTTGGCCATCACCTCGGCCCCGGTCAGGCGGTTGAACAGCGTCGACTTGCCCGCGTTGGTGTAGCCCACCAGCGCCACGATCGGATAGGGGATCTTCTTGCGCGCCTCGCGGTGGAGCGCGCGGGTCTTCACCACCTTCTGCAACTGCCGCTTGATTCGCGTGACAGCTTCGTCAATGGCCCGTCGGTCGGCCTCGATCTGGGTCTCGCCGGGACCGCCCACGAAGCCGAGGCCGCCGCGCTGGCGTTCCAGGTGGGTCCAGGCCCGCACCAGCCGGGTGCGCTGATAGCTGAGCGCCGCCAGTTCCACCTGCAACACACCTTCGCGCGTGGCGGCGCGATCCGCGAAGATTTCCAGAATCAGGCCGGTGCGGTCCAGCAGTTTGCAGCCCCATTCCTTTTCGAGGTTGCGCTGCTGCACCGGCGTGACGGGGCCGTCGATCAGCACGAGGCCGACATCCTCCGATGCCACGCGCGCCTTGATCTCGGCAATCTTGCCCTTGCCGAACAGCAGGCCCGGCAACGCGCGCGGCAGGCGCACGACATCGGCCCCCACGACCTCCAGCCCCGGCAGGGCGGCGGCCAGCGCCACGGCTTCCTCCAGCGCGAATTCGGGCGCGCGACGGGCACGGTCGGATCTGATGTCGGGATGCAACACGAGCGCGCGCATCGGGCCATCGCGCGACGCGGTCAGACCGTCATCGGTGGCGCGGGTCTCGGCGCTCACTCTTCCCCATCGTAGAGATTGATCGGCTGCGCCGGCATCACGGTGGAGATCGCGTGCTTGTAGACCAGTTGCGACTGGCCATCCCGGCGCAACAGGACACAAAAATTGTCGAACCATGTGATGACGCCTTGCAGCTTCACGCCGTTGATCAGGAATATCGTCACCGGAACCTTCGTCTTGCGGACGTGGTTGAGAAACGCATCCTGCAAGTTCTGTTTGTTTTCGGCCATTTGTCATGAAGCCCTTTTGTGTTTTTGACCCGGGACTTCACCCGGTTGCAACCCGTGCTTCCCCACTATGTCGCCCTTCTCCGGGGATTTCCACCCCCCGAACACCGACAGATTGCGGGGCTTGCGATCAGTCGCGCCAGAAGGCCGGATTGAACAGCGCGATCAGCACCAATGTTTCGATCCGACCGATGATCATGGCCGCTGCGCAGATCAGCTTGGCCGCGTCCGACAACAGAAAATAGGAGATCGGCGCTTCTCCCGCCACCTGTGCCAAGGGGCCGGTGGTGGTCAGGCACGCGATCGCAAGTATCGTTGCGGATTCGAAATCGAGACCCGTGGCCGCAAGGGCAATCATGATGGCCGCAATGGTCAGCACCAGCAGCATGAAGACGATCCAGGCGATATACGCGCCCTCGCGCCGGATACGTCGCCCCAGGCGCCCTGCCCCGGCGACGGAATGCGGATGGATCAGCTTGCCCATTTCCCGCACACCATGCTTGTAGAGCGCGTAGACGCGCAGCAGTTTGACACCGCCTGCGGTGGTTGCCACGCCGCCGCCCATCAGGACCAGGCCCACCAACAGCAACCCCGGCGTCTCCAGGCCCGACCACGACCGCGCATCGCCCCACGCATCGCTGACGAACCCCGTCGTGGTCAGGAACGAGATCACCGTGAACACGCTGCCCCACAGGCCCGAAAGCGCCGCGCGCAGGTTCGACAATTCGTCCACCTCCAGCGCGCCGAGCCAATGGCGCGAGAACAGCAGCGTCGGCAGCACGATGCCTGCAAACAACGCCAGCCGGATCTCGCGATCCTTCACCATGCGTTCGCGGAACGTGCGTCCGACGCCGCTGGAATAGGTCCGGCGCGACAACGCGAAAACGAAGAAGACGAAGATCAACGCCTCTCCCATCATCCCGGCGGGCCGTCCGTCCATCCCCTGCAGCGGGCTGATGCCCGAGGTGGCCATGGTCGACATCGCATGAATGGCGGCCACGAGCGGATCCTCTCCCGCTGCGGTCAGGGCAAGCCCCAGAACCGCCGTCAGCCCGAAATAGATCGGCGCCAGACTGCTGGTGTGCTTGCGCAGCCGGGCCGAGGCGCCGGCCGCCTGCATCTGCCCGCGCGATGACACCAGTTGACCCTGGATATTCGCCTCGGACGTCACCTCGTAGCCGCCAAGGTTCAGGGGGGCCAGAACAGCGAAGGCCGTGACCCAGATCAGAAGCCCCCCCAACCAGCCCACAAGACCCCGCCACAGATGCAGCGCGGGGGCCAGACGCTCGGGATCGAAGACCAATGCGCCGGTCGTGGTCAGGGCCGAGACCATGTCGAGGTAGACGTTGACAAACCGCGTGTTGCCGACGGCCTGGTCCAGCGGCAGGGTCAGCACCAGCGGCAGCCAGAGATAGGCAAGAAACAGCGTCGCAAGGTGGCTGCGTTCGGATGGTTTGCGGCGCGGGGACTGGCTGGCGAAGCCGATCAGCACGGCGGCCATCAACACCATCATCCCGGTATAGAAAAACACCCGCGCAATGGCGAATTCCTCGGTCGCGACCGCCACCGCGGCGGGCAGGAACATCGCCAGCCCCGCGACGAACAGCAGGATCGTGAAGAACGGAAGCTTGCGGAAATAGTCTGCCATCGCGGACCCGGCGCCAGTTCAGAAGAAGTCGATGGAGACTTGCAGCAAGCTCTCCACCGCCGGCACATCGGCCGTCAGCGCGAAGATGACCACGATGTCGCCTTCCTCGATCCGGGTCGATCCGGTCGGCCGGAACACCTTGCGGCCGCGTTGCACCGCACCCACCAGGGCGCCTTCCGGGAAGTCGATGTCGCGGATCGGCTTGCCCGAGATCGGAGACGTCGACAGAACCTGCGCCTCGATCACCTCGGCTTCGGCATCGCCAACGGAATAGACACCGCGCACGCGTCCATGGCGGATATGGCGCAGGATGGAACTGACGGTCGTGGACCGCGGGTTGACATAGGCGTCGATCCCCAGCGGCTCCATCAGGGGGACAAGGGTCGGGTCGTTCACGAGGCAGATCGCCATGCCGGCCCCAGCGGACTTGGCGCGGACAGAGGCCAGCATGTTGGTCTTGTCATCGTCGGTCAGGCTCAGCACCACGTCGGCGCGTTCGACGCCCGCTTCGCGCAGCAGGTCCATGTCCAACCCGTCGCCATGCAGCACGATGGTCCGCTCCAGCGCATCGGCCGCCCGCTCGGCGCGCTGGCGGTTGGCCTCGATCACGCGGGTCCGCATGCGGGTTGCCGATTTCTCCAGCTTGGCAGCGACGGTCAGGCCGACATTGCCGCCCCCGATGATCAGGATACGTTCCGGCACGGCGCGGGTCTTGCCGAAGATCTCCAGCGTGCGCGCGACATCTTCGCTATGGGTGAAGACGTAGATCTGATCGGACGCGCCAAGCTGGTCGCCCGGCTCGGGCACGAAAAGCACGCCGTCGCGCCGAACCCCGACAACGATGGCGCGAAGCGTCGAGAACAGTTCGGACAATTGCCGCAAGGGCGTGTCGAGGACAGGGCAATTGGCATCGAGCGCGATGCCCAGCAGCTTCGCTTCGCCGCCCAGGAAACTCTCCGTATCGAAGGTGGTGGGAGAGGCGACCCGGTTCAGCACCGCTTCCGCCACTTCCTTTTCCGGCGAGATCACCACGTCGATCGGCAGGTGATCGCGGCGATAGAGGTCGGAATAGATGGCATCCAGGTAGCTTTGCGCACGGATGCGGGCGATCTTGCGCGGCACGGAGAAGACCGAATGCGCCACCTGGCAGGTGACCATGTTCACCTCGTCCGAAAAGGTCGCGGCGATGATCATGTCGGCGTCGCGCGCGCCTGCGCGGTCCAGCACATCGGGGTGGGAGGCGAATCCGGTCAGCCCCTGCACATCCAGCGTGTCTGTCGCACGACGCACCAGATCGGCATTGCTGTCGACCACGGTGACATCGTTGTTTTCCGAAGAAAGATGGCGCGCGATCTGCCAGCCGACCTGACCTGCGCCACAGATGATGACCTTCATGTAGCGGGTCCGTTTGCGAGGGTCCTGAGACGCGATGTGTAGGCCGAGGCACCGCCGCCCGTCAACGGGTGCGATTGCGCATGCCCGATCGCGCCTCCGGCGTGTCCCGGTGCCACCGGCGCGCTGCCCCTGCGATGGCGATCGGGGGCCAGCGTGGACCCCCCGGGACATTCGGGGCAGACAGAGGGACAGGCACAGGGCAGGACCGGCCTGACACGGACCGGCATTTGCCAGGACGTTTGCCCCCCAAGCTGTTGTTCTTGGGGGCACCGGACAGGATGGCGACCAAACCCTGAAGCCATGGCTGCGGACAGGGCGCGCGTGTGCCGTGCCGGGAGGGGTCTTGATGCAGTCCTCGCCCGCACCTTCCGACGCGCCCGCCCCGGCCTCGCAAGCCTCCCGCAGGGGCTTACCAGAAGGTTAACACTTTCGGATTATCTTTTTGAAACAGGGTCTTGTATGCGTTATCACGCGTGATAACCCCTATCCCTCGCTCACCTGAGCCACCCGCGTGCCCGCCTTCGACGTCGTGACGACGCCCAGGGATTTCAGCTTCCGGTGCAGGGCCGAGCGTTCCATGCCGACGAAGCTGGCCGTCCGGCTGATATTGCCGCCGAACCGGTTGATCTGGGCCATCAGATATTGACGTTCGAACAGTTCCCGGGCCTCGCGCAACGGCAGCGTGGTGAGCGACGCGGAAAGCGCCATGTCCTCATCGGGGCTTGGAGCATCTCTCTGCCCCGGCAGGTCACGGGCCTCGATCGGGCCGGAGCCGTCGCCAAGGATCATGACCCGCTCGATCACGTTCTTCAGTTGGCGGACATTGCCGGGCCAGGACATGGTCTGCAACATCGCGGCCGCGTCATCCCCCAGCACCCGCGCGGCAAGGCCCTGTTCGCGGTTGAACAGCTCGATGAAATGGCGCGCAAGCTCGGGGATGTCCTCGCGACGGTCCTCTAGGGCGGGCACCTCCACAGGGACGACGTTGAGGCGGTGGTAGAGTTCCTCGCGAAAGCGACCGGCGGCGATTTCGGCTTGCAGGTCGCGGGTGGTGGAGGAGATCACACGCAGGTCCACGCGAACTTTCGCGGTGCCACCGACGCGCGTGAAGGACTGGTCCACCAGCACGCGCAAGATCTTGGACTGGGTGCCAAGGGGCATGTCCGCGACCTCGTCGAAATAGATCACACCGCCATGGGCCTGTTCGAGCAGCCCCTGCTCCACCCCGCGCTGCTGACTTTCGCGACCGAACAGAACCTCTTCCATGTGATCGGGCTGGATCGAGGCCGACGAGACAGTAACGAAGGGCGCATCGGCACGGTTCGACTGGGCGTGAATGTAGCGTGCGGCGACTTCCTTGCCGGTCCCGGCCGCCCCCGTCAGCATCACGCGACCATTGGACTTGGTGACCTTGTCGAGATGGCTTTTCAGGGTGCGGAAGGCGGAGGAACTGCCCACCATCTCGGCCGAGCGGTTGTCCTGCCGACGCAAGCTGGAGTTTTCGCGGCGCAGGCGCGAGGTTTCCATGGCGCGCTTGATCACCACCATCAACTGGTCGATGTTGAACGGCTTCTCGATGAAATCGTAGGCGCCCTGCTTGATCGCGGCCACCGCGATTTCGACGTTGCCATGGCCCGAGATGATGACCACCGGCACCTCGGGGTTGTCGCGCTTCACATGGCCGAGAATGTCGATCCCGTCCATGTTGCTGTCCTTGAGCCAGATATCGAGGATCATCAGCCCCGGTTGGCTCTTGTTCAACTCGGCCATGGCGTCGTCGGAATTGCCGGCCATGCGGGTCGAGAAGCCTTCGTCCTGCAAGATGTCACAGATCAACTCGCGGATGTCACGTTCGTCATCGACCACAAGAATATCGCTCATTCCATCTCTCCTACATCTGACGGGGCCGCAACGCTGGCGGGCTTGTCGGGCAATCTGGGCAAGGTCATGCGGGCCATGGCGCCGGGATGGGCTCCGGGCGCGAAGGGCTCCGCGTCCAGCAATTCCAGCGTTCCGCCATGTTCCTCGATGATCTTCTTGACGATGGGCAGACCAAGCCCGGTGCCCTTGTCGCGGGTCGTCACATAGGGCTCGAACAGTTTGGCGCGGTCCGGTGGCAGGCCGATACCGTTGTCGGAAATGTCGATGCAGAGGCTTTCGGGGAGAAGGCCCATCGCGATCCGAAGCTCGGCCACATGGTCGGGCGGCGCACCTTTTTCCTGAAGGCTTTCAATCGCTTCACCGCCGTTCTTCAAGAGGTTCGTCAGGGCTTGGCCGATCATGGTCGCATCGACTTCCGCCATTACGACGCGCTCCGGAATATCGACAACGAAGCGCGTTTCCGGCTGGCCCGCCTGCTGCAAGATCACCGCATCGTTCAACAGTTGAACCATATCCTCGGCCCGCGTTTCGGGCTCCGGCATGCGTGCGAACCTGGAGAACTCGTCCACGATCCGGCGCAGGTCGTTCGTCTGGCGAACGATGACTTCGGTCAACTGTTCGAGCGATGCCTTTTCCTCGCCTGACAAAACACTGGAAAACTTTCGTTTTATGCGTTCGGCGGACAGTTGGATCGGCGTCAGCGGGTTCTTGATCTCGTGGGCGATGCGACGCGCCACGTCGCCCCAGGCCGCCATGCGCTGCGCCGAGACAAGTTGCGTCACGTCATCGAAGGCGACCACGTAGCCTTCCAACTCGTGCTCCAGGTTCCGGCGCGTCGCCATGCGCACCAGCAGGCTTTCCTGCTTGCCGCCGCGGGTCAGCTTGACCTCGTCCTGCACCGTTTCCAGCCCGGATTGGGTCAACCGTTCGAACAGTGCCGCGAACTCGGGCACCGCCGCCTCGATGGTCAGGCCATTGTCGCGCTGTTCGACCAGCGACAGAAGCCGCATGGCGGAACGGTTCATGAAATCGACCCGCCCCGTAACGGCCAGACCGATCACGCCGGAGGTGACGGAGTGGAGCACGCTGTCGAACAACCTGCGCGATTCCTCCGTCGCTGCGTTCTGCTCCACAAGGGTGTCGCGCTGTCCCTTCAACTGCCGGGTCATCTGGTTGAACAAGCGCCCCAGCATGGCGATCTCGTCATCCGATGTCGCCTCGGGCACGCGGACGTCCAGATCGCCCTGTCCGACCCGTTGCGCCGCCCCAGCAAGTTGGCCCACGGGGCGCGACAGACGTTCGCCGAAGCTGAGGCCGGCCCAGATCGCAGCGAGGATCATCAGGGTGGCAAACCCAAGGTAAAGCAGCGCGAAATCGAACAGCAGCCGCCCGCGATCGGCCTCCACCTGCCGGTAAAGCCGCACCGTCTGTTCGGTTTCGTCCAGAAGCGCGATGATCTGACCGTCGACTTCGCGGCTGACGTACAGATAACGGTCCGGGAAGGCTTGCAGGCGGACCAATGCACGGAATTCGTTCTGGCTGCGATCTTCGGTCAGGACGACATCGCCCCCGGCGGCGCGGGCCAGATCGTCGGCGCTGGGGCGGTCGTAATCGAACAGGTAAGATCTCTCGCCACGCGCCCGGATCTCGCCGCTGCCGTCGATGACGAAGGCCTCGCGCAGGCCGCGCTGGATCTGGTTCTGGCCCTGGCTCAGGACCTGACGCAGGTCGCCATCGGACAGGAAGGGCGCCGCACGGCGGTTGATGTTGAGATAGGCCCCAAGGGCGCGGGCATCCTGTTCCAGGTCGTCGCGATGCTCCTGCTGATAGGCCACGGCGGCATCGACGGAGTTGCCCAGGGCGGTCGAGACGCGGTCCGAGAACCAGCCTTCAAGCCCCATGTTCACGCTCAGGACGGCAAGGACGGCGACCACGATGGTGGGCACCAACGCCACGACCCCGAAGATCGCGGTCAGCCGCAGGTGCAGGCGGGACCCGGCCGATTGCGCCCGACGCGAAGCCACGATGCGCGCGACTTCGCGCAGGACCAGCGTCGCGACAACGAGGATGTAGACCAGATCCGCCAGAACCACGAGGCGCAGGCCGGGACTGTCGGCCACTTCGGCCAAGGGGCCAAGCGCAAGGAACGTGGCAAGGGCCAGAACCGGCGCCAGAAGGACAAGGCCAAAGGTCCCGAAGCTGCGGAGCTTCCGGTTGCGCATGAGCGCGCCCAACCTGTCCAGAAGTCCCGGCGAGTCGGACATCGCACGGGCGGGCTCATCGACCACTCGCATCCCCCAAGTCCAGCGTTTGCGACGCTTGACAAGCCGCCGCCGGCAGAGGCCTGTTCCCGATCCGCCACGCTGTTGCTAGTTTACATCAACTTGCGGCGCCGAGTCACGCGGATATCGAGGTCGGTGATCTTTTTACGCAAGGTATTGCGGTTGATCCCCAACAGGTCGGCACATTTGGCCTGGTTGCCGCCCGTTGCATCCAGTGCGATTTCGATAAGCGGCATCTCCACTTCACGCAAAATGCGGGTGTAAAGGCCCGGCGCGGGCAAGGTGCCACCGTGCAGATCGAAATAGCGCCGCAGGTGCTTGGCAACGGAGGCCGACAGCTTGTCGTTCTCGCCGCCGCCTGCAATCAGCGGTTCGATCGCAGGTTGGGAGCCGAGAACCGACTCGACCTCACCGCGGGAGATTTCCTCGACCTGCGCGGTCACGGTAAGACGGCGGATTGTGTTTTCAAGCTGGCGCACGTTTCCGGGCCAGGAATAGGCGCGCACAAGGTCCATCGCCTCGGTTGAGAACCGCCGTGCAGGCGCACCGTCCCGTTCGGCGCGGGCAAGAAAATGGCTCGCAAGCAAGGGAATGTCGTCGACACGTTCGCGAAGCGCGGGCACCGCGATGCCGACACCGCCGAGGCGATAGAACAGGTCCTGCCGGAAGCGCCCCTCCTCCATCTTCTCCATGAGGTCCTTCTGGGAGGTCGCCATGATCCGCGGGGCGGCATCGGGCATTGCGTCCAGCATGCGAACGATCTTCGCCTGCGCCGCTTCGCCAAGATCGCCGACCTCGTCGAACAGGATGGAGCCGCCCTTGGCCCGGCTTAGGATCGTGGCAGCCCCGTCCACGCCGTCCAGATCGGCGGCGGAGGCCACCACGAAGGGCAGCGTGCGACGGTCCGAAAAATCGTGAATAGCACGTGCGATCAATGACTTGCCGGTTCCACTTTCGCCAGTGATCAGCACCGTCAGGTCGGTGTTCATCACGCGGGCCACCAGCCGGTAGAGCGCCTGCATCAGCGCTGTGCGCCCGACCAGCGGCAGGTCCTCGCCCTCGCCCGGCAGGCTCGTCCCGGTGCTGGATCTTGGCGCCGGGGCGACGTGCCGCTTCTGCTCCAGCGCGCGGGCGGCGCGTTTCATCAGGTCGGGCAGATCGAACGGTTTGGGCAGGTAATCATAGGCCTCCTTCTCGGTAGCCTGGATCGCCGTCATGATCGTGTTCTGGGCCGAGATGATGATGACGGGCAGACCCGGGCGGCGTTCGGTGATCTGCGGCAAGGTATCGAGACCATTGCCGTCGGGCATGACGACGTCCGAGATCACCAGGTCGCCCTTCCCCTCGTCCACCCAACGCATCAGCGTCATAAGACTGGACGTCGCATGCACCTTGCAGCCCGCACGGGTCAGAGCCTGGGTCAGAACGGTGCGGATGGTGCGGTCGTCATCGGCGACGAGAACGGTTCCGTCCATGGATTACTGGCCTTTCGTGACTGTCCCCAGCGGGACCAACTGGTCCCGTTCGGGACGATAGGGTGAAAGTCGCGATCCCTTGCGGGACCATATAGCGGCGGCGCGGTTCATGACACCTCCTTGGGCGCGATGGGGAGCGAGATCCGGAACACGGTCCGGCCCGGAACGCTGTCGACCGAGATCCAGCCCTCGTGATCGGACACGATCTTGGAGATCAGCGCGAGGCCGAGGCCGGTGCCGTTCTCGCGGCCCGAGATGAACGGCTCGAAGATGTCGGCGGCCAGTTCGGGCGGAATGCCGGGGCCGTCATCCATCACCTCGATCTGGAGCGGCACGGCACCGCCCGATCCGTCGCGCCGCCGCACCTTCAGCGACGTGTCGTAGAATGTCCGCAACCGGATCGTGCCGCCCGACGCACCGGCCTCGGCCGCGTTCTTCAGCAGGTTCAACACCACCTGCTGCAACTGGTCCGGATCGGCCCAGGCCGATGGCAGCGAGGGGTCGTAATCGTCCTCGATCTCCATATGGGCGGCGAAGCCGAGAGCGGCGGATTTGCGGGCGCGGTCGAGCACGTCATGGACATTGACCGGGCGCCGATCCGGCGGGCGGACATTGCCGAAGTCCTCCACCTGCGCGAGCAGCTTAAGGATGCGGCGGGTTTCCTCCACGATCAGGTCGGTCAACTCCAGATCCTCGCCGGTCAACCCCATGGAAAGAAGCTGCGCCGCGCCGGTGATCCCCGCCAGCGGGTTCTTGATCTCGTGAGCCAGCATCTCGGCCATGCCGATGGCGGATCTTGCGGCCGTCTTCGAGGACATGGCGCGGTCCATGCGCCCTTGCAATTCGCGGTTTTCCAACAACAGCAGGACATGGTCGGGCTTGTCGGCAAGGCTGGCGATCTGCACATCGCACGACACCGGCTTGCGCGACCCGGTGCCGACATCGACGGCATTCACGAACAGCGGCGCCAGTGCGGCCCGGACCCGTGCGAAGCTGTCTTCCAGGGGCGCATCGACGAAGATCTTGTCCCAGACGGGATAGTCGACGAGGGACTTGCGCGAGGCGTTGAGAAAGGTCTCGGCCGCCGGGTTCACGTCGCGGATGCGATCCTTGGCGTCGAGGATCAGCGCGGGCACCGGCAGCGAGGCCCAGAGCGCGGAGGTCAGCGTCGTCATGCGGCCGTCCTTTCGGCGGCAGGCGCAAGCGCGTCATCGAGGGCCGCGAGGACCTCTGCCGGGTGCTTGGCGGTCAGCAGGCGCTGGCGCAAGGCGCGCGGCGTTGCCGCGCCGTCCATATACCAGCCCAGATGTTTGCGCGCGACGCGCAGACCGATGTCGGGGCCGTAGAAATCGAGCATGTCGCGGTAATGTTCCGCCACCATCGCCGCCAGCGCGTCGCCCTGGGGGATCGCGGGTGCGGGCCTGCCGTAGAGGGCATGGGCAATTTCCGCCACCAGCCACGGCTGGCCTTGACTGGCGCGCCCGACCATGACGCCATCGGCGCCGGAACACCGAAGTGCCTGCGCGGCGGCCGGGGCGTCCACGATATCGCCATTGGCGATGACGGGAATGGCGACCGCGCGCTTGGTGGCGCGGATCGCCGTCCAGTCGGCGGTGCCCTTGTAGAACTGGCACCGGGTGCGGCCATGGATCGTCAGCATGGCGATGCCCGCCGCTTCCGCCCGCCGTGCAAGGGTGGCGGCGTTCAGGCTGGCGTCATCCCAGCCAAGGCGCGTCTTCAGCGTCACGGGCACCGAAACGGCGGCCACGACCGCGTCGATCAGGCTCAGGGCATGGTCCAGATCGCGCATCAGCGCCGAACCCGAAAGTCCGCCGGTGACCGTCTTGGCCGGGCAGCCCATGTTGATGTCGATGATCCGGGCCCCCTCGCCCGCGACCAGTTTGGCGGCCTCGGCCATCCACCACGGATCGCGGCCCGCCAGTTGCACGGCTGTCGCTTGATCGGTGACGGCACTCCTGGCGCGCGCCCGCACGCTGGCCTTGGCTTCGACCATCTCCTGCGATGCCACCATCTCGGACACGACAAGACCCGCGCCGAAACGCGCCACCAGCCTGCGGAACGGCGGGTCGGTGATCCCGGCCATGGGGGCCAGAAGAACCGGCGGGTCCAGCGGGATATCGGCAATGTAGACGGGCAAACCGCTTAATCCTTGTGCACGTCCCGAGGAGATACGTCGCTTGGCGCGCGAGAGCAAAGGCCCCACGCAAGTAATCTGCACCGGCAGAAGCATTTGCACAATAATTAGACAGGTAGGCGCGCAATTCAGCGCTGCGCGCAGGCAATTGTGTGCCACCGCCTTTGGGCCTAGACCGGTCGGCATGAGTGACAGCGCCGACATCCCCCGCCCGCACAGGGCCGCCGCCTTGATCGTCGCCGCCGGGCGCGGCACCCGGTTGGGTGGCGGTTTGCCGAAACAATACAGGGTATTGGCGGGCAGGCCCGTGATCACCCGGTCGGTGGAGGCCTTTGCGGCCCACCCCGCCATTGCGCAGGTCGTGGTGGTGATCCATCCTGAGGACGCGGCCCTGTTCGCGCAGGCCTGCGTGGTGCCGGTCACGGTTGTCGAAGGGGGTGCGACGCGCGACGCGTCGGTCCGGGCAGGACTGGCGGCGGTGGCGGAATGCGACGTGGTGTTGATCCATGACGCGGCGCGGCCCCTGGTGTCGCGCGCGGTGATCGACGGTGTGCTGGCGGCACTGGACGACCATGACGGCGCCGCCCCGGCCTTGCCGGTCACCGATGCGTTGTGGCGGGGTGGCAAGGTGGTCGAGGGCGTGCAGGACCGCGCCGGCCTGTGGCGGGCGCAAACGCCGCAGGGGTTCCGGCTCGACGCCATTCGCGCGGCCCATGCGGCTGCACCAGAGGGCGCGCTGGACGATGTGGAAGTCGCCCGCGCCCACGGGATCGAGGTGGCGATCTCGGCCGGGGACGCGGCGAACATGAAACTGACCATGCCCGGAGATTTCGAGCGGGCGGAGAGGATGTTGGAGACGGGGATGGATATCAGGGTCGGCAACGGGTTCGACGTGCACCGCTTCGGGCCGGGCGACGCGGTGTGGCTGTGCGGGATCCCGGTGCCCCATACACGCGGCCTGCAGGGCCATTCCGATGCCGACGTGGGCCTGCACACGGTGACGGATGCGATCTATGGCGCATTGGCCGAGGGCGATATCGGCACCCATTTCCCGCCGAGCGATCCGCAATGGAAAGGTGCCGCAAGTCATATCTTTCTGACCCATGCGGTGGAGCTGGCCGCGGCGCGCGGCTACAGCGTGTCCAATAGCGACCTGACGTTCCTGTGCGAGCGGCCCAAGATCGGTCCCGTGGCGGGGGCGATGCGCGCACGGCTGGCCGAATTGCTGCGGGTCGCCGCGGACCGCGTCTCGGTCAAGGCGACGACGACGGAGCGTCTGGGCTTCACCGGGCGGGAAGAGGGGATCGCGGCCATGGCCACCGTCACGTTGGTGAAGCGATGATGCGGATGATCGCGACATTGGGCGGGATCGGCCTGCTGCGGCCCGCGCCGGGAACATGGGGCAGCCTTGCGGCGCTGGGGCTTGCGGTGCTGTTGCACATGGCCGGGGGCGTCGTGCTGCTGGTTCTTGCCACATTTGCGGTGACGGGCCTGGGCTGGTGGGCCGTGCGCGATCTGGTCGGTGACAGCGCCGACGATCCGTCCGAGATCGTCATCGACGAGGTCGCAGGCCAATGGGTCGCGCTGTGGCCGGTTTCCTACGGGGCGGCGATGGCAGGGGCGGAGATCTGGGCGCTTTGGCCGGGACTGCTGACGGCGTTCCTGGCGTTCCGGGCGTTCGACATCCTCAAGCCCGGCCCGGTCGGATGGGCGGACCGGCAGCATGGGGCCTTCGGGATCATGGCGGACGACATCATTGCCGGGTGGCTTGCGGCGATGATCGTCGCGCTGTTCGCGGTTCTGGCGCATCTGGTGTTCGTGTGAGCGCGCGGCAGGTCATCACGGCACTGGAGGCGCGCGGGTTGATCCTCGCCACGGCGGAAAGCTGCACCGGCGGGCTGATTGCCGGCGCGATCACCGATATCGCCGGGTCCTCGGCCGTGTTCCACCGGGGCTACGTTGCCTATTCGAACAGGGCAAAGCGGGAGATGCTGACGGTTGGTGCGGCGACATTGGAGGAGCATGGCGCCGTTTCGGAACCGGTGGCGGCGGAGATGGCGTGGGGCGCGTGGCGCGCTTCGGGGGCTGATGTCGCCATCGCGGTGACCGGCATCGCGGGCCCCGGCGGGTCCGGGACGAAGCCGGAGGGACGGGTTTGTTTCGGGCTCTGCCTCAAGGGCAAGTTGCAGACCGAAACGGTGGAGTTCGGCGCGCTCGGCCGGGCCGAGGTGCGCGCGGCGACGGTGGCCCATGCGCTGGCGCTGGTGCTGGACCGGGTCGAACGCGACCTGCCCGACAGACCGGCATAGCCCGCTGTCGGCGCGGACACGTGCGCGTCTTGCAGACGGCCCGCCGAGGCAAGTCCGCAAACGTTTCCTGACATGAAGTTCGGATCGCTGTTATCTGACATGAAACAGATTTCCCAAGGAGCCAGAGGCGTTTCGAGCTTCGATCCGCAGGTGCCGGTCTGGCGGGCGGCCTCTATCGCCCCGAGCGTTCCGGGGTCCGGTAGAGGGCCGCCGCGCGGGCCTCGTATGCGCGCACGATGCGCTGCATCGCGTCCATGAAGAACAACCCGGCAGCCCCTTGCAGCAGCCGGCTCCTGAATTCGAAATCGACGTGGAAATGCACATTGCATCCCGTTTCCGTGTCCTCGAAGGACCAGTTCGAGACCAGATGCTTGAACGGCCCGTCGATATAGGCGGTGTCGATCTTCAACGCCTCCGGGTAAAGGTCCACGCGGCTCAGGAACGTTTCGCGGAACATCTTGAAGCCGACCACCATGTCGGCCAGCATCAGGTCGTGTCCGGTCTCGCCGGGGACCGGCTCGACCGAGCGGACGCGCGTGGCGATGGTCCATGGAATGAATTCGGGATAGCGCGCGACATCGGCGACAAGATCATACATCTGGCGCGCCGAATGGGGCAACGCGCGGGTTTCGGAATGCGTTGGCATGGCTCCCTTTCAGCTTTCCGCTTTGATCTCCATGTCATAAAACCGCCAAGGGACTTCAAGGGCATGGCGACATTTGGGGGCGATATGGCGCAGAACGGCTACACTGTGGAACAGATGATCTCTGCCAAGGCGATCGCCGCGCGCATCGAGGACCTCGCGCGCGAGATCGAAGCCACCTTCAAGGGCACGGACAAACTGGTGGTGGTGGGCTTGCTGCGCGGGTCGTTCGTGTTCATCGCCGATCTGGTGCGCGAGATCGACCTGCCGGTGGAGGTCGATTTCCTGGAGGCGTCCAGCTATGGCGATGCGATGCGGTCCAGCCGGGAAGTGCGCATCCTCAAGGACTTGCGGGGCGAGATCGGCGGGCGGGACGTGCTGGTGGTGGAGGATATCGTCGATACCGGCCACACGTTGAATCATGTCATGGGCCTGTTGCGCAGCCGGGGACCTGCGCGCATCAAGACCATTGCGCTGCTGGACAAGCCGTCGCGGCGCGAGGTCGATTTCCATGCCGACTGGATCGGGTTCGAGATCCCGGACGAATTCGTGGTGGGCTATGGCATCGACTATGCGCAGCGCAACCGGAACCTGCCCTATATCGGCAAGGTGAAAATGGACACATGAGCGCGCGCCGGGGCGACTTTGAGCTGTGCCGTTGCGCAGGGCAAGGGTGCCTTTGCGCACGATGTGTCGGGTTGACGCAAGGTCCAGTCGGTCTACCGTCGGGCTTAAGGTAGAAGACCGTCCATCCCAACCGGAGCTCTGTCCATGTCCCTTCCCCGCGCGCTCGTTTCCCCGCTTCTGATCGGCGGCACGGCCCTTGTCGCCTTCACGCTCTCTGCCGCCGCGCAGGATCGAAATCCCGCCATCGGCGCCCGTCAGGGCCACATGCAGGTGATGGCGCTCAACATCGGTATCCTTGGCAACATGGCGCGGGGCAATACGGATTATGACGCCGCAGCGGCCCAGGCCGCTGCCGACAACCTGATGCAGATGGGCATGATCGACCAACGGTTCTACTGGCCCGAAGGCACCGACAGCGACGCCATCGAGGGCACGCGTGCCCTGCCCGCGATCTGGGCGGATCAGGCCACCTTCGCGGAGTCCATCGCGCGCTTCTCCACCGCGTCGGCGGGTCTGGCTGAGGTTGCGGGCGGCGGGTTGGAGGCCTTGCAGGCCGGCATTGGCCCGGTCGGTGCCGCCTGTGGCGCGTGCCACGAATCCTTTCAGCAGGAACGTTGATCCGGTCCGGCGGCCGGTCGGTCGGTCGGTCTGCCGGTCGTCCGCCAGCGGTTCGAACCTGACGGAGGCCTGAGATGCGCCGCGTGATCGGGAACCTGGTTCTATTGGGCGTGCTGGTGCTGGCGTCCGCTTTGTGGCTGACCCGTCCCGTTCCCATCGCCGACACCGAGGTCGCGGGACTTGTCGGCAATCCGATCGCCGGGGAAACGGTGTTCTGGGCCGGTGGGTGCGCGTCCTGCCACGCCGCCGAGGACGCCACCGGCGAGGCGCGGCTGCTGCTGAGCGGCGGGCAGGCCTTTCCGAGCGCTTTCGGAACCTTCCGCGCGCCGAACCTTTCGCCGTCTCCCGATGGGATCGGCGGCTGGACCCTGGCGCAGTTCCTGACCGCGATGCAGAACGGCATCAGCCCCGAGGGCCGACACTATTACCCCGCCTTCCCTTATACCGCCTATCGCCTTGCGGAGCGTCAGGACCTGGCGGATCTGTTCGCCTTCCTGCAGACCTTGCCTGAAAGCGACGCGGCCTCCCTGCCCCACGAGGTCGGGTTTCCCTTCTCGATCCGGCGCGCGGTGGGGTTCTGGAACCTGCTTTACCTCGGCGATACCTTCGTCGTTCAGGGCGAGTTGTCGGAGCAGGAGCAGCGCGGACGCTACCTTGCCGAAGCGCTGAGCCATTGTGGCGACTGCCACACCCCGCGCGGCCCGTTGGGGGCGGTGGAGCGGTCGCAATGGTTGCAAGGTGCGCCGAACCCCACGGGGACCGGCACGATCCCGCCGCTGACGCCGGACCGGCTGACATGGTCGAGCGACGAGATCGCGGCCTATCTCAACGACGGTTTCACGCCGGATTTCGACACGGCGGGGGGACATATGCGCGCGGTCGTCATGAACCTGGCGCAGCTGGATCCGGAGGACCGGTTGGCGATCGCGGCCTATCTGGCCCGTGTCCCGCCGTCCGGCGCGGCGCCCTGACGGCCCGGCGGTCCCGGCCTGTGCCGCCACGCTTAACCGAACCGTAACGGCTTGGCTGCTACGGCGTGTCGGAACACATGCGACACAAAGGGCCATGCGATGATCTTGCCAGCCGTCAATCGACCCGTCCCGGACGATCCCGCACTGGCGCAGTTGGAAATCTCGGACGGCGGTCTGGACCGGATCGGGCAACTGGCCGCTGAAACCGGACGTCACATCGTCGATCTTGCGGGATTCCTGGCCCAGATCGACACCGATGCCGGGCAGCAGTTGAGAGTCGTGGAAGACGTGGCCGCGCAGGCGCGCGACCTGACCCGCATCACGCGCGAGATGACCGATGACCTTGGCACGGTTGCCGCCGCCAATGCGCGGGCACTTGCGACGGTCGATGGCTCCATCGACACGCTCAAGGCGTCCTCGCTCAACAGCCGGGACGTGGCGGCATGGGTCGGCCAACTCGACACCGTCCTGGGCTCGGTCGAAACGACCCTGACCCAGGTAGGCCGCGCCAACCAGCGCATCGCGGAGATCGCGAAACAGGTGAACATCCTTGCCGTCAACGCCCGCATCGAAGCGGCCCGCGCGGGCGAGATGGGCCGTGGCTTCGCCGTCGTGGCCGAAGCGATCAACGCGCTGTCCAACGAAACGTCGAGTGCGGCCACCGACGTGACCAGTTCCACCGGCACGCTGACCAAGCTGATCGGCGGATTGCGCGGCGACGCACGCGGGGTGGCCACCAGTGCGGTATCCGTGCTGGAAGGCGCGTCAAGCGCCGATGATGCCCTGACACGGATCAGCGCCGATGTGCGCGCCGCCTCCTCCGACACGGCGCGCCTGACCGAGGCCACCAATGCCGTCAGCGAAGCCGTGGACCGCTTCGCCCCCGCCTTCACCGAACTGAACCACGCCCTGCGCGCCACGGCCGAAGGGGTGCAGATGGCCAATCGCCGGGCCGAGGAGATCGTCGACATCAACGAGCTTGCGGTGCAATTGTCGGTCGAGTTGGGGGCCGCGAACGCCGATGCGCATCTGATCGAGATGGTGCAGGACGGTGCGCTGAACATCGGCGCGGAGTTCGAACGCGCCGTCCAGACCGGTCGGATCACCATGGAGGAATTGTTCGACAGCACCTATCGCCCGATCCCCGGCACCAGCCCCGAACAGGTGATGGCCCCGTTCACCGAGTTGACCGACACTCTCTTGCCCCCGATCCAGGAGAATATCCTGAACTCGGACCCCCGCGTCGCCTTCAGCGCGGCGGTCGACAAGAACGGCTATCTGCCGACCCACAATCGCAAATTCTCGAAACCGCAAGGCAGCGATCCGGTCTGGAACGCCTCCAATTGCCGCAATCGGCGCATCTTCGACGATCGCGTCGGGCTGAAAGCGGGCCGCAGCACGGCGCCGTTCCTGATGCAGACCTACCGCCGCGACATGGGGGGCGGGCAATATGTGGCGATGAAGGACGTATCGGCCCCGATCTATGTGCACGGTCGCCATTGGGGTGGGTTGCGGATGGGGTTCGCCCCCCCGAGAGAGTGAACCGGCCCATCGCGCTGTCTGGCGCGCGCCTTGTGCGACGGGCCGCGCCGGATCGGGCTTCGGGGAAGATCCCCAGGGTGCGCGTTGCCCCGTGGGTGTCCGGTTGGGGCGCAGGCCGGGCTATCGTGTCGGCAGGTCCGCCACCATCGGTGCCGCCAACTCCGCCGCGCGGGTCTGATCCTCGGCGGACAGCTCCGCCGACAGGCGCTCGCAGGTGGCGAAGTGCTGGCCGAGATCTCCGGGATCCTGGCCTTCGAGCCAATCCACCGCCTCGCT
Source organism: uncultured Roseicyclus sp. (assembly GCA_964615955.1). Lineage (GTDB taxonomy): Bacteria > Pseudomonadota > Alphaproteobacteria > Rhodobacterales > Rhodobacteraceae > Gymnodinialimonas. The sequence continues at coordinate 50,823 of CAZTUG010000013.1, forward strand.
GGCGATGCAGTGGGCGAAGGCGCGCACCGGGTCGGATTGCGGGCCGGCATGGGTGGGAGAGCCGAACAGGATGACGCCTGCGACCAGCGCGGAGTCTTCACCCACGGCCAGTGCCGCTTCGATATGGGCCGTCGCGGCGGCCAGATCGCGCGGGGTGCCTTCCCCTCGCATCTCCATGTAACTCAGCGCGTAAAGCGCCGCGCCATAGTCGGGGGCCATCTCCACGGCTTGACGAAAGTAATCATATGCGCGGGCGTGATCCACCGGCTCGCCTTCGCCGTGGTAGGCCATCAGGCCGAGGCTCCGGAGTGCGCCCGCCTGCCCCCGCTCGACCCCGCGCAGATAGGCGGACCGGGCAGCGTCGGGGTCAACGGGGACGTGACCCTCCACGCCATGCCGGTGGAAGCGCCCGAGAACGATGGCCGCATAGCCGTCGCCAAGGTCGTCACCATGCATCGCAAGGGCCAGCGCGCGGGACGGGTCCGTGCCCGGCACCACGGCTTCAGCATGAAGTTCGGCGAGGAAGGAAAAGGCTTCGGGCACGTCGCCCGCGACAGCCTGTTCCAGCAGCGGCAGGGCCGCGGCCTCGTCCACCTCTGTGCCTTCGCCGTGCAGATACTGGTAGGCGGCGCGAAAGGCGGCATCGGCGTCTCCAAGGCCCGCTGCTTCGAGATAGAACGCAAACGCTTCTGCGAAGTCCACCTCCCGACCTTCGCCGTGATAGGCCATGTTCCCAAGCAGGTTCAGCGCCCCCGCGCGTTCACCGCCCGCCAAGGCCTGTTCCAGAAATGGCGCCGCTGCGGTCCAGTCCTGATCCGTGCCTTCGCCCCAGTAATATTGATAGCCTGCGTAATAGGCAGCTTCCGCATGTCCAAGGCCGGCCGCCTCCAGATAGAGGGCAAGCGCCTGGGCCAAGTCGGCCTCCTGCCCTTCGCCGTAATAGGCAAGATCGCCAAGCAGCGTCAGCGCCTCGGCGCGTTCGTCCCCGTCCAGCGCGCGGTCCAGCCAGACGCGCCCCGCTGCAAGGTCCTGAGCAACACCGTAGCCGTTCACCAATCCATAGCCGACATTGTAGTAGGCGCGGACATATCCCAGTTCCGCCGCCGCGAGATACCAGCGGAACGCTTGCTCGGGATCGGGGGCTATGCCGTCGTGTTCCTCTTCGTAACTGTCGCCGAGATTGTGCATCGCGGGTCCGAAATTCTGCGCACCGGCCGCCAGCAAGTAGCGAAAACCTTCCGCTGCGTCATAGGGCCCGTAGGCGCCGTTCAGGTCGGTCAGCGCGATGCCGAGAATGTTTTGAGCCACCGGGTTGCCGGCATCGGCCAGGGGGCGCAGCATCTCCAGCGCCTCGGCATGGTTCCCCGCAATAAACAGGGCGCGGCCCTCGGCGGCCTCTTCCATGGCGGCGGTGAAGTCGCCGGGAATGCTGTCTGCCTCGATCACTACCAGCGGGTCGGCCGGTGCGATCTGCCCCCAGGCCGGAACGATGAGAGCTGAGGTCAGAAACAGGGCCAGCAGGCCGCGCGGAGCAAGGCGCATGGGAAATACCTTTTGAGGACATCAATCCACAAAGCGTGGAACTACCACAATCCTTCGCGCAAGCACTTGCTTACCCGACTTGACACCTTCGCGGCGCTCAGGCGTGGCCAAGCCGCGCCAGCCGGTTCGCCCGCAGTCGCGCGAAATCATCCCCTGCATGGTAGCTGGAGCGCGTCAGCGGCGTCGCCGAGACCATGAGAAAGCCCTTGCCGTAGGCGGCCTTTTCGTAGGACGCGAATTCCTCGGGCGTGACGAAACGGTCGACGGCGTGGTGCTTGGGCGTGGGTTGCAGATACTGACCGATGGTCAGGAAATCGATATCGGCGGCGCGCATGTCGTCCATGACCTGCAGCACGGCCTGCCGATCTTCGCCCAGGCCCACCATGATGCCGGACTTGGTGAACATGCTCGGGTCCATCTCCTTCACGCGCTGCAACAGGCGCAGGGAGTGGAAATAGCGCGCGCCGGGGCGCACCTCGGGGTAGAGGCCCGGCACGGTTTCGAGGTTGTGGTTGAACACGTCCGGTCTGGCCTGCACCACGATGTCGAGGACGCTGTCGGGCGCCTTGATGAAATCCGGTGTCAGGATCTCGATGGTGGTGCCGGGGGCCCGGTGGCGGATCGCGCGGATGGTCTGGGCGAAATGCTCCGCCCCGCCATCGGACACGTCATCGCGGTCGACGGAGGTGATGACGACATGGTTCAGGCCGAGTTTCGCGACCGCATCGGCCACGCGTCCCGGTTCGAACGCGTCGAGCGGTTCGGGCGGCTTGCCGGTGGCGATGTTGCAGAAGGTGCAGGCGCGGGTGCAGACCTCGCCCATGATCATCATGGTGGCATGGCCCTGGGACCAGCATTCGCCGACATTGGGGCAGCCGGCCTCTTCGCACACCGTGGTCAGGCGATGATCGCGCATGATCTTGGCAGTGGCCTTGTAGCCTTCGCCAACGGGCGCCTTGACCCGGATCCAGGACGGCTTCTTCGGCTGTGGGTTATCGGGGCGTCGCGCCTTTTCGGGGTGGCGCTGTTCGGGAATCTTCAGGTCACGCATCAGGGGCTCCGGCAGTCAGTCAGGGATTGTCTAACGTGTCTGGCCGCAAATGTAATTGCGCGATTTCGGCACATCGGCCATGCGGTCTGTGCCGTAGCGTGCCGGTCGGAGGGGACAACCGAGGCGTCGGGCCCCGTTTCAACCGCCCGTGTCCGAAGCGGACCCGATGACAGCCTGGCTGCGCACGATCGGCGACGGGAAGGTTCCGGGGGCGGCGGCGCCATCGGCGAGAGCCTGGAAATAGGCGCGGCATCCGTCGACCACAATGGCCGGGAAGAATTGAGGGCCCTGCATCATCACGGCGTCGCATTGTGCGTTTCCGGCCGATTGGGCGGAGGCGGGCGCGGCGGCGGCTGCGGCAAGTGCGAGGATCGAAACGAGGGCGCGCGGCATGGCAAAGACAGTCGGCATGGTGTGGTCCTTGAGGTTGAGTGACACGTGGTCCTTGCCGCATGACCGATTGCGGCAGAAGCCGTTGCAGTCGGACAAACCTGGAGGGCGCTTGTAAATCGAAAACTGTTTCGGATGCGATGGATCTTGGGCAGCGCCTTGGAAAGAAGGCTTCCCCATATTGCTCGACAGCCGGTTGGCATGCGTCAGGACAGGCCGCGCAAGCCGCCTGTCCTGCTGCCTGTTCCGGACCGGCCGCTTGTGTCAGCCGCGCAGCGCGGGCCGAAAGCCGTAATTCTGCTCGTAATGTTGCAACAGGCGCTGCAACCCGATCTTGAGCACCACCTTGCCGGACCGCGCCGACCAGCCTAGGCGCTTTTCGGCCTGCTCCATCCCTTCGAGAAAGCAGCACACCCGCATCACCACATCCGAAAGCCCGGGGCCAAGATCGTCGAGCGCATCCGACACGCGTTTTCGCGCGTCCCGCGGCCCTTCGCCGATGCCGCCATCGGAGATGAAGCCGCCCCGGTCACCGCCCGACAGGAAGCGGTCCCAGTTCTGGCCCACGCGCGGGCCCATCTGCGCGCGTTCGAAATCCTCGCGCAGACGCTCGCCCGCCTGCACCAGATCGGGGCCCAGAAACGGCTTGCCATCATTGCCCTTGCGCCGCGCCAGACCGGCCAGCGGGGACTCGGCCAGATTGACGCGGATCCGGGTGCGCGCCCCGTCGGTGTCGGTAACGATGCGCTTGCCCCAAGTGGCGTGTTGGCCCTGAAAGGGTGTATGTCCTTCGGCAAACCCGGCAGTGCCGAGGCGGCGCTTGCGGTCTTCCTCCAACAGACGCTTCAGCGCGGACTTGCCCGCCGCCGTGATGCTGTAGCGGGCCAGCCGCCCGCCATGCTTGACGCAGGAAATCCAGTCCTTCACCGCGAAGGCCTGGGCTACGCGGCGGTCCACGACGGCGGTGCGGGTCTGGTCGCCATCAAGTCCCTGGCGCAGCACCACGGCCTTGTCCATGTCCTGCGCCACGGCCAGGACGGCGCCGGTTTCGCAAAGACGGCGCAGGATGCGCCTTGCCTCTCGGGTGATCAGGGTTTCGTCATCGATGGGTGTCCGAATATGGGCAGTCATGCACCATGTCTCCTTCTGGAACAGGTCTGGCCGGATCAGGTCTGTCTGATCCGCGTGGGAGCCGAGCATTTTCGCTCTGATCTCGATCGGCGTCATTTTCGGATTCGGGTGGGCTGCGGCAGCGAGGCTCGACAAGGCCTCATCCAGCAGGGGATCGTCCCGGCGCGCTTCCATTTGTTGCACCCGGCGACAGATCGTGGACGGCGCCTGGCCACTGGATCTGGCGATCGCGCGGCAGGAATGTCCGGCCGCGACATGGGCAAGATATTGCTGCGCCGCCTCGGGCACCCAGCGCGGCAGAACCTGGATAGCGGCAAGGTGAGAAGGCGAAGAGTCGGTCATGGCCATAAGCCCTCGGGAATGCGAAATGAACGCTGCCGAAATTCCGCCGTATTGATTACTGAATCATTAAAATCTGTGGATAAGTCGAAAATTGTTTCCGTTCCGTAAACAGAATGGAAGGGTGCGGGCGGCCCATTCGCATCGACGCAACGGGCCCGCAGCAGGGCGCAAGTTGAGGTCAGGCAAAATCGTTCGAAGGGACATTCGACATGACCGACCTGACCACCCATCTGAGCACAATGCGCCGCCCCGGCCTGTTGGTCCGCGCGGCCACGATGGCCAGCGATACAGGCGATGCGCACCGCCGCGCCAAGCGGCGGCCGGTCTCCAGACTTCTTGCAGAAGAAGAGATGCTGAACGCGGCCCGCATGGGCGGTGGCATGGGCTATTCGCCGACCCGCCACGTTCAGGTGATGAGCGCCATCCTGGCCGCCGCGCGCAGCGTCAGCTGATTGCGCTCACGGGGCGCGCGGGCACGGCAGGTCCGCGCAGACATGTGGATGGATCCGGGACGGGACTGACAGACCCGGCCCGATCCCGACAGGCCGGATGCGCCACATCGTAACGCATCCGAAGGGCTCAGTGGAAGGCGTCGGGCATGGAGGCCTTCTTCCGCGCCACATAGGCGTGCAGCGCCTCGTTGATGGCCGGGTCCAGCGCGGGCTGTTGGTAATCGGCCAGCATGCGCTCGACCTTCAGGGATGCCAGTTCGAAGGTGGAGCGGCTGCCCTCTTCGGCCCAGGTCTCGTAGGGTTTGTAATCGAGCACCTTGCTGCGCCAGAACGCCGCCTCATAATTGGCCTGTGTATGGGCGCATCCGAGGTAATGGCCGCCCGGCCCCACTTCGCGAATCGCGTCCATGGCCTGCGCGTTCTTGTCGGTTTCGATCCCGGCGGCGAGCTTGTGGAGAACACCAAGCTGGTCTGCATCCATCACGAATTTCTCGGGCGAGGCGACCAGCCCCCCCTCCAGCCAACCACAGGCATGGAGCATGAAGTTGACCCCCGACAGCAGCCCGGAATTGAGGCTGTTGGCCGTCTCGTAGGCCGCCTGCGCATCGGGCATCTTGGAGCCGTTGAACGCCCCCGCCGAGCGGTAGGGCAGCCCCAGCCGTCGCGCGATCTGGCCGGCGCCATAGGTGATCTGCGACGCCTCGGGCGTGCCGAAGGTGGGGGCGCCGGAATTCATGTCGATGGAGGTTACGAAGGCCCCGAAGATGATGGGCGAACCCGCGCGCACCAACTGGCTGTAGGCCACGCCCGCCAACCCCTCGGCCATGACCTGCGTCAACGTCCCCATGACGGAGACGGGCGCCATGGCCCCGCCGACGATGAAGGGCGAGATGATCGAGGCCTGACCGGCGGCGGCATATTCCTCCAGCGCGCCCATCATGATCGAATCGAAGGTCAGCGGCGAGTTGATGTTGATGAGCGAGGTCATCACGCAGGTGGTATCGACGACGTCCGCGCCGAAGAGGATCTTCGACATCTCGATGGAATCGGCGGCGCGCGACGGCTCGGTGACAGAGCCCATATAGGGTTTGTCCGACAGCGTCATATGCGCCAGCAGCATGTCCAGGTGGCGCTTGTTGACGGGAATGTCGGTCGGTTCGCACACCGTGCCGCCGGAATGGTGCAGCCACGGCGACATGTAGCCGAGTTTCACGAACGTCTCGAAATCGGCCATGGTGGCGTAGCGGCGGCCTTCGCGGAACGTGCCGACGAACGGTGGGCCGTAAACGGGGGCAAAGACAAGATTGCGCCCCCCGATCTCCACATCGCGGGCGCGGTTGCGGGCGATCTGGGTGAATTGCCCCGGCGCGGTGGCGATCAATTGCCGGGCAAGGCCGCGGGGAATATGCACCCGGTCGCCCTGGACATCGGCGCCGGCATCGCGCCAGCGGGCCAATGCGCCCGGATTCTCGGGGAAGTTGACGCCGATCTCTTCCAGCACCGTCTCGGCGTTGGTTTCAATGATCTCCAGCGCCTCGTCATGGAGGATGTCGAGGTTCGGAATGTTGCGGGTGATGTATTGCGCACTTTCGAAACTGACGGCGGAGCGCGACGCCCTGCGCGCTGCCCCGCCACCGCCCCGCGCGCGCCGTGCGCCGACTGCCTGATCCGCTTCGCCCATGGGGTGCCTCCGACCGCGTAAGGTATACAGGCTTGTCTCTAGCCGCTCGGACCGGGCTTGCGTCGGCGAATTGCGTCATGCTGGATGGGAAAACGACATCTGGCGCGGACCACGGCACATCCGGAAAATAGGGAGCCGAACGGCCCCCTTGCCTTCCAAACCCGGAAGTTTGCGGCGCTAGAAGCGGTAGGCGACACCGATGGACAGGCGCGTGCCGTCCATGTCGAAATCATGCAGATCGCCGCCAGAGAAATCGAAATCGTCCCGATCATAGTTCAGGTGCTCGATTTCCGCGCGGACGAAGATGTTGTCCCGCAGCGCATAATCGACGCCGATCCCGTAGCTGAACCCTGTGTAAGTTTGCGTCGCGGCTCCGAAACCGCTATGGTTCGAGAAGACGTCGGACGAAATGACACCGACGGCCACATAGGGCAAGATGCGGTCGATCGCATAGCCCAGGCGCGCCCTGAGTTGGGCCGTGTTTTCAATCTCGACCGGATCCATGAAGGCGGCGTCGTCGCCGTCGATGCCGCCCGAGGAATAGCTGCCCTCGATGCCGACCATGACGTCGCCGAACATGAAATTGTAGCCCGCGAAGATCCCGGCAGTGCCGCCATCCATATCGAACGGGCCCGGTCCGAAGCTGAAATCTTCGGCGTCGAGAGACGTGGTCGAGGCCATCACGCCAACATAGGCACCGGACCAACTGAACCCGGGATCGACGACCACGGGCGGCTGTTGCGGCACCACGATGCCGGTGGCCATGGCGGCTCCGGCGCTGCAGGAGATAATTGCAGCCGAGATGAGAATACGCATCTTAGTCTCCTCTTGTGTCAAGATAATCTGTTAACGATATACGAAATGGCGTCGAGGCGAAACATGCAGCGTCGGCTCGTCCAGACCTTTTCGGCAAACGTTACATGACGGTCGCACCGCTCAGGGCTTGCGTGCCCCTGCGCGCGCACTTAATCCAGCCGACATGAACACATCCGCCGTCCCCGACCCCGCCGACCACGAACGCCTGTTGATCATCGATTTCGGCTCCCAGGTCACGCAACTGATCGCCCGCCGCCTGCGAGAGTTGAATGTCTATTGCGAGATCCATCCGTTCCAGAACGTCGATGACGCCTTTCTTGCGGCCTTCGCGCCCAAGGCGATGATCTTTTCGGGCGGGCCGGATTCGGTCACGCGGCCGGGCAGTCCGCGCCCGCCCGCCAGCGCCTACACGATGGGCATCCCGATCCTTGGCATCTGCTACGGACAGCAGGTGATGATGCAGGATCTTGGCGGCGACGTGCATGGTGGCAAGATTTCGGGCGGCGGGGGCACGGCGGAATTCGGGCGCGCCTTCGTGCAACCCGCCGGTGCGCTGGCGCTGTTGCAGGGCTGGTTCGCGGATGGGAAGGAACAGGTCTGGATGTCGCACGGCGACCATGTCGCCAAGCTGGCACCGGGGTTCGAGGTCTTCGGCACCTCGCCCAATGCGCCCTTCGCGATCACCGCCGATACCGACCGGCACTTCTATGCGGTGCAGTTTCACCCGGAGGTGCACCACACCCCGCGCGGCGCGATTCTTTACGAGAATTTCGTGCGCATCGCGGGCTTTTCGGGCGACTGGACGATGGACGCCTACCGCGAACAGGCGGTGGCGGCGATCCGGGCGCAGGTGGGCGACGCGAAGGTGATCTGCGCGCTGTCGGGCGGCGTCGATTCCTCCGTGGCGGCCGCGCTGATCCACGAAGCGATCGGCGACCAACTGACCTGCGTGTTCGTCGATCACGGATTGCTGCGCCTGAACGAGGCGGCGGAGGTCGTGGAGATGTTCCGCGACCACATGAACCTTCACGTCATCCACGCGCAGGAGCAGGAGAGGTTCCTGGGCGCGTTGGAGGGCGTCGGCGACCCCGAGACCAAGCGCAAGATCATCGGCGGGCTGTTTATCGACGTGTTCCAGCATTACGCCGATCAGATCGCAGGCGCGGCCTATCTCGCGCAGGGCACGCTCTACCCCGATGTCATTGAATCCGTGTCGTTTTCCGGTGGCCCCTCCGTCACCATCAAGTCCCACCACAATGTCGGCGGATTGCCCGAGAAGATGGGTTTGAAGCTAGTGGAACCCCTGCGCGAGCTGTTCAAGGACGAGGTTCGCGCCCTGGGGCGCGAGCTTGGCCTGCCCGCGCATTTCATCGGCCGCCACCCGTTCCCCGGCCCCGGCCTCGCGATCCGCTGCCCGGGCGAGATCACGCGCGCCAAGCTCGACATCCTGCGGCAGGCCGATGCGGTCTATATCGACCAGATCCGCCGTCATGGTCTGTATGACGAGATCTGGCAGGCCTTCGTCGCGATCCTGCCGGTGCGCACCGTGGGCGTGATGGGCGACGGGCGCAC
>CAZTUG010000014.1:0-52994 GCA_964615955.1 uncultured Roseicyclus sp.
ACGCCACCCCCCGTCACGCCACCCGCTTGCCCCGGACCCAGACGCCGCGCAGCACAGGCACGCCGCCCACCAGCCGGAAGCGGATAAGGTCGGCACGTGCGCCTTGGGCGATGCGGCCCCGGTCTGTCAGGCCAACGGCATCGGCGGGGGCTTGCGTGACGGTGTGCATCGCGCGCGCCATGTCGCCCCAGATCCCGGCCAGCCGCACCGCCGATTGCAACAGCGCCGCCGGCACGTAATCCGAGGACAGGATATCGAGCAGGCCGGCGCGGGCCAGCTCCTCCGCCGCGACATTGCCGGAATGGGAGCCGCCCCGGATCAGGTTCGGCGCCCCCATCATCACCGCGATGCCATGGTCGCGGCAGGCCTGCGCGGCCTCCAGCGTCGTCGGGAACTCGGCCAGCCTGATGCCATGCCCGGCCGACACCCGCACGTGCGCCTCGGTCGTATCGTCATGGCTGGCCAGAACCGCGCCGTAGGCCTTGGCGCGGACCACCGCCTCGGCCTCGTGCCGGTCGCCGTTCTCGGCGCGCAAGCGCAACAGGCGCGCCACATGCTCGTGCCAATCCGCCTCGCTCAGGTTGTTCTTGCCCATCACATAGGCGCGCAGCTTTTCCAGATCGCGGAACTGCCGCTGGCCCGGGGTGTGATCCATCAGGCTGACCAGCCCGACGCGATCCTCGGGGCCGAATTCGGCCATCTCCTCGGCAAGGGTTTCGGAACAGACCTCGGCCCGCAAATGCAGAAAATGGCTGATCCGCAAGTGCCCCGCCTCGCGCAGCGCCAACATCTCCGACGCAAGCCCCCGCGCATACTGCGCATAGCGCGACTTTCCCGACGGGATGGAGCCGACGCGCATGGCGTCGAAGACTGTCGTGATGCCCGCGCCCGCCAGCTCCGCGTCATGGGCCAGGATCGCGGCATCATGGGGCCAGTCCACCTTGGGGCGCGGCTGGATATGCCGTTCGAGATTGTCGGTGTGCAACTCCACGAGGCCAGGAGCAACGAAATCGCCCTCGCAATCGAGCCCGTCACCGCCGCCGCCGATCCGGACGATGATGCCATCCTCGGCCACCAGCCCGCCTACCTCCTCGCCGTCGGGCAGGATCAGGCGGGCATTGGCAAGAGCGAGCGGATGGGTCATGGGGATACTGTCTTTCATCTGGGGAAGGTCGGGAAATGAGAAACCGGTTCGAACGGTTCGCAATCTACGCAATGCCACAAGGAGCGCTGCTTGAGGCTGGCGCGCAGTGGTTGGGATGGAACAGTGTCACCGGGATCGAGGTCGCGCATCCGCATATCCCCGCCCTGCCCGTCCCGGCGGCCGAGCTGACACGCACGCCGCGCAAGTATGGCTTCCACGGCACCATCAAGCCGCCATTTCGGCTGGCCGAGGGGCAAACGGCGGATGCACTCGCCACCGCCACTGCCGCGCTCTGTGCGAAGGCCGCCCCGGTGACGATCCCGGCCTTGGAGGTGCAACGCATTGGCGGTTTCGTGGCCATCGTGCCCGCTGCCCCCGCGCACGATCTCGCGAAGCTGGCCGGGCAAGTCGTGCGCGACCTCGACCATTTCCGCGCTCCGGCACCGGAGGCGGAACTGGCGCGCCGCCGCAAGGCCGGTCTGAGCGAGAGGCAAAAGGCGCTGCTGCTGCAATGGGGCTACCCCTATGTGATGGAAGAATTCCGCTTCCACCTGACCCTGACCGGCAGTCTCGACCGCGCCACGGCCGACTCCGCACGGGATGCCCTGGCAATGCATTTCGAGCCGCTGCTGCCGCGCCCCTTCCTTCTCGACAGCCTGTGCCTGACGGGCGAGGACGCCGCAGGTCGCTTCCACATGGTCCATCGCTACCCTCTCGCCGGATAGAGTGCCGAAAGGGCGACGGCCACGGCGTCGTCCAATGCACCGGAATTGTCGATTTCCGTCACGGTCAGGCCTGAGGGCATGGCAGGCGCCACGCGGGCGAGCCGCCGCGCGATGCCCGCGCCGCTTTCCCGCCCGCGTCCGGCCAACCGCGAGGCCAGAACGTCCGGCTGTGCGGTGATGCTCAAGACATGAAGCCGACCGAACGCAGCCGAAGCCTGTTTCAACACACCCCGCGACAGATTGGCCAGCGCATCTTTCCCCACCTCCAGCACCGCACAAACCTCTGCCGGGATGCCGTATTGCAAACCATGGGCGGACCAGTGCAGTGCGAAGTCGCCGCGCGCCACGCGGGCGGCGAACTCGGCCTCTGTCACGCCCTCGAATGCCTCGCCGCCCGCATCCGAGGGCCGGGTGATGACGCGACGGACGCGGTACAGACCGGGGCGGTCGGCTACCATCGCCTCCATTACACTGTCCTTGCCGGCGCCCGAGGGGCCGACCACGGCGATGAAGCGGCCAGACATCATACGGGCGACGGGGTGAATTGGCTCACATCCAACTCGCGATCCGCGACACGGGCGCGCGCAGCCGTGTCGTGGAAGATGCCGACGATTGCGGCGCCCGCAGCTTTCGCCTCCTCGATCAGGGTCAGCACGGTTTCGCGGTTTGTCGCATCGAGGCTCGCGGTCGGTTCATCCAGCAGAAGGGCGGGATAGGTATGGGCGAAGCCGCGCGCAATGTTCACCCGCTGCTGTTCGCCGCCCGAAAAAGTGGTGGGCGACAGCGACCAGAGCCGTTCGGGAATGCGCAGCCGGGTCAGCAGGTCGCGGGCGCGAGCATGGGCCACCTCTTCGGGGCGGCCAAGCGCCAGCAGTGGTTCGGCCACCACTTCAAGCGCGGGCACACGCGGCACGACGCGCAGGAACTGGCTGACATAGCCAAGGGTCTCGCGGCGCAGCGCCAGAACCTCGCGCGGCTCGGCCCCGGTCAATTCGACGCCGCCGATCACGACCCGCCCGGACTGCGCAAGGTAATTGCCATACAGGATGCGCATCAGAGTGGATTTCCCTGCCCCGCTTTCTCCGGTCAAGGCCACGCATTCCCCGGGATCGACCCGCAGGCTTGCGCCATCGAGCACCGGGATCACCACGCTGCCCTGATTGTGCAAGGTGAATTGCTTGGACAGGCTTTCAACGAGGATCATGACAGACACATCCTTTCAGGGGTCAGAGCCATCCGCGACGGCGGAAATACCAAAGCGGTAGCAGCGCCGATGTCAGCATCAGCCCCAGCGCAAGAGGGTAGCCATAGTACCAGGCCAGTTCGGGCATATGGGCGAAGTTCATGCCATAGATCGACGCCACCAGCGTCGGCGGCAGGAAGGCCACCGCGGCAACAGAGAAGATCTTGATGATCGCGTTCTGGTCGATCCCGATCAAACCAAGTGCTGCATCGAGAAGGAAGGCGGTCTTTTGTTGCAGATAGACGGTCTGCTCCGAGATCGTCCGCACGTCGCGATACTGGCCCTTCAGCAGCATCCGCAGCCCCTTGGTGGATTTGCGGGCATCAAGGACCGGCATCAGGAATCCGAGCATCCGGTCCAGCGTGGTCAGGCATTCACGCAGATGCATGACCTTGCGTTCATTGTGGCCGATCGCGCGCAGCGCGGCGCGATAATCCTCGGTGGTCAGCCGGTCCGTGGCAAAGACGTGCCGGGACACGGTGTCGATATCGCGGCCGGTCTGCTCGGTGATGTCGGCCAGCCGGTCGATGATCTCCTCCAGCAGGCCATGCAGCACCGTCTCGGGGCTGGCACATCCCTGCCCGGTCTGCGCGGCATTGGGTGGGAAGGACGCGAAGGGCTTCGGATCGTGGCTGCGCAGCGTCACCAGGCGGTCGGGGAACAGAAGGAACGAAACCGGACCGACGATCATGTCGCCGGTATCCGACAGCGCCGGAAGCAGCACTGTCATCACTGGCACACCATCTTCGAAATAGAGGCGCGAGGATTGCTCGATCTCTTCCTGATCCTCGCGGGTGGGAAGGTCGATGCCAAGCCGTCCGGACACACGCGCCAGATCGGCAGGCCCGGCACGCGCCAGATCGATCCAGATAACGCGGTCGGACCCGTCCAACGAGTCGACCGGGCGCAATCCCAATCCTTCCGAGGCATAGTAGGTCATCGCGCACGTTCCATTCGTTGCAACGGTTCCATTGAGCACAGATCTACGCCTGCAGAACCGAACTGACGAGGAGTTGCGTATAGGCTGCCTGCGGATCGTCGAGCACCTGATCCGTCAAACCCGACTCGATCACGCGCCCGTCCTTCATCACCATCAGCCGGTCAGCCAACAGGCGCACCACCGCAAGGTCGTGAGTCACGACAACGGCCGAAAGGCCCATGCGACGCACCAGACCCCGTATAAGGTCCAGAAGGCGGGCCTGCACACTAACGTCAAGCCCGCCAGTCGGCTCGTCCATGAACACCAGACGTGGCCCGGTGACGAGGTTGCGCGCGATCTGCAACCGCTGCTGCATGCCGCCGGAGAACGCCGCCGGGCGGTCGTCGATCCGCTCTCCCGCGATCTCCACCCGGTCGAGCCAGTCAAGCGCCTTGCCCCTGATATCTCCGTAGTGGCGCGCGCCCACCGCCATCAGCCGCTCGCCGACATTGCCACCTGCGCTGACCCGCATCCGCAACCCGTCGCGCGGGTTCTGGTGCACGAACGCCCAATCGGTGCGTCCCAGCATCCGCCTTTCGGGTTCCGACATTCTCAGCACGTCGCGGGGGCCGTCCGTGCGGGTATCGAAGATCACCTTTCCCTCATCCGGCGCAAGGTGCCCGGCAAGACAGGACAGCAGCGTGGACTTGCCCGAGCCGCTTTCCCCGACCACGCCCAGCACCTCGCCAGGAAAGAGCCGGAATGATACGTCGGCACAGCCGATCCGCGGGCCATAGCGTTTGGTCAGGCGGGTCACATCAAGCAGCGGGATCATGCGGCCTCTCCGTCGCCACGCGCCTGGGCGCAATGATCGGTATCCGAACACACGAACATCCGCGTGCCCAGATCATCGGTTATGACCTCGTCCAGATAGGTATCCTCTGCCCCGCACAACGCACAGGGATGCGGCGCCTTGGTGGGATCGAAGGGATAGTCGTCGAAGTCGAGGCTCACCACTTTCGTGTAGGGCGGCACCGCGTAGATGCGCTGCTCTCGCCCCGCACCGAATAGTTGCAATGCCGCCGACTCCAGCTTGGGGTTGTCGAATTTCGGGATCGGCGAGGGATCCATCACGTAGCGATCCTCGACCTTCACCGGGTAGGCATAGGCGGTCGCGATCTCGCCGTGGCGGGCAATATCCTCGTAGAGACGCACATGCATCAACCCATAATCCTCCAGTGCATGCATGCGCCGCGTCTCAACCTCGGAGGGCTCGATGAAGCGCAGGGGTTCCGGAATCGGAACCTGGAAGACGAGGATCTGGTCCTCGGTCAGCAATTCCTCGGGGATACGGTGGCGGGTCTGGATCACGGTCGCGTCGCGGGTGCGTTCGGTGACGGCCACGTCAGCGACCTTCTGAAAAAACTTGCGGATGGAAACGGCATTGGTTGTGTCGTCGGCGCCCTGGTCGATCACCTTGAACGTATCCTCGGGCGTCAAACAGGCGGCCGACACCTGGACGCCTCCGGTCCCCCAACCATAGGGCATCGGCATCTCGCGGCTGGCGAAGGGCACCTGGTAGCCGGGCACGGCCACGCCCTTGAGGATCGCGCGGCGTATCATCCGCTTGGTCTGTTCGTCGAGATAGGCGAAATTGTACGGATCCATCATGCCATGCTTTCGCCAGATAGTTTCGTTCGCCCAGCTTGCACGGACGGAGCGTGTTGATGGACAACCAAACAATTGGCATCGCCGCAGTGGTCGGAGGTGTTCTGCTTCTCTTGCTGGCCTCTGCGCTGGCTCGCGTGCTTTGGCCGGAATGGAGCGTTCCGAAATGGCTGGATGAGTGGGCGGCGCGAAATGCGCTGTCTCGGCGCTACGGAGATGGCAGCGGTGGCTGGTTCGAAACGGTTTGTGACGGCGGCGACGGCGGCAGTTGAACCTCGTCCTACTGCGGCAAGGCCACTTCCGCGCCGCTGCCCCACAAGAGGCTGGCCAGATAGGGGATGCTGAGGCCCAGCGCAGCCACCACGCCCACGATTATGACCCAGCGCATCCCGGTCATCACCCGGCGCAAGATCTGCTCCACCGCGAACCAGGTGAACAGCCCGAGACCGAAGGCCGCCGTGCCCGGCAGGTCGTTGACCGTCCGGCCTGTGGCCGTCACCCAATCGATCAGCGTCTGACTCAGGGTTCCGAAATCCATGACTACTCCGCTGCATGGCGTGCTTCCTCTTGCGCGGCTTGCCGCAGTTTGCGGATCAGTTCCAGTTCGGATTGAAAGTCTACGTAATGCGGCAGCTTTATGTGTTCCAGAAAGCCTGTCGCCTGCACGTTGTCGGAGTGGTAGAGAACGAATTCCGCATCCTGCGCGGGCGCACTGACATTGTCTTCGCCCAGTTCCTCCCAGCGCAGCGCGCGGTCGACCAACGCCATGGAGATCGCTTTGCGCTCGGACTGGCCGAAGACAAGGCCATAACCACGGGTGAATTGCGGCGGTTCGGTCTTCGAGCCCGTGAACTGGTTGACGGTTTCGCATTCGGTCAAGGTAATCTCGCCGACCTCTATGGAAAATCCGAGCTCGGGGATGTCGACCTCCACTGGCACGGCGCCGATGCGCAATTCGCCGACGAAGGGATGATTGCGGCCATAGCCGCGCTGGGTGGAATAGGCCATCGACAGGACGAAGCCCTCGTCGCCTCGGGTCAGGGCCTGCAGGCGCAGGGGGCGGCCAGCGGGAAAGTCCAGCGGCTCCCGGGTGAGGTCGGGGGGCGTGGGGTCCCCCCCGGGCTCGGTCTGGATCAGTCCCTCGCGGTCAAGGAAATCAGTCACATGGGGCATCGGCACGGGCTCTGCCGGGTCGGCTGCGGGCGCAACGGGCGGGTCCAGCCCCTCGGCGGCCAGCGCGAAGTCCAGCAGGCGATGGGTGTAATCGAAGGTCGGACCCAGCACCTGCCCGCCTGGCAAGTCCTTGAACGTGGCGGAGATGCGGCGATCACAGGCCATCTTGCCCGTGTCCACCGGATACGACGCGCCAAACCGCGGCAGCGTGGTGCGATAGGCGCGGATCAGGAAGACCGCCTCGATCAGGTCGCCGCGCGCTTGCTTGATCGCCAGCGCCGCCAGGTCGGGATCGTATAGCGAGCCTTCCGCCATGACCCGGTTGACCGACAGCGTGAGTTGCTCTCGGATTTGGGCGATATCAAGCTCGGCGATTGCGGTGTCCCCGCGCCTCTCCTCCGCCAGCCATGCATGGGCATTGTCTATGGCGCGTTCGCCGCCCTTGACTGCGACATACATGGCTTAGCCCTCCACCCGGGTGCTGCGCGGCAGACCCGCGACGCGGTCCTCCGCGCAAAAGTAACAATCGAAGCCGAGCGGAAAGAGTCGGCGGTTGGCGATGAAGGCGGCCGTCTCTGGCAGGGACAGCCTCGCCGTCTCCGCGATACCGGGGCCGCGCAGGGTGATCCCTTCCGGCGCAAGCACGTCCATCTCGACCAGCAGCGTCGCCGAGCGGTCGGGATATTCCGCCGTGCCGATACGGAAACGGTCCACCGGTTGCAACGCCGCCCATGTGCCAAGTGCGAAGTCCGCATGCTCCGCGCCGGTGAGGCGCGCGCCCGTGTGGAAGGCGATCCACGCGCGCAGGGCGGGAATGTCGTGGGAGGGTGCAAGAAACAGACCGGTCTCAGGATCGCAAAGCGTCAGCAGCAGCGCGCCGACGGCGGGTGAGCAGGGTGCGGGCGGGGTGGCGCCGCGGATCGGTTCGATCCGTCCGGGCCGCGCGAGGGCCTGCAAGGCGGCGCGAAAAGCGCGAGCGGCATCGCGGGGCGGATCCTGGAAGCCGCCAGTCAGAGCCGTGTCGCGCACCATCAACTGTCCCCCCGTACCATGGTGAAGAATTGCACTTTCGTCGCATTGGCCTTGGCGGCGCGGCTGGCGCGGTGCTGATCGGAAGCGGCGCGCAGGGGGGTCAGGATCGCGGCATCAAGCGCCGCGGCCTGTCCGCCTTCGGCCAACGCATCGATCAGGGCCACGATCCGCGCTGCATTCTTGTCGCGGCCCTGCATCGTGCCGTGACCGACGGTGTCGCCGACGCGGACCGTGCATCGCGTCACGCTCATCTCGCCGAGGTTGAAGGACGCGCCCTTGGCCCCGGCGCGCCCGCGCACCATCACGGTGCCGATCTCGGCCGGACGCAGCAGGATATGTGCGGGCTCCGCCGCGCCGGACAGCCATTTGGTCCAGAGGTCCACCAGCCGGGCGGGTGCAGCCTTGGCCAGCACCGACAACCGGTCGCAGCGGGCCTGATCCCTTTGGGAAAGCTTGGCGCGAGCAAGGTCAGACATTGGACACATACTTTTTATATACAACTAGACAATCGCTATCCCGAGTCGGATGGATCAGCAAGCGCCCATTCCATGAAACTTTGGTAACATCTCGACCCGGCCCCTCTGGCTCTCGGGGATGGGGATCGCGATGGGAACAGCCCGGAGCGGGTTCGCAGACAGTCAGTTCGCGTTGATCGCGGTTCATCTTCGGCCGCTGGCAGCGGAACGGGATGGGGAAATCTTCAAGGATCGGGAGCGTTCGCTGGCTACGTATGCCGAGCGTCGCGCAGATGCGCGCCCTGGCGACCGGCTTCGATCTGGACAGGGACCCATGGCGGGCCGATGGCGCGTGATCTGCCCAGCCTGGCTGATCAGCCGATATAGGCCTGCAGTGCGGCTTCGGTACCCTCGGACCAAATCAGGGTCAACCAGCGCGAAAAGGCATTGGTGAAAGTGTCGTTCGAGGCCAGAGAGCCATAGAGGGCGGGCTGGTCCAGCCACGCCCGCGGATTGCTCTTGGCTTCCGCCGCAGCGGCGGTTCGCATGTCCCAGAGCGGATCGTTGGGCGCGATAGCGCTGCCATCTTCGCGAGTTCCGGCGCACATTCGGGCCCAGACCGCCTCGACCAGCGACAGACCCTCGATCGGGCTTCCGGCGGCGAGGCCATCCCGGATGATCGGGTGCACGAAGCCGGTGTGGCGTGACGAGCCGTCGAAGGCCACGCGGCGGGTCGTGTCCACGATCTCTGGGTTGGAGAAGCGGTAGTCGATCAGGTCGACATAGTCTTGCGGGCTCATGCCGGGCACGGGGTCGACATGGGGCGCAATCTCTTCCAGCTCCAGCTTGCGGAAAAGCGCGCGGATGCCGGGATGCGCCATGCAACCCGCGATGGTGGGGATCGCCAGCATCTCGCCAGGATTGGCGATCACCTGGTGTCCCGCGTTGAGGATACGGATCTTCATCGATTCGTAGCTGTGGACATCATCGGTGAAGGTCGCACCGACGTGGTCCCAATCGGGGCGACCGGCACAGAATTTATCCTCGATCACCCATTGGCGGAACTTCTCGTGGGTGACGGGGGCTTCATCGTCGATGCCGAGCCTGGCCACCAGCGCCAACTCCTTCGGACCGGTGGCGGGGACGATGCAATCGACCATGGAGTTCGGGAAAGTGACGTGCCGGGCGATCCAGTCCGCAAGTGCAGGATCGGACAGGCGCGCCAGGCCCAGAACCGTCTGGCGCAGCACATCGCCATTGCCTTGCAGGTTATCGCAGCTTTGGCAGGTGAACGCACCATGACCCGCGTTGCGGCGGGATTTCAGCGCCGCGATCATGGCACCGAACGCCGTGCGCGGCGCGTCTGGATGGGCCGCGTCGTGGACCATATCGGCATGGGTGGCGTGAAAAGTGCCATCGGCGGGGGCGACATAATAGCCGCCTTCCGTCACTGTCAGCGCCACGATGCGGATCGCCGGATCGGCCATCCGGGCGATGAGGGCGGCGTTATCGTCTTCCACCGGCACAAAGTCGATCATCGAGCCGACGACTTCCGCTGCAAGGCCTGAGGGGTCCAGTTCGATCAGCGTCGTCAGGCAATCCTGCGCCAGAAGCTTCTCGCGCATCACTGCATCGCCCGCCCGGACACCCGCGCCGACAATCGCCCAATCGTGGTTCAACCCCATCTCGAACAGGCGATGCAGATACCACGCCTGATGGCCTCGGTGAAAGTTGCCAAGGCCGATATGCACGATCCCGGGCGACAGCGCCGCGCGGTCATAGGTCGGGCGCTTGATCCCAGCCGGCAGGGCGGCAAGGGTGTCGTTGGACAGCTTCATGACAATCTTTCCAATTCAACTCATCCATTGGCCGCCGTCGACGTTATACGTCTGCGACACGATGTAATCTGACTCTGACGAGGCGAGGAATACCGCCATGCCGGTCAGGTCGTCCGGAGTGGCGAAGCGGCCAGCGGGCACGTTTGCGGCGACCTCTATCTTCTTCTGGCCCGGGGCCTTGCCTTCAAGCTTGGCGAACATGCTGTCGACATGGTCCCAGTGATCGCCGTCCACCACGCCGGGCGCGATAGCATTGACGTTGATCCCATGCTTGATCAGGTTCAGGCCCGCGCTTTGGGTCATCGAGATGACAGCGGCCTTGGTGGAGCAATAGACCAGCACCAGCGGCTCTCCACGACGGCCCGCCTGGGATGCCATGTTGATGATCTTGCCGCCATACCCCTGCGCGATCATCTGGCGCGCGGCGGCCTGCATGGTAAAGAGTGTGCCCGCGACGTTGACCGCATAAAGCCTGTCGAAACTTGCCCGCGTGATATCAACCGTCTCGGCGGCATCGAACAGTGCTGCGTTATTGATCAGGATGTCCAGCTTGCCAGCATTGGATACGGTCGTGGCAATCGCCGTGTCGATGCTCGCCTGATCGCTGACGTCGATCTGCACCGCATAGGCACCGTCCCCCAGTTCCGCCGCCGTCGCCCTGGCCGCGTCGAGGTCGATATCCGCGACGGCCACAATCGCGCCCTCGCGCAGATAGGCTGCAGCAAAGCCGCGGCCGATCCCGCGGGCCGACCCGGTGATAAGGGCCGACTTCCCATCCAGCCGTTTCATGCGCGACGCAGCCCGTGCTCGTCGAAGCGGTGCAGTTTATCCATATCGGGCGTCAGGTAGACGTCGTCACCGGAATGGAACTCCACCTCGCCACTGACGCGCACCGTTAAGGCTTCGCCCAGACCCGTGTCATGGACATAGAAGAAGGTATCCGAACCCAGATGCTCGGAAACCCCGACACGGCCCTTCCACATGCCGTCCGTTGCCGAGACGTTGATGTGCTCGGGCCTTATGCCGATGGTGGTGGCACCATGGCGGGCCGCCTCCGCCCCAGAGATCTGGTTCATCTTCGGCGAGCCGATGAAGCCCGCCACGAACAGGTTGCGGGGCGCGCGGTAGAGGTCCAGGGGGCTGCCAACCTGTTCGATCACCCCGGCGCGCAGCACCACGATCTTGTCGGCCATGGTCATGGCTTCGACCTGGTCATGGGTCACGTAGATCATCGTCGTCTTCAAACGGTCGTGCAGTTCGGTGATTTCCAGCCGCATCCCCACACGAAGGGCAGCGTCGAGGTTGGACAGCGGCTCGTCGAACAGGAACGCCGCCGGTTCGCGCACGATGGCGCGCCCGATGGCGACGCGCTGGCGCTGGCCGCCCGACAACTGGCCCGGCTTGCGGTCGATATAGTCGGTCAGGTTCAGGATGCTCGCGGCCTTTTCGATCCTGCGGTCTTGCTCGGCCTTGTCCATGCCCGCCATCCGCAACGGAAAGGCGATGTTCTTGCGCACCGACATATGCGGATAGAGAGCATAGGACTGAAACACCATGGCGAGGCCGCGCTTGGCGGGCGGCGTCCTGGTGGCGTCCTGTCCGTCGATGCGGATCTGGCCGCGCGACACATCCTCAAGCCCTGCGATCCGGCGCAAAAGGGTTGACTTGCCGCAGCCCGACGGGCCGACGAACACGACGAACTCGCCCTCCTCAATGGTCAGATCCAGCGGCGGAATGACCTGCACGTCGCCGAAGCTCTTTGTGACCTTATCAAGTGTGATACGTCCCATGAGTAATCTCCCTTACTTCACGGCGCCGAAGGTCAAGCCCCGGACAAGTTGCTTCTGGCTGAACCAGCCAAGGATCAGGATCGGCGCGATGGCCATAGTGGAGGCCGCGGAAAGCTTGGCGAAAAACAGACCCTCGGGGCTGGAGTAGCTGGCGATGAAGGCCGTCAGCGGGGCCGCGTTGAACGCTGTCAGGTTCAGCGTCCAGAATGCTTCGTTCCAGGCGAGGATGAAGTTCAACAGCACGGTCGAGGCGATACCGGGAATGGCCATCGGTGTCAGGACATAAAGAATCTCGCCCTTGAGTGTCGCCCCGTCCATCCGGGCGGCTTCCAGGATCTCGCCTGGGATCTCGCGGAAATAGGTGTAGAGCATCCAGACGATGATCGGCAGGTTGATGAGCATCAGGATCACCACCAGTGCCAATCGATTGTCCAGCAACCCGAATTGAATGCAAAGCAGGTAGATCGGATAGAGGACGCCCACGGCCGGCAGCATCTTGGTCGACAACATCCACAGAAGGATGTCCTTGGTCCGCTTCGACGGCACGAAAGCCATGGACCAAGCCGCCGGCACCGCGATCATAACGCCGAGGATGGTCGAGCCACCGGCGATCAGGATCGAATTGGTGAGGAAGCGCATGTAATTCGAACGCTCCATCACCACTCCGTAATTCTCGAGAGTCCAGTCGAAGGCAAGGAAGACCGGCGGGTTGGCGATGGCCTCTGCCTCGGTCTTGAAGGAGGTCAGGATGGTCCACAGGATCGGGAAGAAGATCAGCAAGCCGATGCCCCATGCGATCGCGGTATTCAGCGCCTTGCGTCGGGTCGAGACGGAACGTGCCATGCCTACTCCCTCACTTGTCCAGGTTCTTGCCGACGATGCGCATCAGGAAGATGGCAACGATATTGGCAAGGATGATGGCATAGACGCCGCCCGCAGAGCCGAGGCCGACGTTCTGGCTTTCCAGCACGCGCTGGTAGATCAAATAGGTCAACGTCCGGGTACCGAAAGCGCCACCTGTGGTCACGAAGATCTCGGCGAAGACTGCCAGCAGGAAGATCGTCTGGATCAGGATGACAATGGTAATCGCGCGGCTCAGATGCGGTAGCGTCAGGTAACCGAAGCGCGAGAGCGGGCCCGCGCCGTCCATCTCGGCGGCCTCCATCTGTTCGCTGTCAAGCGACTGGATCGCCGTCAGCAAGATCAGCGTCGCGAAGGGCAGCCATTGCCAGGACACGATCAGCACGATCGAGAAAATGGATGCATCGCTGAGCCAAACTATCGGATCGGCCCCGAAAAAGCGCCAGAGATGTGCGAAGAGCCCGTTGACCGGATCCATGAACATGTTCTTCCAGACCAGCGCGGACACGGTCGGCATCACGAAGAAGGGCGCGATCACGAGGATGCGGACAACCCCTTGGCCCCACATGGGTTGATCCAGCAGGACAGCAAGCAAGACGCCCAGAACGATCGAGATCAACAAGACGCTGCCCACGATGATCACGGTCGTCAGAACCGAAGGCCAGAATGCGTTCGAGGACACGAAACGGACGTAGTTGTCGATCCCTGCGAAACCGAGATCGCCGCCGCGCAACGGCAGGTAGTTTCGCACCGAGAACCACAGGGTCATGCAAAGGGGCACGAGCATCCAGACGAGAAGCAGGAAGACCGCCGGGGCCATCATGATCCGTGCCGCTGATCGCGAATGCTGGGTCGCCATGACACATCTCCTCCGGTTTCGGGCATGGTGGCCCGGGGGAAACTGAATTGAATAATTGGTCTGGTACAATGGGTGTGGGAAGGCGACGACAGGCGCCGCCTTCCGTGCAACACTCCGGCGGCTTACTGATAGCCTGCCGCTTCCATTGCTTCGTTGGTGATCGCTTGGGCATTCGCCAGCGCCTGCTCGGCGGTCTGCTGACCAGCATAGAAGGCCGAGAATTCCTGGCTGACTTCCGTGGCGATCCCAGCGAATTCCGGAATGGCGGCGAACTGAATGCCGACATAGGGAACCGGATCAACGGTCGGATTGTTCGGATCAGCCGTGAGGATGGAGTCCAGGGTCATCTGTGCGAACGGAACTTCCTGGTAGTTGGGATTCTCGTAGAGCGAGGTCCGTGCACCCGGGGGGACGTTGGCCCAACCTTCGTTCTCTGCAACCAGTTCGATATAGCCGGTGGAAGTCGCCCATTCGATGAACTGCAACGCGGCGTCCTGTTGCTGCGTACCTGCCGGGATCGCAAGCGCCCAGGCCCAGAGCCAGTTGGAGCGACGTCCCAGGCCCGTATCGGGTGCCAAGGCAAAGCCCACGCTGTCGGCGACTTCGCTCTCGGTGGGATTGGTCACGAAAGACGCCGCGACGGTTGCGTCGATCCACATCCCGCAGAGGCCCTGCTGGAACAACGAGAGGTTCTCGTTGAAGCCGTTGGTCGCGAACCCCGCCGGACCGGACTCTTGCATCATGTCGTTGAAGAAGGTCAGCGTCTCGGCCCACTCGGGCTGGTCGAATTGCGCGTTCCAGCCCTCATCAAACCAGCGTGCACCGAAGGAATTGGACATCGCCGTGATAAAGGCACCGCCCTCACCCCAACCGGCCTTACCACGCAGGCAGATGCCATTGATCTGGGCGTCGCGATCGGTCATGGCGGCGGCCGCTTCGCGGACGAACGCCCAGGTCGGCGCCTCAGGCATCTCGAGGCCGGCAGCCTCCATCAGGTCCGTGCGATACATGATCATCGAGGACTCGCCGTAGAACGGCGCCGCGTAAAGAGTGCCATCATGGCTGAGGCCGTTGCGCATGGCGGGCAGGATGTCGTCGACATTGTACTCGGCCGACAGCCCATCGAGCGGGACAAGCCAGCCAGCTTCACCCCAGATCGGTGTTTCGTACATCCCGATGGTCATGATGTCGAACTGGCCACCGTTAGTGGTGATGTCCGTTGTGACGCGTTGGCGCAGGACGTTTTCTTCGAGGGTCACCCACTCGACATTTATACCGGTCTCGGCGGTGAACTGGTCGGTATAGCCCTGCATCCTGATCATGTCGCCGTTGTTCACGGTGGCAATGGTGATGGTGGGCGAGTGGGCGTCGGCGAAGGCAGCACCAGCCGTCAGGCCAAGGCCGACTGCCGAACACAGCAGCGTACGTTTCATGGTCATGCGAAGGACCTCCCTATTTTACGTATGTAAATTTTAGGCGAGGGGATGACGCTCCGTCAACGTATTTTTGGTGCCTGTTTTTTCCGCACCGCAGCATTGCTGCGCCATCAGGCCGATTCACGCAATTTTAGAGCCCCTTCGAACAGCTGGATTATTGGCCCCGCTCTGGCATCCTCGCGGTGGATGATTTCCAGAAGTCGCGAAACCGCAGCCTTTGCAATGGCATCGAAGTCCTGAGCCACCGTCGTCAACGCCGGAAATGTGAAGGGGCCCAAAGGATAATCATCGTATCCTGCGATCCGTAGCCCGCCCTTCGCACCTCGCCTCGGCACAAGGCCATGCTGCGCAGCAGCGCGCAAGGCGCCGATGGCTACCCGATCATTCGCACAGAGAATCGACCGGTCCGTGAGGTGGCCGCGAGAGAAACAGGCATCCATCACGGCCTCGCCGTGGGGCTCATAGTGCCAGCCCTCCCGAATTTCCTCCGTCCCGATCACCATGGGTTCGTGCCCAAGCAACCGCATCCGGTCGAGATAGGCATTCTCCTTTTCTACTGCGTTGAAGTTGACCCTCGGCATTGCAAGGAAAACTGGCGGCCGCCCCACGCGGCACAGATAATCTACCATTATCCCAACACCTTGATGGTGATCTGTTCCAACATAATCGACGTCCGGCATGGTTGTCGGGCGCGAGTCTACGACGACGAACGGCATCCTGGATTGCAGTCTCTTGTAGGCGCCGAGGTCGCTTTGATTGCCCAAAGGCACCACCAGTGCGCCATCCACGCTCATCGACATGAACGTCTCGACCGCGCGCGCCTCGATTGCTGGATCGGCGTGGGAGCACTGGGTGATGACCGTAAGTCCGGCCTGCATCGCGACGATCTCGATCGACTCCAGCAACTTCGTGAAGAACAGATCGTTGAGATACGGGATGATGACGCCTATCATTCCCGTGGATTTGCGGTTGAGCCGCGTGGCAAAAAAATTCGGAACATATTCAACCCGCTCCAGCCCCGCCTGGATCTTGCGGGACGTCGATCCTTTTACCGAATTCGGGTTCTGAAAGTAGCGCGACAATGTTGGCCGCGATACTCCGATCGCCTCGGACAGCTCTTCCATGGTGTTGATCTTGGGTTTGTTCATTGCCGTTTGCTAACTCCGAGAAGCTCCTTCATCGTCGTGCCGCAGCCTGTCACCGGCAGCAACCCTAGCATCGATTTCGCTTTTTTACATGTGTATCTTTTTTCTCTGCGATGCGGAGGCATTTTTGGCGGCATGCCGCTTGTCTTCTGGATTGTCACATTTGGCAAAGCGCGAGTTCTCTCAAGAAGGGAAGCTGGAACAATGAACGTTCTGGGTATCCGTCGGCTGTGACCGCTTTGATGAAGATCCGCTGTTGTCGATAATGTCCATGAACGAGAATGGCCATCTTGAGGCACGTCATGACGGGTATGAAAGGACAGAAGAAGCGGTTCTGGTCTGATAAGGAGAAGCGCGCGATCTGCCTGCAATCGTTGCCCGGGGTGTAGGTGGCACAGGGTTCGCGCCGTCATGCCATGAATTCGAACCTGTTCTTGCTCGAGCCGGGTCGACATCACGCTGTCGGACGGGCAACGGATCCCGGTAGAGGATCCGGCGGCGCTGTCGCCGGTTTCGGGTCTGGTCCATTGTCTGATGACGTGATCCCGGTGCCGAGCAATACGCGGATCTGGTTGGCGGCCGGGGTCACTGACATGCGGCGGGGTTCAACACGCTGGCGGCTCAGGCCGAGAAGACGCTGGCGGAACCTTGCGGGTGTTTGGCGAGGCGGTGACGCAGGAACTGGGCTATATCCCGGGGCGGTGCGTCGTCCGCGAAATCGGCAGCCAGGTTGAATGTCAACAGCGGTCACGCCGGACGGATGTGCATGGATTACCACAACGACGCCCGCCGCAGCGCAGTGCTCGCAATGCGCGTCCCCGGCGCAAGCGATGCCGCAGAAAAACAAGCTCAAAGGACAATCTGATGTAACGCAGTTTACCACGGAGGAGTAAAAAGGGGCCAAAGAATGTTCATTTGCAATGGCGGTGCAGGTGTTGCATGTGGCGCGCATGTAAAAGCGGTGATCGGGGAAGGTGCGGGCCACTGGAATCAGGCCTCATGTAGGACGCGCAACCCGTCGGGATCGGCCGCCGCCGCGATGGTCCTGATCAATACCAAAGCCCCAATTCAAACGGGCGCGCGCGTAACGTGACGTGCCTGCGCCCAGTTCAAACCCAACAACGCAACAATCAAGACCGATCCCCCGATCTCGATCCTCAGGTCGGGCCAGAACAGGCCGACTACGCCCGGCACCAGGAGCGCGCGCATCCAGATAGGCATATGCCCGAACAGAAACCCTTCGAGAGCCGCAGCGAAAGCCACCAGTCCAAGGACGGCTATGGCCCCGCTCCAGATCACCAGTGGCAGCGGTCCACCAAGTATGATCTCCTCGTTGAAGACCATGAACAGTGGGATCAGGTAGAGGCCCTTGGCGTATTTCCACGCTTGCATGCTCGTCTCCATCGGTTTCGACCCGGCAATCGCCGCCCCGGCAAATCCCGCCAGCGCCACAGGTGGTGTCACGTTGCTGTCTTGCGAGTACCAGAAGACCAGCAGATGCGCGATCAGGATCGGGATGCCGAACTCCTGCGTCAGCGCGGGGCCGACGAGGATGATCAAGACGATATAGGCCGCCGTGACCGGCAGCCCCATACCGAGGATCAAGCTCGCGATGGCCACCAGAAGGATTGCGAGGATCAGGTTGCCGCCCGAGAACGCGATCATCATGGCCGAAAATTTCAGGCCCAAGCCCGTCAGGCCCACAACACCCACGATGATGCCCGCCACCGCACAGGCCATGGAAACCGCTACCGCGTTGCGCGCACCCAGTTCCAACGCCTCGAATGCCACCGCAGCGCCCCTGCGACACAGCGCAACAAGGCCTGCCACCGTCGGACCGGAGGCAACAAAGCTCCACAATGCCTTTGCGGACGCGGCAGCAAGGATCGACAGGATGGCGTAGAAGCCCACCCGCAAAGGCGAGTAGCCTGCGACCAGCAGCGCCACCAGAGCGACCAGCGGCAGAAGGAAATGCCATCCCTCCGCCATTACCACACGTACTCTTGGCAATTCCTCTGCCGGCAAGCCCGTCATTCCTTGCTTCACGGCAGCGATATGGACCAACAGGTAGACCACACCGAAATAAAGGATGGCGGGGAATAACGAGACCAGAACGATATCGACATAAGGGACACGGGTAAACTCGCTCATCAGGAAAGCGCCCGCCCCCATCAGCGGCGGCATGATCTGCCCGCCCGTCGAGGCTGCGGCCTCGATGCCCCCAGCCTGCGCGGGGCGGTAGCCGAGCTTCTTCATCAGCGGTATCGTGAAGGCGCCCGTGGTCACCACATTGGCGATGGCACTGCCGCTGATCGAACCCATTCCTGCCGACGCGATGACTGCGGCCTTGGCCGGGCCGCCGCGCTGGCGGCCGGTCGCGGCATAGGCCAGGTCGATGAAGAATTTGCCCGCGCCCGTCACCTCAAGAAAGGCCCCGAACAGCACGAAGACGAACACGAAGGTCGCGGCAACGCCCAGGGGGAGGCCGAAGATCCCTTCGGCACCCAGCGTCATCTGGCTGGCCACACGTTCCAGTGAATAGCCGCGGTGGTTCAGGATGCCCGGCATCCAGTCGGCCAGGAAAGGCAGTTCTCCTCGGCTGCCCGCGAAGGCATAGGCAATGAAGAACAGGCCGATGATCGTCATGCCAAGGCCGACAACCCGTCGCGCACCTTCCAGCACGACCGCAATGGTGAGGATGCCCATCCAGACGTCGATGTCGCGCGGAAAGACTTGATTGGCGATGATATCGATGTTGAGTGGCACCCACGCCCCCGCCGCGATGCCCGCACAGATCAGCGTGCCGTCGACGGCCCATCCCAGCGCGCCGCGCGGGCGGGTGCGACCAAAGACCGGGTAGATCAGGAAGCACAGGACCAAGACAAAGCCGAGGTGGATCGGCCTCTGGAAGAACAACCCCAACGGCTGCACCCCCGCCGCGTAGAGTTGGAACAGCGACAGGGCGATCCCGATGACTGCGATGGCGCGTAGCACGATCCTCGGTTGATCCGTAGCACGCGGGTTCATCTGAAGTTCGGCGGCCATGTCAGTCTTCGTCCCTTACCAACGCAATCCGCACCCGTTCACGCGGCGCTATCGCAGAGAGGGAAACGACCGTGTCTCCAACCTGCAATCGATGATCGACCATCCCGACTCCAGGACGCAGCACATAGGCATCACCCGGCACCGGCTCGTCGATCTCGAGGATGAAATACCCCCCCTGCCCGTCCGAAACCTGCCGACCCCTCCCGGGGATATGATCCAGGCCAGCTGCGAAATCGGGCAGATGCGACCATGCAAGCACCATGTGTCCGGCACTATTCTCGTAACAATCAGACACTTCGAACCCTTGCACGGAGTGGTGCCAAAGCACGCACCAGCCAGAGCCTTCGGGCACGTCAAGCCGCGCGATCTCTGACCCGTCAGCAAGCGTGGCGACAAGGTCCTCCGCTGTTGCTGATCGGGGGGGTATGGAAACGAGGGGCAGAAGCAGAAGGAGGGCTGCGCATGACAGCCCCCCTCCGGACCGGAACATCACGGACGCAGGTCGTCCGGGATGGTTGCGCCGATCTCTTCGTAATAGCGGATCGCACCGGGGTGGATCGGCACCGGCGTGGCCGACATGGTGAACTCCACTGTGGTCTCATTCGCCGCCGGGTGCACTGCCTGCAACTCTGCTATGTTCTCGAACATTGCGCGGGTGATGGCATAGGCCAGGTCGTCCGGCATTTCCGACGACACTGCAAGGACGTTCGGAATACCCAACACCGCGATATCGGCGTCCACTCCGGTGTAGCTCCCGCCCGGCAGGGTCGTGGTCGCGAAGGTGCTATCGGCAGCCATCGCCGCGGCCAGTTCTTCTTCGCTCAACGCGATGATGACGATGTCTTGAGTCGTTGCGAGGTTCAGGATTGACGATGTCGGCGCGCCCACCGACCAGAAGCCCGCATCGATATCACCGTTGGCCAACGCATCGGCGGTTTCGTTAAAGTTCAGACGTTGCTCCTCGATGTCGTCATAGCTGATCCCGTTCGCTTCGAGGATCGCGCCGGCGTTGACCTCGGTGCCCGACCCGGGCGCCCCGATCGACACACGCATACCGCGCAGGTCCGCCAGGGACGTGATGCCGCTGCTTTCCAGCGCCACAATGTGAATCATGTTGGCATAGACCGAGGCGAGCGCGCGGATCATCGGCAGTTGCTGGCCTTCGAAGCGGCCGGTGCCGGAATAGGCTTGGGCGACAGTATCTGCCAGAGCCAGTGCCAGGTCGGCATCGCCGATGGCCACAAGGCCCATGTTCTCGACGGAGGCACCTGTGACCTCGGCTGTCGCAGAATAGCCATCGACATGGTTGTTGATGATCTCGGCCAGGCCGCCGCCAACAGGGTAATAGACACCGCCAGTGCCACCAGTCGCAATCGAAAGCTGTTCCTGCGCCAGAGCCGGTACACCAAGGCTCATCGCGACCAGGGCCACAGATCCAGCCAGGCCCTTCGGCCCGCGAAGAAGTGAATGAAGCATGCTGTCCTCCCATGACAGATTATATTTCGAATCGCCTCGCGATTTTTCCCCGCGACTTGAGCAGGCTTTCAGAATTGCCGGCGAAGGTGTAGCTTTCTCTGACGTTCCAGGTGATTTCATGTGCTGCCATCACCATGGAGATGGCAGCACATGTCGCTGGCGCGTGATCGGCGCTGTGAAAGTCAAGATACGGCCGCCTTCACGCGAGGATGAGCGGGCATGATCTTGTTTCGCAAGGTCTGGAGGATTGATTCATCTCGTGACACCAGCGTGGTAGCTCGGGTGCATGAACAGACCGATCGCTCCTGTGGCTCGAAGGAAGGAACCTCTGAACCTTCTGATCCTTGTCAGGACATCGCAGCGCAATGCCCCCGACGTTCTACAGACATATTATCGACACGCCTCCACGAAATGCGCCAGGTCGTCCGCGAACCTGTCCGCATCCTCCAGGAATGGCGCATGACCGACATTCTCATAGGCGACATAACGGCCATGTGACATCAGCGCTGCCGCTGCCTGTCCGGTTGCGGGCGTCACCACCGTGTCGACAGCACCGTGAATCACCAGACCCGGCACAGACATCGCCCCAAAGACGGGGCGGAAATCGACCGTCGCGCCGAAGAGGGCGCGGCGCACGTGGGCAGGGCAGAGCATATTGGCCCCGACCAGTTCCGCATAGGTGATCGGATCGAGCGGGCTTTTCGTGCAGCCTGCGACGAACCGGGCGGTGGCGGCAATCCGGCGAGCTGCATCTTCGGTGTAGAGATCGCGGTCGAGACCCGGACTGGACGGACCGACCATCCAGTCCTCACGCGCTGCACCGATGGCGATAATGCCCCCGGCAAGCAACACACCCGCAATTGCGCCTTCGCCATGGGTGTCGAGATAGGCGGCAATGACGCGCGAACCGTAGGACCACCCCACCAGGACGGGACGCCGGACCCCGGCAGCAGCAATCACTGCCGCTACGTCGTCGCCCCAGCAGGCGGTGTCATTATAGGCTTCGGGCGTATCGGGCTTGTCTGAACCGCCATGGCCACGGAGGTCCAGGGCCACTATGTGAAAACGATCCGAAAGCCTGTCTAGAACCGGCTGCCAACAGATAAATTGCTGGGCCCATCCATGAATTAGGACGATCGACGGTAAATCTGGATGGCCGGTTGTGGCAAACGAGATGCGGGTCCCGTCGGAGGACGTGGCGAATTTGGTCGTCAAAGCAGTCAAGGCAGTCTTCTTCCAGAAGGAGCTTCGGGTGTTCGTCAGGTTATTCCTGCATTGTTCGTATCCTTGAGTGGGGCTTCTCGCAACGCCTGCACCGGATCAAAGTTTTCGTTGGGGGTGCAGCGAACGCGAGGCGATGAGGATTACGGCCATGCCCACGATCTGATCGCCGCCCGGGCAGATGATTACAAATCGCAGTGCCCACATTCGGCTCTCGGATTTGAAACTTCGGCTGACTATGCCCGGGCCCCGACCACCGTAATCGCCCGACCCGCTGCACCCGATAAAAGCTACGCGCGTCGGACGATTACTCACCCGCCGGGTCTGTCGCGGTGAACGACGCCTCACGGCTGACCTGTGTCGAGGCGCCGCCCGACGAGAAGAAGGAGAGCGCGACCGCCTTTCTCGCTCGCGCGCTGGACTGGTTCGTCGCCCGCAGCAACCGCGTCGAACGGGTGATGACCGACACTGGTTCGTGCTACCGCTCGACGTTGTTCGGCAAGGCTCTCTCCGCCTGCGACATTCGCCACATCCGCACCCGCCCCTTCACCTCGCGCATAAACGGCAAGGCCGAGAGGTTCGTTCAAACCCTTCAGCGCGAATGGGCCTATGGCGCCTCACATCCAAGCTCTCAGGCCCGAAACCGGGACCTGCCAAGATGGCTTGACTGGTTCAACACCATGCGGCCACACTCAATCCCCAACGGCCAAGCCCCCCGGGCCACGCATTGAACAACCTTCAGAGAATCCAAACCTAGCGTACGTGCCTCACACCTCGCATCACACTCGTCATGGCGAAGATGAGTGCGGCCACGCAAACGATGGACGGTCCTGCAGGCGTGTCGAAGACGTAGGCCGCGCGCAGACCGATTCCCGCCGAAATCGAACCGATCATGGCAGCGACAGCGGCCATTCCCTCGGGCGTACGCGCGAGAGGTCGTGCCGCCGCCGCCGGGATGATGAGCATGGCGGCTATCAGCAAGACACCAACGACCTTGATCGCGACCGCCACTGTGATCGCCAGCGCCAAGGTCAAGCCCAACTGCTCCCGCCTGGGATCGATACCGCTGGCATAGGCGAGATCCTCGTTCAGCGTCGCCGTCAACAAAGCCGACCATCGCCACGCGATCAACGCCACGACCACCGCCGCCCCGCCCCAGATCATCGCCAGGTCAAGGCGCGACACCGCAAGAATGTCGCCGAACAGATACGCCATCAGATCGATGCGAATTCCTGACAGGAAGGACACGGCCACGAGGCCGAAGGCCAGTGCGGAATGGGCCAGAACACCTAGAAGCGTATCCATGGCATAGCCGCGCCCCGAGAGTGAATTGACGATCAACGCCATCAAAAGCGCCACCACTAGGGCCCCCGCGAAAATTGACATCGACAGCGCAAGCGACAACGCTACACCAAGAATTGCGGCATGTGCGGTTGCGTCGCCGAAATAGGCCATTCGCCGCCAAACCACGAAGCACCCCAAAGGGGCCGCAGCCAAGGCAACCCCGATGCCAGCCAGCGCGGCGCGAACCATAAAGTCATCCAGCATCACTCAGCCGCCTCGGATTGGCCTACTGCATGAACCTGTTCCTGCCCGTGCGCATGGTCGTGATCGTGGTCATGATCATGGCGATAGAGCGCCAGTGCGCCCCCGGTTCCTGTGCCAAACAGGGCACGGTACTCCGGCGCGGAGGCGACAATATCCGGTGTTCCCTCGCAACACACATGGCCGTTGAGGCAGATCACGCGGTCCGATGCACTCATCACGACATGCAACTCGTGGCTAATCATCAGAACTGCGCAGCCGGTATCGCGCCGCACCGCCTCGATCTGGCGGTAGAACGCCGCCGATCCCGGCTGGTCAAGGCCTTGGGTCGCTTCATCCAGCAACAAGATGTCGGGCTTGCCGACGAGCGCGCGAGCCAACAGCACCCGCTGGAACTGGCCGCCCGAGAGTTGCGACATTTGCGCGGCGCCCAGGTCCGGCACGCCAGCCTGCGTCAGTGCTGCGGCAATAGCGGCGGGCGAGATGTTACCAGGCAATCGTAGAAAACGCGCCACGGTGATCGGAAGCGTCGGGTCGACATGCAACCGCTGTGGGACATAGCCGAGTCGGACCCCCGGCGCATGCAAAACCCTACCCGTTGCAGGCTTCACCGCACCGATGATCGCCCGCAAAAGGCTCGTCTTGCCGGATCCATTGGGCCCGACGATGGTGACGATTTCCCCCCGCTCCACTGATAGCGAAACATGAGACAGAACCGACCGGGCGCCATAACGGATGCCCAGGTCCTCGACACGGATCAGGCTCATGAGTCGGTCTTCTTGGCGCAATCGGGGCAGACACCTTCGGCCTCCACCACGGTGCGTTCGATCCGGAAGCCAGTGATGCGTGCGGCCTCCCCCAAGGCGCCGCGGGCCGGGCCGGACAGCGCCTCGGCCACAGTGTCGCATATGCGGCAGATCATGAAGGCAGGGGCATGCGCCTCGGCGGGATGGGCGCAGGCGATGAAGGCGTTGAGCCGTTCGATCTTGTGGGCAAATCCATGGGCAACAAGAAACTCCAATGCCCGATACGCCACTGGCGGCTGCGATCCGAAGCCGTCCTCGCGCAGGCGGTCGAGAATCGCATAGGCCCCGAGTGCACGATGTTCCTGCACCAGGATTTCGAGCACCTTGCGGCGCACGGGCGTGAAGCGCAGGCCTTCGCTTGCGCAGCGGTTTTCGGCCTCGGCAAGGGCATCGGCCACGCAGGCGGCATGATTGTGGCTGGCGAAGCCCAGGGGGGCCGCCTTTCGCCCATCATCGCGCCTAAGAACTCTTGTCATGTTATCACATTTTGATTATGGCCGCTCAAGATGTTATAAAATCACATGGAGTCTCCGATGTCCAGAATACTGCTTGCCCTTTCGCTGTCCACCTGCCTGACCAGCGGCACGGCGTTGGCTGAAGTGCCGCGCGTTGCCGTGGATATCGCCCCGGTGCATTCCCTGGTGGCCCGCGTGATGCAGGGCGTCGGTGCGCCGGACCTGATCGTGCAGCAGGGCGGCAGCCCCCACGAATACAGCCTTCGCCCGTCCGAGGCGGCCGCCCTCCAGGATGCGGAACTGGTGTTCTGGATCGGTCCAGAGCTTACGCCCTGGTTGGAGGACACGATCGGAACATTGGCCGCGTTGGCGACAGTCACGTCGCTGCTGGAGGCCGACGGGACCCTTGTTCTTGAACTTCGCGAAGATGCCTTGTTCGAGTCCCACGGCCACGGCGATCATGAAGAGCATGGCGATCACGAAGAGCATGGTGACCTGGAAATCCACGACGATCATGCTGAACACGATGACGAGGACCATGATCACGAAGGCCATGCCCATGCTGCCCGCGATCCCCACGCTTGGCTCTCGCCACAGAACGCCGCGACTTGGCTCAACGTGATTGCCGCACAGCTTTCTGCTGCGGATCCCGATAATGCAGGCACGTATTTCGCCAATGCCGCTGCAGCCATTGTCGAAACCGACGCGTTGATTGCGGATCTGGACGCAACGCTGGCTCCCGTCCGCAATGGCCGCTACATCGTGTTCCATGACGCTTATCAGTATTTCGAGGTGGCGTTCGACCTGCCCGCCGCAGGCGCGATTTCCCTCAGCGACGCTTCCGATCCCAGCCCGGCACGCATCGGCGAAATTCAAGCCCGAATTGCAGCCGAGGGGATCGATTGTGTGCTCGCCGAGCCGCAATTCAATGCGGGGCTCGTTGCGACAGTTCTGGATGGAACCCGGGCCGCGACGGGTTTGCTAGACCCACTCGGTTCAGATCTGGCTCCCGGCCCTGCCCTCTATCCGCAACTGCTGCGAAATCTCTCGGCGACATTGCGGGGGTGCCTCTGACGCGACCGCCCGCGGGTCAGGCCCGGACCTGCGCCGCCACGTGATCTGCGACCAACTGCTTATAGAGGTCGCGCAGGCGCATCGTCACCGGGCGCGACCCGTCCCCTACGGACTTGCCGTCGATCATGGCAACAGAGGTTTGCGCACCGAAGGTCCCGGTCAGGAACGCCTCTTCCGCGCCGTAGGCCTCATAGAGCGAAAAATTCTTCTCGAACACCGGGATGCCTTCGGCACGACACAGGTCGATCACCTTCTGCCGAGTCACGCCGTTCATGCAATAGTCGCCGGTCGAAGTCCAAACCTCACCCCGGCGGACGATAAAAAAGTTGCAGGCATTGGTCGTGTTCACGAAGCCATGTGGGTCCAGCATCAGCGCCTCGTCCGCGTCGGCCTGTTCTGCCTGAAGGCAGGCGATGACACAGTTCAGCTTGGAATGGCTGTTGTATTTGGCGTCCTGCGACATCGGCAAGCCGCGCACCTGCGGCACCGTGGCCAGCCGGATGCCTGCCGAATGCAGGCGGTCCACGGGCTTCGAATGCTCCATGATGATCACCAGCGTCGGGCCGCTGCGCGACAGGGATGGATGCTGGAACGGCTTCACCTTGACGCCGCGCGTCAGCATCATGCGGCAATGCACATCGGTGTGCATATCGTTGGCAGCTCGCGTCATTTCCAGCGCTGCGGCAATGCCAGCGCGATCCATCCCGACATCGAGGCTTACGGCCTTGCAACTGTCGAAGAAGCGCTCCATGTGCTCATCGAAGAACGCCCACACACCATTGTAAAGGCGCATCCCTTCCCACATGCCATCCCCCAGCAGGAAGCCGCTGTCATAGACCGAGACCTTGGCGGCATCCCGGTGGACGATCTCGCCATTCACATAGATCCCGATATCGGCATTGCGCGGGTCCTCGAACGCGTCATGGGTGGTTTGGCTGTCTATGGTCATGGGCCTCGCCCCTTGTCCCTTGCGGCTCCGATGTCCCAGTTGTCGGCGAAGCGGAAGACAAAGCCAAGCGTCCGATCCCCGGAATGCCCGGTCAGTCGGCAGCGACGGCGGGGGCAACGCCGGGGGCTCCGTCTGAAGAGCGTGCGCTTGATGCCCTCTGCGCCGCCTCGAACTGGGTCAGGAACACCTCACCCGTGAGATCCTCGAGAAAATGCTGCTTCTTCAAACGATCCATAACCGGACCTTTGACCTCCGACAGGTGCAACTTCACGTTCATCTCGCTTAAGCGTTCGTTGATCGCCTCAAGAGATTCAAGCGCGCTCAGGTCGATCTCATTGATGGCCGAGCATTGCAGGATCACGTGCCGGATCGCCTTGTCACCCGCGACGCGATTCTGGATCTTTTCCTCAAGAAAGCGCGCATTGGCGAAGTAGAGGCTTTCATCCACCCGGAGCGTAACGACGGCGGGATCGGTGATGACCTTGTGACGCAGGATGTTGCGGTAATGCTCGGTTCCCGGCACCTGCCCCACTTCGGCGATATGCGGACGAGACGACTTGTAGAGATGCAGCAGGATCGACAGGCCGACCCCCGCTGACACGCCCGCCTCCACACCGAGTGCAAGGGTCAAGAGTATAGTAGCCAGCACGGCTGCAAAATCGGCTTTCGAATAGGCCCATGCGCGCTTGAGAATGGAAAAATCCACAAGGCTGAGGACGGCGACGATGATGGTAGCGGCCAAGGTTGCTTTTGGCAGAAAGAAGATCAACGGTGTCAGGGCAAGGGCAGCGATTGCAAGCCCCAAGGCGGTGAAGGCGCCAGCGGCTGGCGTCTCGGCTCCCGCGTCGAAATTCACCACGGACCGGGAAAAGCCGCCGGTGACCGGGAAGCCGCCCGTTAGCGAGGCCGCGACATTAGCGGCACCCAACCCGATCAGTTCCTGGTCCGGGTCGATGCGCTGGCGCTTCTTTGCGGCCAGGGTCTGCGCAACGGAAATCGACTCCACGAATCCGATGATCGAAATCAGAAAGGCCGGCAAAAGCAACTGACCCAGCAAGGCCGGGGAAAGAGAAGGCAGGGTGAAGGGCGGCAGGCTTTGCGGGACCGCGCCCACAATGCGGACGCCCTGATTGGACAGATCGAGGGCCCAGACCGCAAAGGTTGTGGCAACGACGATCGCGACAGGCCCGGCCTTCACCAGGACTCCGATCATACCGGCACCGATCCCGAGCCGCGTCAGCAATGGCTTCAGTCCCTTGCGAACCCAGAACAGGAACCCGGTCGCGGCGAGGCCGATAAGCGCCGTGACCCAGTTGGTCTGGCCCAGATGTGCGCCGATCGAGGACAGGAGATCCAGAAGCGTGTGTCCCTCGGCGTCGATACCGAGGATGTGCTTGATCTGGCTGGCCGCGATCAGGATGCCGGACGCGGTGATGAAACCCGCGATGACGGGATGCGACAGGAAATTCGCCACGAAGCCGAGCCGGAACAGGCCCATCGCCAGCAAGATCACGCCCGACAGGCCCGCAAGCGACAGGGCAGCGGTCGCGTATCCCATCGTGCCTTGTTCCACGATGTTGCTCAGCGCCGCCGCGGTCATCAAGGACACGACCGCGACGGGGCCAACCGCCAGGGCACGGCTGGTGCCGAACATCGTATAGAGAAGGATCGGCGCGATGGAGGCATAGAGCCCCGCCTCGGGCGGCAGGCCCGCCAGCAAGGCATAGGCCAGCGATTGCGGGATCAGCATGATCGTCACGATCACGGCCGCCATCAGGTCGTTGGACAGGGCGGCCCGGTCATAAGTGCGGCCCCATGTCAGAATGGGCAGGTAGCGGGTCATCGCGGAATACTTCGCTATATCGAGAAGGTCGGAGACGGGGAGATGCCGGTCCATGCCCGACGGCATGGGAGCGGCGATGGTGTCTAGTCGGCGCTGACCCTGACGGGCTTTGCCATCCATTCCCGCCCCTTCAGCATGGCCTGCCAATAGACGGGCGGCAGGATCTTCTCCTTCAACAACCACGCCGCGCGGGACGGCCTGGTGCCATCGATGACGGCCTTCGGGAAACTCGGCAGCAAGGCGCCGCCATAGCCGAACTCGGCCAGCACGATCTTGCCCCTCTCGACCGTTAGCGGGCACGAGCCGTAGCCGTTGTACTGCGCCACGGCAGAGCCGCCACGCATGTCGGCCACCATGTTCTCGGCCACGATCGGGGCCTGGATGCGGGCGGCGGCGGCGGTCTTGGCATTTGGCGCATTCATGACGTCGCCAAGCGACCAGATGTTGTCGTAGGTTTTGTGGCGCAGCGTCGCCTGGTCGACATCGACCCATCCGCCGACATCGGCCAGCGGCGACACGCGGATGAAGTCGGGCGCTGTCTGCGGCGGGCACACATGCATCATGTCGAACTGGATCTCAACCTGCTCGACGGGTGTGTTGGGCTTGGCGACATCGAACCACGCGGTCTTGGCCCGACCGTCAACCGCAACGAGATTGTGGAAAAAATTCAACGTCGCGTCGTATTTTTGCACATACTCCATCAAGGCGGGAACGTAGTCCTTCACACCGAACAGCACGCCGCCCGCATTGTTGAACTGGATGTCGATATCCTTGAGCACCCCGCGCCGATGCCATGCGTCGCCGGACAGATACATTGCCTTCTGCGGCGCCCCCGCGCATTTGATCGGCATCGGCGGCTGTGTGAAGATCGCCCGCCCCGACCGCATCCTGTCCACCAGTTGCCAGGTGTATGGGGCGAGGTCGTAACGGTAGTTTGATGTCACGCCGTTCTGACCCAAGGTCTCGACCAGACCCTGGACCTTGTGCCAATCGAGCTTCAAGCCCGGGCAAACGATAAGACGCTTGTATTTCACCACCCGGCAGCCATCGAGAATGACAGCATCGTCCGCAGGCTCGAAGGCGGCAACGGCGGCCTTGATCCATGCAACGCCCTTGGGGATCAGCGATCCCATGGTACGCGCCGTGTCCTCGGGATCGAAGATGCCGCCGCCGACCATGGTCCAGCCGGGCTGGTAGTAATGGATATCGGCGGGATCGATGATCGCAATCTCAAGCCCAGGTTTGCGGGCGCGCAAGCTCGCAGCCACTGCGATGCCGCCTGCGCCTGCGCCGACTATCACCACCTCGTAGCTGGCATCGCCTGTTTGCGTTGGTGTCTTGCCGCCATTGGCGATGCGCCGCACGACGCCACCCATGTCATAGCCCGCCGCCTTGGTGATGGACAGAATGTCGGTCAGGCTGCGCCGGTCGGCCTGCGATAACGACCACAAAGTGGCCGAGCGCGTCCCCGTCCGGCAATAGGCCAGCACAGGGCCGGGCAGATCAGTCAGCGCCGTGTCAAACGCCGCCGCGTCGTCATCCGAGACCTTGCCCGCCAAGATGGGCTGATAGCGTGCCTCGATCCCGACTGCCTGCGCCGCGCGCGCGATTTCGTCGAAGGTCGGCTGATCCGCTCCTTCGCCGTCTGGGCGATTGCAGATGACCCCCCGAAAACCGGCATCCTTGATGGCTTGGAGTTCGGAAGCCATGATTTGCTGACTGACAGAAATGCCCGATGCCAGGGACTTGATATCCATTTCTTTTCCTCAGGTTACGAGTGATGCCCTGCCTCAGGCGGAGGAGCCACGGCCGCTTGGCGCGAAAGAAACAAGCTTTGCGGTGCAGGCCAATTCACCGATGCGTTCGATCAGATCAAACTGAAGTTCCAACCATGCCTTGTGACCTTCTTCGTCCAAAGCGATCCGGCCGAACAGGGGCCCGGTGCCGGTATCGTTTTCCTCGTAGGCCTGCCGGGCAGACGTGACGTCGTGGACGATGGCCTCTTCCTCGTCCGCAAGATCCGCCTGGAACATCTCGACAAGAGAACCATGCCGCTTCGGTGACTTGGCAAAGGCTATTTCGGGCGAACCCTTCAGGAACATGATGCGATCGATGAAAAGGTCTGAATGCCCAATCTCCTCGGCCTGCTCCTCGCGCATCTTCGCGGCAAGGACATGGAGCCCCCAGTCGTCCAGGACACGGGCGTGCAACTGATGCTGATGCGCTGCAGTCATCTCCATATGGAGCGGCCGGTTCAGGTTCAGGATTGTGGTTTCACTTCGCATGATCTGTTCCATTCCGGGGTTCGCTCCGTTTTGTCACAGGCCGTTGATCGGCACCTTGAGCATCGGCCTGCCGCTCTTGTCGGTCGGAATTTCGCCCGCACGCATGTTGACCTGCAATGATGGGATGATCAGCTTTGGCATGTCCAATTGCGCATCGCGCGCAGTTCGGAACTTGATGAAGTCCTCACGGGTCTTGCCGCCACCGACGTGAATGTTGTCGGCCTTCTGCGCGGCCACTGTGGTCTCCCACTGGATGGCGCGGCCATTGGGACCATAATCATGACACATGAAAAGCCGCGTCTCATCCGGCAAGCTCAGGACCTTCTGAATGGAATCATAAAGCTGGCCCGCATCCCCGCCGGGGAAGTCGGCGCGGGCCGAGCCGCCATCGGGCATGAACAAGGTATCCCCCGCGAAGGCGACATCGCCCATGACATGCACCATGCAGGCAGGCGTGTGGCCGGGCGTATACATTGCAAAGCCCTGCATATTTCCAACCATGTAGGTGTCGCCGTCCTTGAACAGCGCGTCGAACTGGCTGCCGTCACGCTGGAATTCGGTGCCTTCGTTGAACACCTTCCCGAAGGTCTCCTGCACCACCATGATCTTCTCGCCGACGCCGATCTTGCCGCCCAGTTTCGCCTGAATGTAGGGCGCAGCGCTCAGGTGATCTGCATGGACATGGGTCTCGATGATCCAGTCCAGCGTCAGACCACGCGACTCGATCTCGGCGATCAGCTTGTCGGCGTGGTCATAGGTGATCCGGCCGGCTGCGTAGTCGATGTCCATCACGCTGTCGACGATGGCGCAATGCGGGCTGCCGGGATCTTTCACGATGTAGCTGATCGTGTTTGTAGCCTCATCGAAATGGGCCGAAACTTCGGGCTGGACGGACATGTCCACTGGATAAGTCATTTCTGTTTCCTCCAACGGATCAAGCGGATGCTTGAGTTTTCCGCCGCGTCAGCGCGGCTTGGGCGACGCGTGCAGCGAAGATTCCGACAACCAGCGCTGCGGTGAAGATGAACACCTCGGACCGGCCGGTGCCCAGCGCAGGCAAGGCTCCGCCCGGGCAGAACCCGGCGATCCCCCAGCCGATACCGAAAACGGCCGAGCCGAGAACCAGCGGCAAGTCGATATCTCGACGCGTCGGCAGGTGAAAGCGCATGTCCATCATGGGCGCGCGACGGTTCAGCACGAGTCGATAGCCGATCGCGGTCACGATCAGGGCGCCGCCCATCACGAAGGCAAGGCTCGGGTCCCAAGTGCCGAAGACATCGAAGAAATTCAGCACTTTGGCAGGATTGGCCATGCCCGATATGGAAATGCCAACGCCGAAGACCAAACCGATCAAGAAGGTGTAAACAAGGCGCATGATTCAGTTTCCGAAGATGTGGCGGATTACGAAGACGGTGATCGCTGTCGTCAGCATGAATGTTCCCGTTGCAACGAGCGAACGTTGTGACAATCGCGCCATCCCGCAGACCCCGTGACCCGAGGTGCAACCGCCACCGAAAGTGACACCGACGCCTACAATGAATCCGCCGATGGCCAGCATCGGGGTCGACACCGGCACCTGAACAGCTGGAAACTGGCCGGTGAAAAGCAGCACCGTAGCAGGGCCTGTCACCATACCCAGCAAGATCGCTGCGCGCCACGACCAGTCCGACAGCGTGGTCGGCTGCATGAACCCGGCAAGGATGCCAGTGGCGCCCATGACGCGCCCCAGGACGGCCATGAGAAGAACGGCGGCAAGGCCGATCAAGGCCCCCCCGCCCAAGGATTGGAACGGCGTGAATACGGTTTCGATCATGACAGGCTGCAGGTCCGGATGCCGAAGATCCGATAGAGCGGGCAGAATTTCATCGCCGATGTTCCCAACATCACAACACCCGCGATCACTGCAATCACGGTGGCCACCGGGCTATCGAACAGGGTCAACCCACTGACGAATGGCGCCGCCAGCAAAACGATTCCGAGCACGAAGCGGAAAATGCGATCAATCGTGCCAACATTGGTTGTCATTGAGGATGTCTCCTTGAAAAGCTGCATCCTGAATACCCCATCGCACACGCCACGTCGGTGACTATGTCACCAACGCCATTAAAAACTTCAGGCGCTATGATCGGCCAGTTCTTCCAGTTTCTCGCGCTCTAGAAGCGTGACGCTCCCGCGCGCCTGTTCGATCCAGCCACGCCGCTGGAATTCCTGCAACTGGCGCGACACTACCTCGCGCGCAGTGCCCAGTTCCACCGACAGCTTCTGATGTGTCGTGGCGACCTGGCGGGCTCCAGCAGAAAGCTTGATAAGCTTGTCGGCCAGCCGCACGTCGAGCCGCTGGAAGGCGACCTCATCGATCATGAGGAACAGGTCGGTGATCCGCTTGGAGAACGCCGCAAAGACGAAGTTCCGGAACTGCTGCGAGGTGGCGACCAACTCGTCGAAGACCGCGCGCGGAACTGCGACCGCTTGCACATCGGTCTCCGCGATCCCTTCTGCCGAGTAATCCTCGTATGCCAGCAGGCACGCTGTGGTCAGAACGCAGCTTTCGCCTGCCTGGATGCGGTAAAGCACGATCTCGTGCCCAGTCTCCGAAACCTGCTGCACCCGCACCCGGCCATCCAGAAGGAACAGCATGTTCTGCGGCGAATTGCCTGGCCCGAAGATCGTGGTGCCCTCGGAGACCGTCACGATTGTGCTTCGGTCCGACAGCAAGGCCCGTGTCGCCGCGTCAAGGCGAGACAATCCGGCGAAACGATCCAGCCAATCAGGTTTATCGCTCATCAAGGTGCCTTTCCGATCCGGACTGCGTCAAGGGTCCGGCGCTTGGGTACCTGATCCTCCCCCGAGGGGAAACAAGATCTTGCCCGATCTGCGTGTGCGCCAGTCAGCCTGCGTCGCGCGGTCAGGTGCCGTCAATGCCTTGCCGGGCGCCTCACCATGGACAGCAAAGTGATCAGGCAGTTGCGCCAATGCCGTGCACCAGCCCGCCGCCCGGCACGCAACCCATCTTCTGCCACTGCCAGCCGCACGGTGCAGGGCACCTCGGCAAGCTTCGCGCCACCGGGCATCCCACCGGCGCGTGGAGGGCGTCGAATGCAGCGCAACCGCGCACCGGACGCCGCCGCAAGACGCCAATGCCCTGCATTCTGGTGGTGGCTTCATGGATCGACTGGATGCGGACGTCGATCAGGGTGCGCTTTGGCGGCCGGTCACGCGCATGGGACAGTTGAAAAACCATGTCGGCGCAATCTCGTGCAGATTGCAAATTGTCTCTCCGATCAGTTTCGGCGTGGGGTCGCCGCCGTCGATAAGGAAGGTGCCGCCATGAAGGCATAACAATCGTGCATCAATTTCATGTTCGAACACCGCATGCTCCGTCTGGATCACCGCCTTGAGCGACCCGGTCGTTCCGGAGGTGAACATGAATTTGACCATTGCATCGGGGCCGGTCAGCTCGACGGCCCGTCGCGCCGTAGCGGTTGGTGTGGTGGCCAGCACCTCGGCCCAGGCAGGAACCGCGCGGTCGGACAGCATTCCCATGCAAGCGATTGCCGGGAGGTCCGGCGCGAAGACCGCTGCGATGTTCTCCGCGACAGGCGCGGCATCGTCCACGAATATCGCGCCCGGCGTGACCTGCCCGGCGATGTCGCGCAACTTGCCCAAATCGCCCACCCCGAAATGGGCGGGCGCCAGTGCGGCCGTGGCGTTGCCGACATGTTGGGCCGACAACGCCACTTTGGCGTGGGCAAGCCCGTCGCCCGACAGGATCAGCAGCGGCCGATCGACCGGCCGTCCAAACCGCAAGAGCGTCGATCCGACTGTCGGCGGATGCCGGGCCAACATCCCGTAGCTGCACCGCCGTCAGCCACCCTCGGCGGTCAGCTTGTCGCTGCGTTCCGCCATCCATGTGCGATCCGACGCCTCGTCGGCCCAATGTTGTATCGGGGCAGACAATCGGGCAGCGGATCGGCCTGACGCAGCAAGATGAGCCCATCGGCGCTCTCTTCCGTGATCAACCCTGGCTGCCAAACCTTTACTGGCCTCAGGTTACCAGTCGTCATGCCGCTTCCCCCGTGCCGGTGATGCAGATGGCCGGAACGCCGATTGGCCGAATGCACGTTCTTGCTTAATTCTTTACGTAGAAACCAAATAGAAGTACTCAAAACAGAAGAGTTTGCCGGGCAAGCGCAGGGACGGGGGCAGACGGTGCCAAAAGCCGACACGACCGATGGTTTGCTGACCTACGGAATGAACGGCCGGTCGCCGTGATCGGCCTCAACCATCGCGAGAAAGACAACGCAAT
Source organism: uncultured Roseicyclus sp. (assembly GCA_964615955.1). GTDB lineage: Bacteria > Pseudomonadota > Alphaproteobacteria > Rhodobacterales > Rhodobacteraceae > Gymnodinialimonas. The sequence continues at coordinate 35,294 of CAZTUG010000014.1, forward strand.
ATCCTGTCGGCTCGTGAAAGTGATCGCGCGCGATGTGGAACACGCCGGGACCGAGGCCAAGGCCGCCGTATCTTTCGGTCATGGCGCTCAGTTCTGCGCCGGACTGGACCTGGCAGAACATGTCGGCAAGACGCCGCTGGAAGATGATCGTGGCTTGCGACGCCGGCACCAGGCGTTCAGCCGTGTCGATTTCGGACCGACCCCGTGGTTCATGGCGCTGCGTGGTGCCTTGGTCGGCGGCGGATTGGAGCTTGCGGCCTCTGGACATGTGCGGATCGCTGACGAAAGGGCATTCTTCGCTCTGCCCGAAGTCACCCGAGGGATCTTTGTCGCCAGCGGCGGCGGAGGGCGCGTCGCGCGGTTGACGGGAACCGCCCGGATGCCGGACATGATGCTGTCCGGCCGATCGATCAATGCGCAGACCGCACAGGAATGGAACATCCTGCGATATGTCTTGCTGACGGGGAAGGCTCTCGCCCAATCATTCGAATTGGTGAAGAAGGCCACATCCAACGCAGAACTGTCGATCCATGCCGTCATCAACGCCCTGCCTCGCATCCATGCGATGGCGCGCGACACCTCTTTCACCGCGACATCCCCTGAAGCGGAACAGCGCCTGACTGCATTCTTGCCGAAGAATGCGGGCAAGGTGATCCGCCCGGACGGCACGGCATGACCGCTCCCGGCAAACGCCGCCCGTGGCTCGTATCCAGCAAGTCCGTGGACCTCGCGGAACTGGCCGATACGCTCGGCTTCGTGCTTCGCGTGGCGCTGGTGCGCGTGTTCGAACGTTTCTTCGACAGGTTTGGCGATGAAGGCTTGCGGTCAGGTGAATTCTCGGCGCTCTTGCTGATCGGCACCAAACCCGGACTCCGTCATGGAGGTCTGGCGCGACCCCTCTGGACCAGGCCTGCGCACATGACCAGGATGATCCGGCGACTGAAGCACCAGGGCTTGCTCGTCCGAGACATCCCCGAGGACGAAAGCCGCTCGGTCACGCTGGACCTGGCTGCGGCGGGCAGCGCCTTTGTGGCCGACCAGCGCGCGCGCCATTCCGGTGCAAACGACGACCAACGCCACAATCTGACGCCTACCGAGGAGCGGGAAATTGCACGCCTCCTGAGGAAATCTACAGGACTTGACCGATGACTGGACCGCAGCACAGAACCGGAGCCTGCACATGAACGTCGACGATCTGGTTGCCATCGACTTCCATACCCATGCGGAAGAGCCGTGCAAGCATGGTCGCGACGATGGCTATGACGAATTCCAGGCTGGCATGGCGAGCTACTTCAAGAATCCCGCCGGCAAGGACGGGATGCTGCCCACGGTGCCGCAAACCGCCGCCTATTTCCGCGAGCGCCGCATCGGGTGCGTGATCTTTCCGGTCGATGCCGAGCGCGAGACCGGCTTTCGTCGCTATTCCAACGAGGAGGTGGCCCTGCACGCGGCCGAGAACAGCGATATCATGATCCCGTTTGCCTCCATCGACCCCGCGAAGGGCCGCGCCGGCGCGCGGGAGGCGCGCAGGCTGGTGCGCGAGTTCGGGGTGCGCGGCTTCAAGTTCCACCCGACGATGCAAGCCTTCTATCCCAACGATCGCAGCGCCTACTACATGTATGAGGCGATCGCCGAAGAAGGCGCCATTGCACTTTTTCACACCGGGCAGACCGGCGTGGGCGCGGGCATGCGTGGCGGCATGAACATGCGCCTCAAGTATTCCGATCCACTCTACCTCGACGACGTGGCCGCCGATTTCCCGGACATGCCGATCATTGCGGCGCATCCATCCTTTCCGTGGACCGAGGTGGCACTCAGCATCGCGACCCACAAGCCGAACGTCTACATCGACATGTCCGGGTGGTCGCCGAAATACTTCCCCGAAATCTTCGTGAAATACGCAAACGGTCTGCTGAAAAAGAAAATGCTCTTCGGCTCGGACTGGCCTGCGATAACCCCCGACCGCTGGCTTGCCGACCTCGCCGAGACGGCGATCCGGGACGAGGTCAAGCCCCTGATCCTGAAGGAAAATGCAAAACGTCTTCTGGGGCTCTGACGACTACAGAACTTGATCACGGCTGGGAGGAATACGGTCAAACCAGCTCTGACACTCACCGCCGGACGGGGCCTAGAACTGAAACATCATCCCCAACCGCGTGTCACGCGCACGCCCGATATGCAGCCGCGCCGCATGCTCGGCGGCATCGGGGTCGCGCGCCTCGATCGCGTCAAGGATCGCCCGGTGCTCATCCACCGCGGTGGATTGGCGCCCCTCCACCGCAAAGGTCGTAGAGGGCAGCAACATCAATGCATCATGCATGCCCGCAAGTATGCCCAGCAGATACTTGTTGTGGGCTGCATCGTATATCGCGCCATGGAACGCGCGGTTGAGTTGCGCCACCCGGGCCGGGTCGCCCTCGCATTTTTCGAACGCCTCCGCGATATGGCGCATCGAATAATGGTCGCTGGGCGAGGCATGCTGCGCCGCAAACCGCGCGGCGGAGCCTTCCAGAAGTTCCCGGATGGCATAAAGCTCCAGCACCGAGGTCCTGTCCAGTTGCGCCACGGACAGCCCGGAGGATGTCATCTCCAACAGCCCACGTTCCTGGAGGCGCGACAGCGCCTCGCGCACGGGCGTGCGGCTGACCGAAAAATGTTTCGCCACGTCTTCCGCGCGGATCCTGTCCCCCGGTCGATAGGTTCCGACCCGGAGGCCTTCGATCAGGTCGTCATAGACCTGCTGGGCAATGGACATGGCTCGACACTCCCTTGTCTCTCTTCCCACTGTTCGAACCGACCCCGCGCCAACGGTCAAGTCACCCGAACATCCAATCTTGTCAACGTCCACAGGACGGGACTGCCCAAAGGGTAGAACCCGGCATTGCACGGATCATCGTGGCGTTGCTGGTGCAGATCCCAATATGCATACGCTTGGATAAGCCAATGTCCAACAGAAGGAACGGTCGGACACCGCATCTGCCCCTGCCGAAGGCCACCCCGATGACTGCGTTGACTGTCGGTTGGATCGATTCCGTTTACCCCGCAACGCCGGCGCCACCATCCAGCCGGAAATCTTCGGCCCGTCGCCGTGGTGCTGCCCTTCGACGATGAAACCGACCTGATCGCGCAGGCCAATACCCTCGATTTCGGCCTCGCCGTCGGCGTCTGGTCGTCGGACGACCGCAAGATCTTGCGCGTTGCCCGTGCGGTGCGCGCCGACACAGAGTGGATCAATACCTGCAAGGAGGGCTCCAGGGCCAATGGCTTTGGCGGCGTCAAGCAAAGCAAAGCGGCATCTCCTGCAAAAATGGCCTTGCGTGACTACGCACCTATTGCCAGCCGAATGGTCTGGTCCGGAAGCTTGGCGACTGAGCGGGTCGGCGTCCTTGACCCGGTCGGATGCAAAAGTATACAGATGAATAATCATCAACGCCGGAAGGGAACAATGGCAACCACGGTCGAGGTATTGGCGAACGCGATCCAGGCAGCGGGAACTCTGTTCATCGTCGATCATCCTGACGGCGCGTCGGTGGCATTGATCGAGGCCGCGCGTCGGCGCGACATGCGCTTCATCCTGATGCAGCAAGACGTGGCGGTGGGCCGTGCTGGCAGCCACAGGCGGCGGCGATCTGACCGGATCGCCGGGCATATGCCGCTCTACCCGCGGCCCGGGGACTGCGGACATGGTGAACGGGCCGGCTCTTGCAGTGTTGGACAGCGCGCCGCCGATCGCCATTACCGACCGCTCTTCAACGCCCGGCACGATACCGGCCTGTGCCAGCGCATCGAGCAACTGGTGCTGATGGCGGCCCGTATCGATAGCTTGGGCGATGTCGCGCGGCTCAACGCCCTGCGCGAGAATTGATTGTCCACCATGGCTGACCCCAACGACCCCGCCGCCCTGCCGATCCGCGATCTGGATACTCGCTATGATGTCGTCGTCGTGGGTGGCGGCAATGCCGCGCTTTGCGCGGCCATCGCGGCCACGCGCAGTGGCGCGTCGGTGGTGGTGATCGAGCAATCCGACAAGTTCAACCGGGGCGGCAACACCCGCCACACCCGCAACCTGCGATGCGCCCATGACGAGGGCAACCAGATCCTGACCGGACCCTATACTGAGGAGGAGTTCTGGGATGACCTGCTGCGCGTCACCGGTGGGCGGACAGACGAGGAACTGGCGCGCTTCACCATCGCCAAATCAAAGGAGCTTTGGGACTGGATGAACGCATCGGGCGTCCGGTTCCAGCAGCCCTTGGGGGGCACATTGGGCCTTGGACGGACCAACGCCTTCTTCCTCGGTGGCGGCAGGGCGATGCTGAACGGACTCTACTCGGTTGCCGAGAAACTCGGTGTCGAGATCCGCTATGAAGCAACCGTCGTGGACCTCGACATCGCAGACGGGTTCTTTTCGTCGGCTGTCGTGGAAACAGCGAACGACCGCTACCGCGTCCATGCCCGCACGCTGGTGACGGCGGCAGGCGGATTCGAATCCAACATCGAATGGCTCAAGGAATACTGGGGCGAACGGGCCGAGAATTTCCTGATCCGCGGCACCCGCAACAATCGCGGCACGATCCTGCGCATGCTGCTCGACAAGGGGATCGAACCGGTCGGCGACCCGACCCAGTGCCACGCTGTCGCCATCGACGCTCGATCGCCGAAGTTCGACGGCGGTATCGTGACGCGCCTCGATTGCATCGTCTTCGGCATCGTTCTGAACAAGAACTGCGAACGGTTCTATGACGAGGGCGAGGATTTCTGGCCCAAGCGCTATGCCATCTGGGGCCGTCTGGTGGCCGACCAGCCCGGACAGATCGCCTATATCGTGTTCGACGACAAGTCGATGGGCAGCTTCATGCCCTCGGTCTATCCCGCGATCGAGGCGCAGACCCTACCAGAGCTTGCCACCAAACTGGACCTCGACCCAGAGGCGTTCACCCGGACTGTCACCAAATTCAACGACACCGTCGTGGATGGCACCTTCAACACCGATGAACACGACGATTGCCGCACCGAAGGGCTCAGCCCACCGAAATCCCATTGGGCCCGCCGCATCGACACCGCGCCCTTCTACGCCTACCCGGTGCGTCCGGGAATAACCTTCACCTATCTCGGCACCCGTGTGAACAAGGAGGCGCGGGTGATGACCACCGATGGCACCCCCTCCGCCAACATTTTCGCAGCCGGCGAGATCATGGCGGGCAACGTGCTCGGCCAAGGCTATCTTGCCGGGATCGGCATGACCATCGGCGCCGTCTTCGGGCGCGTCGCAGGAGAGGAGGCCGCGCGTTATGCACGCAACTGATGCCTTGGCCGAGGCTGACCGCCAGATCACGATCTGTAACGCCTGCCGATACTGCGAAGGGCTCTGCGCCGTCTTCCCGGCACTGGAGATGCAGCGCAGCTTCACCGATGGCGACCTCAATTACCTTGCCAATCTGTGCCACAATTGCGGCGCTTGCTACCACGATTGCCAATTCGCGCCGCCCCACGAATTCGCGGTGAACATCCCGAAGATCCTCGCCGAGGTCCGCAACGACAGCTATGCGCGCTATGCTTGGCCGCGCGCTCTGGCACCGGCCTTCGCGCGCAACGGGCTTTTCACCGCCGTTCTGGTGGCGTTGTGCGTATCGGTCTTCCTGATAGGCGTGATCGCCGTGAACGCGCCGGGCGCACTCTTCTCCGCACATACGTCACCCGAGGGCTTTTATGCCCTTATGCCACACAACATGATGGTCTGGCTCTTCGGGCCCGCCTTCGTCTTCGCTCTCGCCGCACTTGCCATGGGGATGCGCAACTTCTGGCGCGATGCCAATGCCGCAAACGCCGTCAATGCAGATTCGCCGTCGCTGCGGCAGGCGATGCGCGACGCGGGCAGCCTGCGATATCTCGACGGCGGTGGCGTCGGGTGTTTCAACGACGATGACAAGCCCACCGACAACCGCCGTCTGTGGCATCACCTGACCTTCTACGGCTTCCTGCTTTGCCTTGCCGCGACGTCTACCGGCACGGTCTATCACTATGCCTTCGGTTGGGAAGCGCCCTACAATTGGTGGAACTTGCCCCAGCTTCTCGGGACGGCAGGAGGCATCGGGTTGGCGATCGGCGCCTTTGGCCTGCTAGCGGCCAGGCGCAAACGCATATCGGCCCTGAAGGACGCGCGGATGGCGGGCATGGACGTGGCATTCACGCTGATGCTGTTGCTGACCGCCGTAACCGGGCTTGGCCTACACATCTTGGCAATGACACCCCTGATGGGCCCGCTGCTTGTGGTGCATCTGGGCGTGGTCTTCGCGCTTTTCCTGACGATGCCTTATGGCAAATTCGTCCATGGCCTCTATCGCTTCATGGCGCTCTGCCGTTACGCCGTGGCGCGGCGATACGGGTTGCGGCGGCCCGGAAGCGCAGCGGCGCCCGTTGCCCAATCCGCCGCGACAAGAGGATGAGGCGGGCACTCGGGATCGCGGCCGGGGCCGGGGCCGGGGCCGGGTTCGCCGATGACCGGATCGAACCTGCGCTGACCCTCGCCGAGGGGGGCGCGGTTGACTGCCCCGTCTTCGAATGCCTGTCTTGCTTCGCGTGCGCCTTGGAGCGGATATGGTCCTGACCGGACGGGACTGTGATCCTTCGCTGTTCCGCGCCCCCGCCGTGCATCATTTCGGCGGCGCCAGGTCACGAGCGCCACAAGCAAGAGCCGCGTCACCCAGAGAAAAATGGCAATCCCGAACAGACCTGGACCGGAGGCTACCGCCGTGCCGGGCAAAGACCCTCCCCGCCCGACACTGGACAAGGGGGTCACCTCTCCATGATGTCACGCAAGGTCGTCAGGCATTCGAGGCTGTCGGAACCGTCGACCAGGATAAGCCCCAACCCATGCGGGGCGCGAACAATCAAGAGCTGGCAAGCTCTCGCAGCGGACCATCCGATCGCTCCAATCCCCCCCGTCTCCAGCGGCGGGAGCATCCCTGAGCCGTCTCCCCGAGGAACGCTGACCGCACGATCCGCCCAGTCTGCCATCGCAAGGATGCTGTCGTCCGTGCCGCTGATGGCAACGATATCCGCATCATCGTCCGCGATCACGCAGGCAGCAATGACCCCTGCGGAAGTCAACTCGATGAAATCCGACAGGATGCCTTCGAGATCAAGTGTCATCGGCACCACGTCCACGGCATCGCAGGTCCCCAGAAGCGCGGTTGCCGATACGCCGGACGTGTGGGGAAAGTCGATGTTCGCATCCTCGATGATCCGAACCGTTCGAATTGTCCGATCTGCCAACAACGTCCGAAGTCCGGCCGCGATCGTCGGACAGTCATCCGAGTTGAGACCCGGAGCGGCGGGCATGTGCTCCGCTGCCGCAACCATCTGTTGATCCGGCAAATGCACATATCGCAGGAGCCGCCGGTGCCGGACGTCCAGCGCAAGGGAAGTCGAATCAGTAAACATCACCAGAATGCGGCGGGCCAGCACGATCCAGTCGATGTCCCGGGCCAGACGCCTCAAGGCCTCGTCTGGATCGCCGATCGGGATACACGTTGGGGCCAGGCGCCCGACCTGTGACGTCGCCAACAGGATATCGCGAATTCTGGGGATACTGGTCATCGATCCGCCCCGGTCTGACGGTCTTGGGCGAGGAAATCGACCATGGCTTGCCGCAGGCGGACCAGATCCGCGCCCGGCGCGCAGAGGCAAGTCATCGCATGGGTCGGGAGGACGGGATCGCGCAAGACGATGCGGCCACCGCTTCGGCCGAGGAAAACGGCTTGCACCGGCAGGTCCCCATCGACCTCTATCGGAACCGACAAGGCCAGTGTCGTCGCCGTGCAGAGTGCATCTAGGTGCTCTTGCGGGAAATCGAGGTCCGCATCGTTGGCCAGCACGATATCCGCCTTCATGTCACTCCAAAGGGCCGCGACGCAGTCCGACACGTCGGACCGAAAGCAGGCGATCGCGGCGCGCGTCACGGCCAACCCGGGCGCCAGGCAGGCGTGATGGTCACTCATGCCCGGTGCCCTCGCGGCCAGGTCCGTCCCCGGCGAGGGAGCGACGCGTCACTTGCCGCGCAGAAACGCGCCGTGGAACAATGCGGGTGGCAGGTCTGCCCTGCGCGGGGACATCGCCGGTCGATCGGGCAATGGGCGCATGTTCCGGCTCCGGCGACCCGGTCAGAATGCCCTTCAGCGCGGCGATGACCTGCGGCATTCCCGATGCATCCTGACGGTCAGCCGGCCCGAGTGCATCCAGCAAGGACACCGGAAGCACCGACCGAAACTGGCCAGCGGTCTCGCGCTCGACCCGGCTGATCACCTTTGAACGGTCACCGGCCGTCACAAGCTTGTCCATCCGTGTCAGCAGCAGAAGGCTACGGCGTTTCACCTGGTCCGGCACGCGGTCCCAGATTGACGCTTCCGATTGACGCCAGGCCTGGGTCGCAGGTGTGCACCACATGACGATACTCGCCATGGGAAGAAGCGCATCCCATATGTCCGGGGACATGTTCGGATCGGAGCTTCCGGGCATGTCAAGCAGGCTGAAATGACGCAATATACCGGCCTGCAAGGGCACGCGAACGACGCGAGTGTCTTGCAGGGACATATCCTCGATCGCGCCATCGGGCATGTCGGTTTCCGTGCCATCCGGGGCCACATGAACCGGCATCCCGGTGCCATGAACGTACCAGATCGGCGGAAACTGGGTTGCCGTCACCCGAACACGAGACTTCGTTTCGCCCAACAGCACATTGGCAAGGGTGCTCTTCCCTGCGCTGAATTCACCAAGCAACGCGATCGTCGGTTTGTCCGTGTGCTTGCCTGGTCGCGTGTGCGAACTCGTGTTCATCTTGAGGCCTTCCATGCGTCTGGGCGGGCGAAATCTGTCAATATGGCGCGCGCCTTGTTCAATGCGCTGCCCTGTTCGTCAAAGGCATGGGACTGTTGGTGCCGAAGTTCGTCGAGATCGGCCTGAGATCGCGCCGCCATCGCAAGGAAAATGCCCCGTTGTGCCGCGATGAACTCCTCCAGCTCCTCGATGAGGGCGTGCTTGAAGGGCAACGCAAGATCGACCATCACCCCGTCGACCAAAGGCGAGATCTCCGCTTCGATCATGGCGCGGAATTCCTGCGCATAGGCCTCATAGCTGCGTTTTCTGCGCCACCACCGGCTCCACCAGCTTCCCTTGATGTCGAGCGCGATGGTGCGTCCGAGCAGCACCGGCGCGGGAGGCGGCAAAAATGGCGGAGGCTCCAGGTCAAAGCCGGCATCCGACAGATTGTAATGGCGAACGAACAACTCCTTCAGGGCGCTGGAGCATCGTGCAAATCTATCCGAAGCAGCCCGGGATGCCTTTACCGAAAAGACCTGGTAGCCCGACCTCAACAACAAGCGCAGGCCGGTGGGATCGTAGGTCCAGACGACGTCTTCGCCATAGATCTCAAGATGTTCGATCAACGAGGCGACGGCACGGTGCACGAAAGATTGGCGCGCCTTCTCGAGCCGCGCTTCCAGCGCATCCGTCAAGCCATCCAACTCGGCCGCAAGATCGGCCAGGCTCGTATCGCGGGTGTCGTCAATCTGTCGTGTCAGGGACGCAACGTCCACGGGCTTCGGCGGACCTTCCATCACGCGGCGAACCACAATGCAGCGCGCGGCGGAAATCGTGTTCGCGATATTGCGCGCGGCACTCGAGATCGACGCGATGCTTTCAGCACCTTCCGTCTCGATTATGCGGTTCGCGACGGCGCGTTCCAACGCGGGCACGCCCGAAAGCGTCCACACCATGGAGAACGGATCCTTTTCCGGCGCGGTTCGGGCCGCCTCGAATTCAGCGAGGTTGATCAATGCTTCGGCGCTGGCCTGTCCGATCGCCCCCAATGTGCGGGTCATGGCGTGTGTCGCCCAATGGGCGCTGCCGAACACGACCTCCGTGTCACGTGACACGCCTTGAGCGGCCAGCGTCTTGAGTATGGAGGCGCGAATTTCGGGGATCTCGCGGGCGGGATCGGCCAATTCATCGACACGATTAACGAAGATGATGACGCCGCGAGTAGGAATGTTGGCGATCAGCCGCATCAGGGCAAGGTCGACCGTGGACAAGGCCTGATGTGCCGACAGGACCACGACGCAAAGGTTGCTGCCGCGGATCGCGTTCACGGTGATCTGTTCGCGCACCATGAAGGTGTCGTTGACCCCGGGCGTGTCGCGCAAGCACAAGGGCATGGGCAGCAACGGAAGGCTGACGAAGAGATCGGCCGATTTGGTTATATCCGCGAACCGGCCCTGGTTCTTGTCCGCTCTGGTATCCAGGCCGAAATCGTCGCCGAGGCACACATATCGTTCGATCAATTCCCGGTCGATATAACCGTAGTCATGAGTTTGCCCCATGAGCGCTTCGAATGTCGACCCAAGGCGCAATCGGGACTTTTCGCGCATGTCGGCAAGCTGGAGACGGACTTTCTCAAGCTCTTTTTCGGCGCCGGCACGTTTGGCGAGTTCCCCGACCCGACCACCGGTGCTCAGCAGGCTGGACCATTCCGTTTCGGTAAAGAAGCGGAAACGCGCCCGCTGGTTTGCGGGTTTGAGTGTCGGTGACAGGTGCAACGACGTCACGACGGATGTCCAAGGATTGACATCGGAGGGCAGCAGGGACGCCTTGCCGACCATTGCATTCACAAGGGTTGTCTTGCCTGCCTTGACCTGTCCGATCATCGTCACCGATGGCTCGATCTCCCGCGTCCGTTGGCGCAGCTTCTTGAGGGCAACCTTGCTTGTCTCGTCGCCCAGATCGTGAAGCAAGCGCAGCGCGGTGTCGAGGTCGCGGATATCTTGAACAAGGGGGATCAACCCCTGAAATGACCCGCCGGCAAGCGGTGCCGCCAGACGATCGGATGCGATCTTGAGGTCGTGGTTCATTTCACGCGTCCCCCCAACCCAACGCCCTTTCGAAAGCGACGCGCACCTGAAACAGAAGTGCCGCAGCATCATGAGCCTGTTCTGCCCGTCCCTCAATCTCAAGCAGGGTCGCGGCATCGCAGATCTCGTCGATCAAGGATTGCAGGCTTAGGACAACGGGCTCGTCATCGGGCCAGCTTTCGGCCCGTTCGCGCAGCGCCTGCACCGTCTCTGCACAGTGGGCGAGGATGTTCGCCGGCCAATCTTCTGCCACGGAACCGGCCAGCGTCTCGGACAGACCACGGGCGCGCTGCATGAGATAGAGCATCGGTTCCGACAATACAGGGCGCAGGTTCGAAGCCGGACGGATGCCCAAGCGGCTACCCTCGTCCCGGTCGACAGGTTTGGCTGCGGGAGACACCCCTGGGACCAGATGACCAAGGCGATGCAGAAACAGCTGCACCATGTCCAGATCGGCATTTCGAGCCTCTGCAATATCGGTCGTCAGGCGCTTCAGCAGGGGTTTCACATCCGGCAAGACGGCCTGAGCCTCGATCGCGGTCGGGCTGAACACCTGGGCAAAGGACTCCACGGCCAATTGCCGATGGCGCGTCGGGTTCGGGCGGGCCTCCAGCAGGTAGGCATGCTGGGTCAGCCGTTCCGGTGCGCTGGCCCAGATGTCGACTTCCGCCGCGTCGAACGACGGGGTGCACCAGACCGCAATTTCACTTTTGCCCGCTGCCCAAGACAAGGCGGGGCGGTGCATCGCCGGGTCGGCTTCCAGCGCGAGAACAAGCAGGGACATCACCCGAAGACGCTCGGTTGGCAGGTCGATCTGCAGGAACACGGGGGCGTCTTGCAACCTGTCCGCACCAGGCCAGCCCTCAAGGGTCTGGGTCGTGCCATCTTCAAAGGTGGCACGTGTGCGAAGGGATGGACCGAACCGCACCTCCAACGCAGGCGGCAGCGCGCCAAGGGACAGAGCCGGGACGTCCAGAACCGCCCTCAGGACGCTTGTGATGAAGGCCTTTCGGTATCCAAGGAGACAGACCCGCGCTGGACGTCGCAGGGTGTTGGCCAGACGCTTGCACCGTTCGGCATCACGGGAGGGCAACCGGGCCGAAGCCGCCAGGATGTCGAGTTGCGTGATGGCATCTGTTGGGGCGAAGGAGCAGGCGAGCATCCCTAGCTCCGCGATCTCATTTGCACAGGCGACGAGACCGCGCGGCGAACGGCACGAAGCACCGCTGAGGACTTCGCGCGAAAGGCGCCCTGCCGCACGCGCGCGCGCGGCTGTCCTGCTCGCAAGACGATGATCGCCGTGTTGTCCTGTTCGGGATCGTCGATCATTGCAACAGCATCCATCAGGTCCTGCACGATGTCGCGGCTGCCATCCCGTCGCGCCCGCAGGAGAAGTGCCTCGATGATCGGGTCCGGCAGGAATTGCAGCCCGTCGCTGGCAAGGATCACGATATCTCCCGGCTTCAGGACGAGAGGGTGCAGAGGACAATCGACCTCCGCAATCGTGCTGCCCATCAAGGCCGAGGTCAGGCAGTTGCGTTGCGGATGATCCGCCGCCTCAGCCGCCGTCAAGAGGCCGCGCGCCAGCATCAGATCGATCTGGGGAGCCATGGAGTGATCTTCGTTCAATCGCGAGAGCGTTTCATTCCGGAACAGGTAGAGCACGGAATCCCCGACGGAGATCCAGTAGAGCTTCTTGTCCTTCGCAACGGCGGCGATGACGGTTCCACCCATGCCTGAATGGCTGGGGGTGGACTTGACGCGCGACGCGAGGCGCGCATTGGTGTGCCTCAACGCGTCTTGCAGAAGCTGGGGAAGGTCAATATCGTTTTCCAGATTGCCAAGGGTAAGGTTGGCAAACATCTCGGCCACGATTGTCCGACTGGCAAGGTCTCCCGACGCGTGGCCGCCCATTCCGTCGGAGACGATCGCAAAGCCATGGTCGGCGCCCTCGGAAAAGGCGACGGCGAGCGCATCTTCCTGGCGCGACCGAGCTCCGATATTCAGCGCCGAGGAAACATCGAAATCAAACCGCGCGGCACTAGTCATTGTGGCCCGGATCTCTGGAGGTTGACGTCGGATCGCCCCAGGTGAAGTCGTCCCCGCAGAACGCATGAAACCGCAGGGTCGTCTTTCCGATGCGGACAAGGTCGCCATGGGTCAATTCTTCGGTCGCCAGAACTGGTGTGCCGTTACGACGGACCACGTTGGCCTTGTTTCCATGCCCGAGGAAGAAGCGGTTCTGTTCTTCATCGTAGACAACGGATGCATGCCCCTCGCGGGAAATGCTTTCATCCCCGAAATCGAGCGCCACGTCCTGATGGGCGCTGCGACCGATGGTCGAAACGCTCGTGGAGACCGCGAAGAAGGCTCCACGTCCCGGCCCGTCCACGACGACGAGAAAACCCGCTGGGAACTGTGGACCCCTCGGGGTCGAGTCGAGCCTTTCGAACAGGTTATCCTCCAGATCCTGTGCATGAAACCCGAGGATGCGCGTCTTGGATCGTCCTCCGCCGGACGGTGTCGCCAGACCAGGCGGAGGTGTAGGGACCTTGTCTTGATACGGCGGATGGCCGGGGCGTTCTGGCAAGGCCAGGCTTCGGTCGCGGCTTGGGACGCCCTCATCCTGCCCTCCCTGATCCTGCCCGTCCTCATCCGGCGTGTCCTCCAGATCCCATATCTGACGCTTGCTGGGGACCTTGGCCGGCTCGTGCACCACCCGGCGCGGGGCGGGCACCCCGGGACGCATGTTCGGATCAGGATCCGTATCGGACAACGGCCCCACCGTATTCGCCAAGGGCCGGATCCTGACTGCGACGTTGCGGAGGCGGTTCATGCTCATGACGATTCCTGTTTTTTGGTATCGGGAGGGTCGGGTTTTCGGTCGTTACGGGTGGCGCGCCCAAGACGCGAAAGCCATCCTGACGGGGTAGTATCCGGAACTTCGGGTTCCGGCTTCTTCATGTATTTCTGCCGAATGCGATCAATGGGCTGCAGGGCGGGCTCTGGCAGAAGCGCCGGTCTCTGAACCTCAAGCTCATTCGCATCGTTCGCTTTCGGCCGTTCGTGCGTGCAGGTCCTTTCCACTTTCGGACGGGTGATATTCACGACTGTCGGACGCGCCGTGTCCGCCGGCTCCTCCGCGATCTTGGGCAGGTGGGTGACCAAAGCCGAGCCCGCTTTCTTGCCTGCCGTTCGGCCTTTCGTTTCGGTTTTCGTCGCCTGCTTGTCGACGACCGCCTTCGGCCTCTGATCCAATGGCTGAAAATCCTTGAAAAAGTCTTTCACAAGCTGCGCAACCGTCTGGTCGAGGTTCCGGTCCTTCTCTGCAAGTTTCAGCAATTTCTTCTTGCGCAATTCGGCATCGATGGTTTCCTGCCAGATCTCGGCGGTACGCAACCGATCCTTGGGAAACAGACTCAGGCAGGTGTTGATCGAGCCAAGGAACGCCTTGTCATAGCCGGGGACGTGGCCCAACGGGGTGAGAGGATCGTCTCCATCTCGGACCGCAGCCGCCATGCGCGAATGGCTGCTTGCCGGAGCGGATCCGCTGACCACGTGGTAGAAGGTGGCCGCAAGGGCATAGAGGTCGCTGGCATAGACCTGAGCGCTCCCCATCAGGTAGAATTCCTGAGGCGAATACCCGTCCTTTACCGTCAGCACCTTGGACAGGACACGGCTTACCCGCGTCGCATCTTCCCGCGCCGCTCCGAAATCGATCAGGACCGGAAGATTGTTTTCGTCGATCAAGATGTTATCGGGGGATATGTCGCGATGCAGGATATCGTTGCGATGAATGAACCCGACGGCTTGCAGAAGCTGTTTCAGCAGGCTCTTCACCACCTCCGGCGTCAGCAGGGCGGGATCGGATTCGATGATGTCCAGCAGGGTACGACCCTCGACGAAATCCATCGCCATGTAGGCCGTATCGTTGTCGCGGAAATACTGATGGACGCCGACGATATAGGGATGCTGCAAACTGGCCAGCGCGCGGGCTTCCTTTTCGAACAGCTCCAGGATCGTGTCGAACTCCAAGGCATTGCCCTGGGATCGAACGCGGACCGTCTTGTTTGCGCGAAAGCACAAGGCGCTGGGAAAACACTCCTTGATCACGACACGGCGCCCGAGGCTGTCCCGGGCCAGATAGGTCACTCCGAACCCACCGGCATTGAGATACTGATCAATGGTGTACTGCCCGCCGCACAGGACCGAGCCGGGGGGCAATTCATCGCCCTGCAGTTCTGCTCTGCCCGTATCCATTTTTGACCTGCCTCTACACGTGTTGCGTCTTGCGCCTCGCGCTGAACAAGATCCCTGGTTGCCTGAACTACCGTGGCAGCGGTTTCATTGCCCAGCACCCTTCAGACAGCGCTTGAATCATGGCTGAAAAGTGGCTGAAACCGGACCCACAGGATGACGTTTGCCAGCAAGTCCTGCCGAATTTTCCACTGATTTGCGGAAGAACTTCTGCCCCCGGTTGAACGATCCGGTGGGAACCGCGCCATGGACGGGTGCTGTCACGCCAATCGCAAGTTCCAACCCGCGGGTCAGCGGGTCTTCACCAGCCTTGGTCGGTCTTGCAGGTCGCGCAGCCTGTCGCCGATCAGCCAAGGCTGGTCGCTCATCTCGTTTCTCAGGCTAGCCTTGAGATCCTTGAAGCCCGCGTTGGGGACTGTTGTCCCGAGGGGAAACCGCGACGCTGCCTTGGCCACAAAATGGCATGGCATGCACTCGGCCCATTTCGAAAGATTGGGTGGCACATGCGCTTTCACAGGGACGGGGTTGCGCTCCATGCCTGAAGACGAATGGCAGATCCCAACGCTCGGCTGACCTCAGACCATTGCGTCTGCCGTCGCGGTCACTTCGTTTACCGTCAAGAGAGACCACAGGGGTAGCCGTGCCGATGCGCCGCCATGATGATGATCGGCGTGAGCGCCGCGCACAGCGCGCCAGCCGGGATTGCGACGGGATCACCATGCCCGAGGCACGCCCCGGCGCTGCTGGCTCAATACAACGCCGCCGCGCGCGCGTTTCGCTCTCGATCCTCGGGGTTAGTTGCAGGCGCGGTCAGCTTCACCCCAGCGCGCGGCGCAGGTCGCTCAGTTCCGATCTGAACGGATGCCCCGACATGCTCAGGTTGAGGGGCAAGGGTGGGCCGTTCCTGATCAGCGTTTCCTCAAGGGACCACGGTTCGTCATGCTGCATGACCGAGATCGCCGCGTGTTTGGCGATCCAATCTGATAGCTTGTCCTCGTGGTGGCGATCCATGCGCACGCGGTTTCGCTTGTCGCGCCAGAACACCAGTTCAAGCTCCTGTTCGAGAAGGGCCGCGAGCGAAAGGCGCAAGGTCGAGGTGCGCACGGTGCCCCGCAGGTGGTTGCGCCAGAGACGGCTTTTCACAGGCGTCGCCGCACCTCGCCGCACCGGCCGGTCTTTCGGGGGCGCGATGCCGATGTAGAGCAGGTGTTTCCCGTCGCGCTCGATGCAGCCGTCCCTTGGCACCAGAGGAAGGCCATGGTCGAACCACCAGCCATAGACGCCGTGCGTGACCGCGCGTCGGTCGATGAAATCCAAGACTTGATCGGGCAGTAGAAGGGCCTCGGGCGACAGGACGGCCCTCGCCTCGTCATATAGACTATGAGTCAACCACGAGGGCGCACGTTCCCCTGCCTCTTGCTGCATTCCTGAATTTCGCCAGTGACTTCGGGCCTTCCGTGAACCTAAGTCGAATATGACTTATAGTCTATGGTCGAAGGCGTGACCGCCATGCGCCATGCCGCGCATGTCGATTCAATCGCGCGTTTCGAGAAATATCCAGAGGATCAGGAGGGAGGCTTCATCTCACACCGGCATATATGTTCTCGTGAATGCGTCACGTCCGAGGAAGGCGGTGAAGGACAAGAATACCAATACGAACAAAAGAAGCGCCTTCCGAAAGACTGTCGCGGGCAACGTGGTGAACTTCGAAGAACTCGTCGAACTCGTGGAAGAGAAGTGCGCAGAAGTAAATGAGGGTCTCGCTGACGGTAAGATGGTGATCGCAGTAACGCGCGACATTTCCGAGAAACCGTCCGACACGATCTAGGATTGAGACGGTCAGTTAGGTGAAGCAATTTCTTGGGCTTGGTGGCGTTATGTTACCCGAGTGCTACCCAGCGCCGCAGTGAAACGGCTGACGCAATTCTGGATAAAAGCTTAGGTATTTGATTTTATTGTATTTTAGTGGTGCCCGGGGGCGGCATAACTTTTTACTTTTATTACAATAAGCTACAGGTCGGTGGGACTTTTTTCTGTCACCATGCTTATTGGGTTCTTTCGGATTTGTGTCCCACTTTTCTAAGGTTGGTGAGGGGAAGGAATTACGGTTGGGAACAGCGCGGCATTTCCCCTGCATTTGGACATAAACCGACATGTAAAAACCCGACGTGGCTATACTAATCCAACGCACGGGGCAGGGCTCTTGCAAGCGCCCTATCAATCAACTCCGATGAGTGGTTTTCAACTAGAAATGCTCGACATCGATGTTCGGCTGACCAGTCCGGCTTATGAATGCACCAAACCTTTGAACAAGGTTGCTCAGAAATGGTGGCGAGACCGACGCAACTCTGTTGGCAAGTTGTTGATTTAAATCTTCCATCGGTATTGTGCGGATTCTTCCAAACTGCACTAGAAGAGGCTCATTCGTGCCTGGAAGCGGAGGCAGAAAGTGAAGCTTGGGTGGAAGGTTTTGGTTGACGTAATCACGCAGGAACTTCGTGGGTTCTTTCTTCTTGTTCTTGCTCGTGGCCGCCCTTAGC
>CAZTUG010000015.1:0-18366 GCA_964615955.1 uncultured Roseicyclus sp.
ACCGCCGGGTCGCGCACCATGGCGCGCCCGATGGCGACGCGCTGGCGCTGCCCGCCGGAGAGCTGGTTGGGCTTGCGGTCGAGATACTCGGTCATGCCGAGGAGGCCCGCCACCTCCTCGATCCGGTCGTTCTTTTCCGGCTTGGTCATGCGCGAGGTGCGCAGCCCGAAGGCGATGTTCTTGCGCACGGACATATGCGGATAGATCGCGTAGTTCTGGAACACCATGGCGATGTCGCGGTCCTTGGGTTCCAGGTTGTTGACCATGCGCCCGCCGATTTCGATGGTGCCCGATGTCACCTCTTCCAGCCCCGCGATCATGCGCAGCGTGGTGGATTTGCCGCAGCCGGACGGGCCGACGAAGACGACGAATTCGCCGTCATGGACATCGAGGTTGATGCCATGCAGCACCTCGGTCTTGTCATAGGCTTTGGTGAGATCACGCAGGGCGAGATTGGCCATTCAGGTCTGCTCCGTCAGGGTCTGGAAGGC
The DNA here is from genome assembly GCA_964615955.1 of uncultured Roseicyclus sp. Classification (GTDB taxonomy): domain Bacteria; phylum Pseudomonadota; class Alphaproteobacteria; order Rhodobacterales; family Rhodobacteraceae; genus Gymnodinialimonas. The sequence continues at coordinate 492 of CAZTUG010000015.1, forward strand.
CGCTGCGAGGGCCGTTGCGGCCTCCGCGAGGCGGCGGGCGCGGGCGGTCTGGGCCTGCGCGAGGGTGGCGGCGGTATCGGCATAGCTTTCGAGCGCCGAATCGAGAGGTGCGGGGGCCGGGCCGCCGAAGACGGTGCGCCGGGCGATGAAGGTTTCGATGGCGACCGCTTCGGCGAAGGCGGCCGGTCCGAGGGCGGGGGCGCGGCCGGTCTGGGCCTGGAAGGCGCTGGCGAAGGCGGCATGGCCATCGGCCAGCGGCGCGCCGTCGGCGATAACCGCGCGCGCGGTGGCGGCGGCGATCTCGTGCGCCTGCCGGAAGGACAGCCCCTCGGCGCGGACCAGCGTATCGGCCAGTTCGGTGATGGTGACGCAGGCGGCATCGGCATTGGCGCGCACCCGGTCGGCGCGGATGGAACAGGCGGGGAGCAACGCCGCCAGCAGCGCCACCACCCGCGCGCCGGTCTCGAATGCGCCGTAACCGGCTTGCTGCACCTCGCCCTCGCTATCGTTCATGTCGGTGAACGGCGTGTTGTGCATCGTGGCCAGCATCGTGTCGCAGCGCCCGACGGTCACGCTGGACAGGTGGCGCAGGTGTTCGATGGGCACCGGGTTGCGCTTTTGCGGCATGATGGAGCTGATCTGCACCAGCGCGTCGGGGACGTAAAGCTGCCCGACCTCGAAGGCGGACCAGAAGCCCATGTCCTGCACCACCCGGCCGAAATGCAGGAACGGCAGTTTGAGCGCGGAATAGAGCCCGGTGATGTAATCGACCGAGGCGATGCAGCCGTAGGAATTCCGTTTCGGATGGGTAAAGCCGAGAAACCGCGCCACGCGGTCCCGGTCGATGGGAAAGCCCGAGGTGGTGATCGCGGCCGCCCCCATCGGGCAGGCGTCGAGCGCGTCGCGCGCCTGGTCCAGCCGCGCGATGTCGCCCAACAGCACCTCGATCACCGCGCCAAGGTAATGGCCGAAGGTGGTGGGCTGCGCCGGCTGGCCGTGGGTATAGGCGACGATGGGCGTGTCGCGTTCCGCGCGCGCCTTGGCGATCAGCGCCTCGGCCAGGGTCAGCAGCGCCTGCAGCATGGCATCGGTGCGGCTGCGCAGCGCCATCTTGAACAGCGTGTGGTCCATGTCGTTGCGCGACCGCGCGGTATGCAGCCCACCTGCGAGGTCCGGGCCGATCCGGCGCTTCAACTGGTCCTCGACGACGAAGAAATAATCCTCGAACGCGCCGGTATAGGTCAACGCGGCGATATCGGTTTCGGCCTCGATGGCGGCCAGCGCGCCCGCGATCTGCGCGCCCGTGGCGCGCGGCAGGATACCCGCCTCCACCAGCATCACCAGATGCGCGCGGTTGATCGCCGCCATGTGCGTGGCGTAATGGATCTTCACCCCCTCGAACAGCGGCGCGAGGACGGTGTCGCGATAGGTCGGATCGGGGAAGGTGGACGTATCGTTCATGCCCGGCCCGCCTTCATCTTGGCAAAAAACCTCCGGGGGTCCGGGGGCTGGCCCCCGGGGATGCGCGCAGGTCCGACAGGGGCGCGCCGCGGCACAGGACGCGCTTGGATCGACGCGACCTTCGGCGGGCACAGCGCGCGGGCGGCTCGCCGGCCCGATCCTTGCGGATCGCGCGTGCGCGGCTCGGATCGCGCCACCGGAGCGATCCGTTTCGACAAGATGTCGACACTGCCGCTCACCCCTTCAGCCCCGCCATCACCACGCCCCGGATGATGAACCGCTGGAAGACCAGGAAGAACACCAGCGTCGGCAGGGTGGAGATGGCGGCGCCGGTCATGATCAACTCCCACGCCACATCGGCCTCGTCCCCGAACGACGACAGGCCCACGGGCAGCGTATAGAGCGAGGTGGTGGTGGTGGCGATCAGCGGCCAGATGAAGGCGGTCCAGTTGCCGAGGAACACGAAGATCGCCAGCGCGGCCAACGCCGGTTTCACCAGGGGCATGGCAACGGACCACCAGATCTGCAGCTCGTTCAACCCGTCGATCCGCGCGGCTTCGAGGAAATCGTCGGGCACCGTTTCGAAGAACTGCTTCATCAGGAAGACGCCGAAGGCGGTCATCAATCCCGGGAACATGATGCCCCAGTAGCTGTCGAGCCAGCCGAAATTCTGGCTCATCATGTACCAGGGGATGATCAGCATCTCGGTCGGGATCATCAAGGTGGAGAGGATCGCGATGAACACGATGTAGCGGCCGCGGAACTTGAATTTGCACAACACGTAGCCCACGAGGCTGTCGAAGATCAGGGTGGAGATCGTCGTCAGCGACGCGATTACCAGCGAGTTGATGAACCAGGTGAAGAAGCGCCCGTCGGCCAGCACGTAGGTATAGTTGTCCAGCGTCGGCTCTTCGGGGATGAGGTTAAGGTTGTAGACCTCGAACGAGTATTTCAGCGAGGTGGAGATCATGTAGACCAGCGGCATGACCATCACGAGGCCGCCCGCGAACAGCAGCGCCCAGCGGATGAACTGCGCGTAGTCGCGCGGCGGGCGCGGCTGGTCGGAGCGCAGCAGCGACTCGGACGAGGCCTTGATGCGGATATCGTCGGCGACGGCCATCAGCGGTCCCTCAGGATGCGCAACTGCACCAGGCTGACGACCAGCAGGATGGTGAACAGCACTACGGTCTGCGCCGCCGCCGCGCCCATCTGGGAACGCCCGCCAAACGCCGTTTCATAGATCATCAGCACCAGCGGCTTGGTGGAATTGAGCGGCCCGCCGGGATTGTTCGTCGTCATGTTGAAGACGTGGTCGAAGATCCGCAGGAACCCGATGGAGGAGAACACGACCAGGAACACCAGCGTGGGTTTCAGGAGTGGCAGGGTGATTTCCCACAGCATCGTCCAGTTCGACACGCCGTCCACCCGCGCGGCCTCGTAATAGGTCTGCGGGATGGCGCGCAGACCCGCCATGAAGATGATGATCTGGAAGCCGAGGCCGGCCCAGACGGCGGGGGCCAGCACGGCGGGCAAGGCGATGGTGGTCGATTGCAGGAACGGGATCTGCGAAATGCCGAAGCCCGCGAGGAAGTTGTTGAACACCCCGATCGGCACCGGCTGGTAGAACCAGCGCCAGACCCAGGCCATCGCCACGGCGGAGGTCATGAAGGGCAGGAAATAAAGCGCCCGGATCGTGCCGTGCATGAAGCGCACCTTGTCGAGGTGGTAGGCGATGAAGAACGAGATCACGAGACTGATGGGCGTGCCGATCAGCAGGTATTCGAAGGTGTTGACGAAGACCTGCCAGAAGACGGGATCGTTCCACAGGTCCACGTAATTGTCGAACCCGACCCAGACGCGCGGACCCAGCAGGTTCCATTCCTGGAAGCTGAGCACGAAGGCGTTGGCCGTCGGGTAGAACCGCACGACGGTGTAGAAGACGATGGGGATCGCAAGGAAGGCCCAGGCCCAGACGACCTGCTTCTGCTTGATGCTCAGCCGGTGCCAGCGCGACGCGAAGAGGCCATGCTGGCGCGTGTCGGGTCGCGGTATTCGTCTGGCGTCGGACGGGGAATGATCTGCCACGGGCGGTTCGGCCTTTTTGCGCAGGAAGGGTCAGGGATGCGGGGCGCGCGGGCCACCGGCGGCCCGCGCATCACGGCGTGGGTTTGGACGGGCCACGAAAGGCCCGCCCGGTCATCAGGCTATCATTCGCCGTAGTAATCATCCAGCAACGCCTGTTCGGCGGCGGCCGCGATGGCGAGGCTTTCAGCCGGGTCCATGCCCTGAAGCTGCACCCGCTCCACCATTTCGACCATCAGCTGCCGCTGCGCGGATTCGTCGGCGAACAGCGTCGTATGGGCATATTCCAGCCCCCGGATGAACGGGCCATAGACCGGATCGTTGGCGTTTTCCTCGGTCATGCCGACCGACTGGCGGGCGGGCAATTCACCCACGACCTCCAGCCAGATCTGCATTGCCTCGGGCGAGGTGATATACTGCATGAACAGCACGGCAGCGTCGTATTCCGCACCCTCGGCCGAAGAGGTGATCGCGTTCACCCAATAGGACGAGTAGTTCGATTGCGTGCCGTCCGGCCCGGCGGGAAGCTCCGCCACGCCCCATTCGAGGCCGCGGGTATCGGCCAGCGCGCCGATGCGGAACGATCCGTCGATATGCATGCCGGCGCGACCGGCGCGGAAGGCGGCTTGCGGCTCGTCCATGAAGGAGTTCTGGGTCACGCCCAGATCCCCTTCAAGTGCGACATAGAAATCGAGCGCCGCACGGCCCGCGTCGCTGTCATAGGTGACGGTGCGATAATTGTCGGCATAGGGCTCGCCCCCCATCTGGCGCACCAAAACCTCGCGCCACCAATGGTGGTCCTGCGCGGTCATGCCGGTGGTCAGGCCCACCTGCGTGATGTTGCCCGCGCCATCGCGTTCGGTCAGCAGTTGCGCGGCTTCGATCATCTCGTCGAGCGTGGTGGGCGGGCCATCGATGCCGGCGGCCGCGAACAGACGCTCGTTGTAGAACAGAGCCAGCGACCGCACGGCCGTGGGCAGCGCCCAATACTGGCCGTCGACCTGCATCGCGGCGACCATCGGGAAGAACTCGGACTCGATCTCGGCGGCGGGGAAGGTGGCTTCGGGCAGCGGCTGGATCAGATCGGCCTCGATGTAGTCGTTCAGCCAGCCGTAGAAGAGCTGCACGATATCGGGCCCCTCGCCCGCAGGCACGGCGGCGGCGACGCGGGTGCGATAGTTGTCATAGGGGAAATGGGTCATCGTGACGGTGATGTCGGGGTTGGCGGCCTCGAAATTCTCGATCAGCTGCTCCATCGCGGTGACGCGGGCATCGAAGAAATACTGCCAGTATTCGATCTCGACCTGGGCCATGGCGGGGGCGGCGGCGAACAGCGTCGCGCCGGTGACCGCCGTGGCGGCGAGGGTGGTGCGAAGTCCGGTGAACATGGTTGGAAGCTCCCTGTTGATGTCGGCTGTCCCGGTCATGCGGGACGCTTCCGCGATTCGAGCGCGGCATGGTTCAGGATTAAGTCAAACCAATTGAGCTATCAAGCGAGTTGCGCTACCTGATGGGCCCATGAGTCTGTTTCTGTCCCCGCCCGGATCGAACGCCGAACGCAGCCGAGCGTATAATCGCGGGTTGGTTCTGGGCCATGTGCGGCGCGCGGGCGCGTCGGGCCGGGCCGAGATCGCGCGCGCGTCCGGTCTCAGCACGCAGGCGGTCAGCAACATCATCGGGGAATTGGTGGACGAGGGCTGGCTCTACCAGGCGGGGCGGCGCGTGGGTGGACGCGGCCAGCCGGCGGTAACCTATGCGATCGACGGCAAGGCGGGGGTCGCCTTCGGGCTGGAACTGCGCCCGGACGCGGTGCTGTGTGCCGTGATCGACCTGGAGGGGCGCACGATCCACACCGCGCGCGCCGCCGTCACCTGCGCCACCCCGCCCCAGGTCAGCCCGCTGGTCCAGCGCCTGTTGGCCGAGGCCCTGGCGGCCTGCGGCACCGATCGCGGCCGGGTGCTGGGGGCGGGCGTGGTGATGCCGGGTCCGTTCGGACGCACCGGCGTATCGGGGTTGTCGACGGAACTGCCGGGCTGGGCCGGGATCGACGCGGAGGCGCATTTCGGCGCTGCGCTGGACCTGCCTGTCACGGTGGAGAACGACGCCAATGCCGCCGCCATGTTCGAGCGGATTTCAGGCGTGGCTGCGGGGCTGTCCACCTATGCCTACCTCTATTTCGGGTCCGGGATCGGGCTTGGCCTGGTCCATGGCGGCGCGCTGTTTCGCGGTGCCCATGGCAATGCCGGAGAGATCGGCCATGTCCTGGCGCCGGTCGGCGGGCAGTTGCGGCCGCTGGAGCAGATCGCCAGCCGGATGGCCCTGGCGGAGCGTCTGCGCGGTTCGGGCGAGGCGGCGGAGACGGTCGCGGACCTTGAACGGCTGTTTGCCGCCCGTCACCCCGCGACGCTGGACTGGATCGACAGCGCGGCCCCGGCGCTGGCCCATATCATCCAGATCCTCGAGAACCTCTACGATCCCGAGGCCGTCATCATCGGGGGCGCCCTGCCCGCGCCCGTGCTGGAGCATCTGGCGCGGCGAATCGAATTGCCGACGGCCTCGATCGCCAACCGGGCGGACCGGACACGCCCGCGCCTGCTGGCGGGAGCGGCGGGGCGGATGACCGCGACGCTTGGCGCCGCCGCCCTCGTCATCAACCAGACCCTCACCCCCAGCCTTGTCCTCAGCACCTGAAAGCGGCCCATGCCCACTCCAGACCAGACCCGTATCGCGGCCGATGCCGCCGCCCCCCTGATCGCCCGGCTGTGGCGCGCGCTGGCCCCGCTGCGGTCGGTCGTGGGGTTCATGAATACCGGCGCGCATCCCGATGACGAGACCTCGGCCATGCTGGCGGCGCTGGGCCTGCGCGACGGCCTGAACCTGAGCTATGCCTGTTCCACCCGGGGCGAGGGGGGCCAGAACGATATCGGGACGGAAACGGGCTTCGACCTTGGCACGCTGCGCACCGCGGAGATGGAGCGCGCGGCCGAGGTGCTGGACCTGCGGCTTTACTGGTTGGGGCAATCGGCGGAAGACCCGGTCACGGATTTCGGTTTCTCCAAGTCGGGCGAGGAGACGATGGCGCGCTGGGGCCATGCCCGGACAGTGCAGCGCTTCGTGGAGATCCTGCGCACCGAGCGGCCCGATATCATCTGCCCGACTTTCCTTGATATCCCGGGCCAGCACGGCCACCACCGCGCCATGACGCAGGCCGCGTTCGAGGCGGTGGACCTGGCCGCGGATCCTGCCTTCGTGGCGGGCGGGCTGGCGCCCTGGACGGTATCGAAGCTGTATCTTCCGGCCTGGTCCGGCGCAGGCGGGGCCTATGACGACGAGGTGCCGCCGCCGGAGGCCACGGTGGTGGTGGCAGGGCGCGGCGGCGACGCGGTGCTGGGCATGAGCCATGCCCGCATCGGCCAGCAATCGCGCGCGTTCCACCGCACGCAGGGCATGGGGCGCTGGGTCACGGCGGGACAGGAGGTCGATTGGCCGCTGCATCTGGCGATGTCGCGGGTGGGGGCGGATGCGGCGGCCGTCACCGACAACCTGCCGCGCGATCTGGCCGATCTGGACGATCTGGGCGCGGGCCTTGCCCCGACGCAGGACGCCATCGCGGCGCTGGTCGCGGCGTTCCCCGACCGGGCCGCGATGCTGGGCCATGCCGCGCGGGCCGTGGGCGCGCTGGCGGCGGCGCGTGTCGCCCCGGACCACGCCCACCGGATCGCGCGCAAGCAGGCGCAACTGGCCCGGGTGATGCGACTTTGCGCCAACCCGGACGCACGCGCGACGGTGGCGCGCGGTGTCCTGCAACCCGGCGCGACCACCGACCTGCGGCTGGAGAGCCGCACGCCCGATCACGGGGACGCGCGCATCGCGGTCGTGCTGCCCCAGACCATGCGCCTTGCCGGGGGGCAGGTGCAGGTCGCCGCCGATGCCGCGCCATCAGCCCCCTACCCCGACCATTACGATCCGCTGGTCCCCGCCGCCCCGGCGCTGGCCGTGACCATCGCGGCGGAGGGGGTGGAGGCGACCTCCATGGTGCCGTTCGAAGCGCCGCCGCTGATCGCGCCCGCCATCCGCGCGCACCTGTCGCAAAGCGGGGCGATCCTGAACCTTGCCGGGCCGGGCCGCGCGGTGCGGGTAACGATCTCGGGCGCGACCGAGGGCGCGCCGCGATTCGCGCTGCCCGAGGGCTGGCGGCAGGTCTGGAACGGGGCCGATTGCACCTTGCACGCGCCGGAGGACGCGCCGGAGGACGTGCCGGAGGACGTGGGCGAGGACGTGGGCCAGGACGTGGGAGGGGACGTGGCCGAGGGGCTGCATGCCCTGCCGCTGACCATCGATGGCGCGCCCGCCCACAGGGTGCGCCTGTTCGAACATGCCCATATCGCGCCCCGCCTGCGCAGCACCCCGGCGGTGCTGGACCTGCGCGTGACCACCATCGCCCTGCCCCGCGCGCGGATCGGCTATATCGGCGCGGGCAACGATGCGGCGGCGACGTGGCTTGCCGCCATCGGCTGCGACGTGACGGTGCTGGAGGATACGGCGCTTGCGGCGGCCAACCCGTTCGCGGGGTTCGACACGGTGCTGATCGGCGTCTTCGCGATGCGCTTCCGGCCTGGTCTGCGCGCGCTGATGCCGGCGCTGCACGACTGGACGCGGGCGGGCGGCACCCTTGTAACGCTCTATCACCGGCCATGGGACGACTGGGACCCCGACACCGTGCCCCCGGCGCGGCTGGAGATCGGCCAGCCGTCCCTGCGCTGGCGCGTGACGGACGAGGCGGCGGCGGTGACGCATCTGGTGCCCGACCATCCGATCCTGACCACGCCCAACGTCATCGGCGCGGCGGATTGGGACGGCTGGCACAAGGAGCGGGGCCTCTATTTCGCCAAGTCATGGAGCGCGGCCTACCAGCCGCTGCTGTCGATGTCGGATGCGGGCGAGACGCCGCTGGAGGGGGCCTTGCTGTCGGCCCGGATCGGCGACGGGCGGCACACCCATGTGGCGCTGATCCTGCATCACCAGATGGCCTGCCTTGTGCCGGGGGCGTTCCGGCTGATGGCGAACATCCTCCAGCCCGCCTGAGCCGCCGGTGGCCGAGGTCGTCCCCCCCGCCAGCCCGGGCGAAAACCAGCGCGGGGCGGCGTGGCTGATCGCGGACATGGCGCTGAACATCTGGGCGTTGGGCATCGTGAAGGCGATGGGGGCGGAGTATCCGGCGGTGCAACTGGTGGTCCTGCGCGCCGGCGTCGGGCTGGTGCTGCTGGTGCCATGGGTGATCCGCGACCGCGCCGCCTTCTCCCGCATCGACCGCTGGGGGCTGCACCTGCTGCGCGTGGCTCTGTCGACATTGACGCTGTCTACTTCGTTCTATGCGATCGCCCGGATCCCCTTTGCGCTGTTCACCGCGATCAACTTCACGCGGCCGATCCTGCTGATGATCTTCGCGGCGCTGTTGCTGGGCGAGCGGATCGGGCGGGTGCGCTGGATTGCCGCCGGGATCGGGCTGGCGGGGGCGGTGGTGGCGGTGGGACCGGGGCAGGTGGTGCTGAACCGGGGCCTTGCGGCGCTGTGCCTGACGGTGGTGCTGGGCACGCTGGCGGTGATCTGCACCCGCAAGCTGAAGGGCACGCCGCCGGTGGTGATGATGGTGTTCTACACCGCGGGTCTGGCGATCCTGACGGCGCCCGTTGCGCTGGCCGGATGGCAACCGGTGGACGCGGGGCACTGGCCGATCCTGCTGGCGGTGGGCGTCTTCGCGCAGCTGGCGCAGATCTGTTTTCTCAAGGCGCATTGGCTGGGGGATGCGGGGGTGCTGGGGCCGGTTTCCTACGCGTCGATCCTGCTGTCGGGCGCGGCGGGATACCTGTTCTTCGACGAGGTGCCGGGGATCAACATGGGCCTCGGCGCGCTGTTCATCATCGGCGCGGGCCTGTTGATCGCGCGGCGGGGCTAGGGCACGTCGCGCAACAGCGGGGAGCGGTTTTGCGCGTCTCGGACATGCGGTATGAAACGGTTCGATTGGGTCGCGTGCCTGCGAACGAACGCGGCACGCGCTAGACCGCGTCCGGGCCGTCCGCAGGGGCGCCGTCCGGGGCGCTGTCCGCAGGGGCGCCGTCCGGGCCGTCCTCAGGGGCCGTCCGGGCCGTCCTCAGGGGCGTCGTCCGGGGTCGCGAGGGAGGCGAGGATCGGGCAATCGGGGCGGCTGTCCCCGGCGCAGGCGGCAACGAGATCCGCAAGGGTCGCGCGCATCTCGTCGAGATCGCGGATCTTGCGCTCGATCTCCGCGAGGTGGCCCCTGGCGATTTCCTTCACCTCGGCGCTGGCGCGGGCGTCATCCTCGTAGAGATGCAGCAAGGCGCGGCAATCGGCGATGGAAAACCCCAGCGCCCGCGCCCGCCCGAGAAAGGCCAGCTTGTGCACATCGCTGGCGCGAAAGCTGCGATAGCCATTGGCGCCGCGCCGGGGGCGGATCAGGCCGATTTCCTCGTAATAGCGAATGGTCTTGGGCGGCAGGCCCGCCTGCTGCGCGACGTCGCCGATATTCATGCGGGCACCTGCCTGCGGGCCGCAGGCACCGGCGGCGCGACAGATCCGCCGTCGTGCAGGGCAGGCGCGATCCGGCGCAGCCGCAGCGCGTTGGCCAACACCGAGACCGAGGACAGCGCCATCGCCCCCGCCGCGAAGACCGGCGACAGCAGCACGCCCAGCACCGGGAACAGCACGCCCGCCGCGACCGGGATCAGCGCCGCGTTGTAGGCGAAGGCCCAGACCAGGTTCTGGCGGATGTTGGCCATGGTGCGACGGGACACGGCGACGGCGTTCACCACCCCCGCGAGATCGCCCGAGATCAGCACCACGTCAGCGCTTTCGATAGCCACATCGGTGCCGGTGCCGATGGCGATGCCGACATCCGCATGGGCCAGCGCGGGCGCGTCGTTGATGCCGTCGCCGACGAAGGCGATCCTGGCGCCGCCGTGCCGCAGATCGTCGAGCGCGCGGACCTTGCCATCGGGCAGGACGCCCGCGATGACGGTGTCGATGCCAAGTCCGGCCGCGATGGCCTTGGCCGTTTCACGCTTGTCGCCGGTGATCATGGCGACGCGCAGGCCCTGCGCCTGCAACGCGCGGATCGCGGCGGCGCTGGTCGGTTTGACCGGGTCGGAGACGGCGATGAGTGCGGCGGCAATGCCGTCCACGGCAGCATAGAGCGCGGTGCGCCCCCGTGCGGCGAGGTCGGCCTCGGCCTGCACCAGCGCGCCGGGATCGATCCCCTCGCGCGTCAGCAGGCGGTCGGCACCGACCAGAACGCTGCGGCCGTTCACGGTAGCGCGGACACCGTAGCCGGGGATCGCTTCGAACGCCTCCGCCTCGGCCTTGGGTGCATCCTCGGTGCGGGCAGCGCGCGTGATCGCGTCCGCGATGGGATGTTCGGAGCGCGCCTCCACCGCCGCGACCAGCGACAGCAGCGTGGCACGGTCGACCCCCTCGGCCAGCACGAGATCGGTCAGTTCAGGGCGGCCTTCGGTGATCGTGCCGGTCTTGTCGAGCGCCACGACGGAGACCGCGGACAGGGCCTGCAGTGCATCGCCCTTGCGAAAGAGCACCCCCAGTTCCGCCGCGCGCCCGGTGCCGACCATGATCGAGGTGGGCGTGGCCAGCCCCATGGCGCAGGGACAGGCGATGATGAGAACCGAGACACCGGCCACCAGCGCATAGGTCAGCGCCGGGTCCGGCCCGACCAGCAGCCAGACCGCGACCGTCAGCGCCGCCAGCGCCATGACGGCGGGCACGAACCACAGGGTCACGCGGTCCACCAGCGCCTGGATCGGCAGCTTGGCGCCCTGCGCCTCCTGCACCATGCGGATGATCTGGGCCAGCGTGGTATCGGCCCCCACGCGCGTGGCGCGGATCCGAAGCGCCCCGGCACCATTCACGGTGCCGCCGGTCACCGGATCGCCGGGGGCCTTGGCCACGGGGATCGGCTCGCCCGTTATCATCGATTCGTCGACATGGGCGGTGCCGTCCACCACCTCGCCATCCACGGCGATGCGCTCGCCCGGGCGCAGGATCACGATATCGCCCGGGGCGATGTCGTCCACCGGCAGGTCCACCGCCTCGCCCGCGCGCAGCACGCGGGCGGTCTTGGCCTGAAGACCCAGCAGGGACCGGATCGCGGCCCCGGTGCGGCCCTTGGCGCGGGCCTCCAGCGACCGGCCCAGCAGGATCAGGGTGACGATGACGGCGGCGGCTTCGTAGTAGACCGCGCGGGCAATGGGGGGCAGCAGGCCGGGCGCGAAGGTGGCGACCAGCGAATAGGTGAAGGCCGCCAGCGTGCCGACGGCGACAAGGCTGTTCATGTCCGGCGCGCCCTTCACCAGCGCGGGGATGCCCTTGGCGAAAAAGCCCCGCCCCGGCCCGATCAGCACCAGCGTCGTCAGCCCGAACTGGATCAGCCAACTGGTCTGCTGGCCGATGGTCGCCGCGATCCACATGTGCATGCCGGGGATCACATGGGCGCCCATTTCCAGCACGAAGACCGGCAGCGTCAGCGCGGCGGCAATCAGCGTGCGGCGGCGCGCCCGGTCGGCCTCGGCCGCCTTTTCGGTCGCCTGATCGAGCGGCGCATCGGCGCTGGCGACAGTGGCGGGATAGCCGGCCCCGGACGCGGCGCGGGCGAGGTCGGCGGGGGTGACGACCCCGGCGAGATAGGTGACGGCGGCGGTTTCGGAGGCGAGGTTCACTGCCACCGACAGCACGCCCGGAACCTGCCCCAGGGCGCGATCCACCCGTCCCACGCAGGACGCGCAGGACATCTCGGATATGGACAGCGTGACCTTCGCCTGCCGTGCGGGATAGCCGAGGCTGGCAAGGGCTTCGCTGGCCTCGGCGAGGGCCTGGGCATTCTCGGCGCGCAGGCTGGCGGAATCGGAGGCGAGGTTGACGGCCACGTCGCGCAGGCCCGGGACAGCCGACAGCGCGCGCTCCACCCGACCGACGCAGGAGGCGCAGGACATCCCCTCGATGGCGAGGGTCGTGATCGGGGCGGATGCGGTCATGGGGAGCGGTCCTTCCATTGCAGGGTATATAGGTAGTCCTTCCCGGAACTGGAAGGTCAAGGGGCCGAGTCGCGCTTTTCGGCCTTGACCTTCCGGCGCGGGAAGGCTGGACGTGGACCGCGACGACACGCCTGAAGACGGAGACCCCGATGCGTTTCAACGTTCCCGACATGAGTTGCGGCCATTGCAAGGCGGCCATCGAGCGGGCCATGGCCACGGCGGACCCTGCTGCCACCCTGCGCTTCGACATGGAGGCGCGCGCCGTGGAGATCGACAGCGCCATCGCGCCCGCGCAGGTGCAGGCGGTGCTGGCAGAGGCCGGGTATCCGGCGCAGCAGGCCGCCTGATCCGGCCCGAACCGGGCCCTCGGCCCTCAGTCCTCGGCCCAGGGTCCATGCTGGTCGGACGCGCCGCTATCGAGCCGCACGAATCCATGCAGGCCGAAATAATCGCGTTGGCCCTGGATCATGTTCGCGGTCCCGCGCGCCTGGCGCATGGTGTCGAAATAAGCCAGCGCCGCAGACATCGCGGGCACCGGCAGGCCCGCCCCGCCGGCTGCGACCACGGTGGCGCGCAGGGCGCCGATGGTGTCGGCGAGCAGGTCGGCGAAGACCGGCGCCGCCATCAGGGTGCTGCCCGGCGCCGCCTCGAACGCGGCGGCCATGTCGTCGAGCATGGCGGAGCGGATGATGCAGCCCGCGCGCCAGTTGCGCGCGATCACGGCGGCATCCAGCGACCAGTCGAAGGCCGACGCGGCGGCGCGCAGCATGTCGAAGCCCTGACTGTAGCACAGGATCTTGCCGCAGATCAGCGCGGCCTCCAGCGTTCCGGTCGACAGGTCGAGCGGCGACGTGCCACCGAACCTGTCGGCCATATCGGCGCGCAGATCGCGCAGGGCGGACATGTTGCGCGCGGCCACGGCGGCCTCGATCACCGGAACGGGTGTGCCGAGATGCTGCGCCTCGATCGCGGTCCAGCGTCCGGTGCCCTTCTGGCCCGCCGCATCCACGATCACGTCCAGCAAGGGGCCGTCGGTGGCGGCGTCATGGGCGGCGGCGACCTTGGCGGAAATCTCGATCAGGTAGGAGTTGAGCCGCCCCGCGTTCCAGCCCGCGAAGCAATGCGCGATGTCCGATGCGCCGAGGCCGAGCCCGTCGCGCATCAGGCCGTAGGTTTCGGCGATCAACTGCATGTCGGCATATTCGATGCCGTTATGGACCGCCTTCACGAAATGGCCCGCGCCGGTTTCGCCCATCAGCGCGGCGCAGGGCGCACCATCGAACCGGGCGGCGATGGCGGTCAGGATCGGCTCCACCCGTGCCCAATGTTCTGCCGCGCCGCCGCCCATGATTGCGGGACCGTGGCGCGCGCCGTCCTCCCCGCCGGATACGCCGATACCGAGGAAGGGGTGCCGCAGCGTGGCCATCCGGCGCATCGTGTCGCGGAAATTGGCGTTGCCCGCGTCGATCACCATGTCGTCGGGGCCGAGGACAGGATCAAGCGCCGCGATCTGTTGGTCCACCGCATCGCCCGCAGGCACCATCAGGATCACGGCGCGCGGCGTCTTCAGCGCGGCGGACAGATCGTCGAGCGTGTCGCAGCCGATGACCCGGTCGGCCAGCGCGCCCGCATCCGCCACGAAATCATGGGTTCTCGACGTGGTCCGGTTCCACACCGCGACGGTAAAGCCCTTCTCGGCGATGTTGAGCGCAAGCGCCGATCCCATCGTCCCGAGCCCGATCAACCCGATATCCGCCTGCGCCCTGATGGTGTGCACCATGTCCGATCCTCCGCTTGTGCGCCCATGAAGCGCCATGCGCGCCGCCATGTAAACCGATCCTCGGACACGATCCCGGGAAACGAAAAACGCGCCCTGCAGAGGGGCGCGTCTTCGAAACCGGCAGCTTGTCTTGCGGAGATCAGGCCGCTTCGGCCTGGTTGCGGCGTTCGCTTTCTTCGCGGCTGAGCGCCACGGAGGTCCGCACACCATTGCCCACGAAGGCCATCAGGCCCGACACCACCCGTTCGTTGGGGTCGATCCCGGCACAGGACAGGACTTCGCGGCCATCACGGGAGCGCGCCCAACGAGCGATCTGCTCGGGGCCGTTCCCATACTTCTTGTCATCGGCGATCGCATCATCCAAGGCAGCCAGAACAACGGCGGCAAACAACTTGCGTGCGCGCGCTCCCTGCTCGAAGTTGAAGGCGGTGCCGTCAACGAAATCTCGCATTTCGTATCCTTCTTATTGCTCTTGCATTTTTGGCATGGCGTTCCTTATGCCCAGATTCTATGCGATTTAGGGATGCGATTTTCACATATGTGGTATTCGCCCGACGCATGGCTCGGCTTAAATTCGCACAGGTTCCGGTGTATGGACAGCCTTTCAGAGCCAAGATATAGGTGGCGTCTACTCTTTCTCAAGGTTTTGCCAGGGTTTTGACACATGCCTAAAATCAATGGAAACGAAATCAGGCCGGGCAATGTCCTCGAGCATAATGGCGGGCTTTGGGCCGCCGTTAAGGTGGATCATGTGAAGCCCGGCAAGGGCGGCGCCTTCGCGCAGGTCGAGCTCCGCAACCTTCGTAACGGGTCAAAGCTTAACGAAAGGTTCAGATCCGCCGACAAGGTGGAGAGGGTGCGGCTGGAGCAGAAGGACATGCAGTTCCTGTACGAGACCGACGGCATGCTGACCTTCATGGATACCGAGACCTTCGACCAGGTGGAATTGCCCGCCGATCTGCTGGGCGAACGACGCCCCTTCCTGCAGGACGGCATGACGATCCTCGTGGAATTCCACGACGAAGAGGCCCTGAACGCCACCCTGCCCCAGAAGGTCACCTGCAAGATCGTGGAGACCGAGCCGGTGGTGAAGGGCCAGACCGCCGCGAATTCGTTCAAGCCTGCGATCCTCGACAACGGGGTGAAGGTCATGGTGCCGCCCTTCGTGGGGCAGGACGAGGACATCGTCGTGAACACCGAGACGATGGAATATTCCGAACGCGCCTGAGGCGGGGCAAGACTGGGCGGGCCAAGACTGGGCGGGCCGGATGCGCGCCGCACCTGGTCCATCTGTCCGTCCCCTATCGACGGCCCGACCACGGCCCCGGGGCGCCGCGTCGCGGCCCCGCGCGCGGGATCCGGCCAAGATCGGCCAGCGGGCGGGTAACGCCGTGCGGGCTGCGCACCCGGCGCACCCGCGGGATGCCCGAGACCCTGCGCCGCTCCACCCTGTATTCCACCTCGTCATGGGGCGGCTTGCCGCCGTGGGTCGCCCAGAACCCCGCCCCGCCCCGCCGCACCCAGAACGGCAAGGCCAGCACCAGCCCCGCGATGAAGCCGCCCGCATGGGCCCAGTAAGCCACGCCGCCGCCGACAAGGTCCATCGACAACCCGCTGACCAGTTGCAGCCCGAACCAGAGGCCCAGCATCAGCCAGGCCGGGATCGTGAAGACCCGCACGAACACCACGAGGATCACCAGCACGTCGATGCGCGCGCGGGGAAACATCATGAGGTAGCCCCCCATGACTGCCGCGATGGCGCCTGACGCGCCGACCATCGGAACGGTGGAGCCCGGATCGGACAGGATTTGCCCGCCCGCCGCCGCCACCCCGCCCGCCAGATAGAACAGAGCGAAGCCGACATGGCCCATCAGGTCTTCGAGATTGTCCCCGAAGATGTAGAGAAACACCATGTTGCCGATCAGGTGCATCCACCCGCCATGCAGGAACATCGACGTCAGGAGGGTCTGCGGCGCAGTTCCGGCGAGCACGTCACGCGCGACGAGGCCCCATTGCTGGTAGAACGACACGAGGTGCGCCTCGCGTCCCGAGATGCCGGGAAAATAGCTCAGGAAGACCACCACATTGATCAAGATCAGCGCCCACGTCACGAACGGCGTGCGGTCCGAAGGGTTATGGTCGCGGATCGGGAACATGGGTCGAACGTCGGGTCGCGTTGGCACGAGGTCAAGGGCGGAACGTAGTCTGCGGGACTGCGGCGATGCACGGGGCCGTTGCGGTCGGGGCCCGTGGTCAAGGCGCGACGCCGGGCGCGCCGACAGGGCCGCAGGCCGCCGGCGCGTCACGCCCAAAGGGAGAGTGAGTGCCCCCTTGGGGCATTCGCGTCTTCCGCGGGAGCGCCCCACCTGCCGGCAGGGCCCGGGCCCTGGCGTGTCGGATCATTCCAGGTCTTCGGCGGCCAGTGCCAGCCTGATCTCCCGCCGGACCATCTTGCGCACGTTGCGTGTGATCCGCTGGCCCAGAACGCCCTGCAATTCCTCACGCACCACGTCCACGATGATCTCGCGCAGCGTATCTTCGTCGAGGATTCCATCCTCGGGATCGGGGAAGGCGAACGGCGATGGCTCGGCCCCCAGATCGTCGACATCCGTGCCATGGGCGTCGGCTTGAGGGTCGGCCGATGTATCCGATGTATCCGGGGCGTCCGGGGTTTCCGGGGCGTCCGGTTGCACACGACGCGAAAAGATCGGACGGGTCGGCTCCGCATCTTCCACCGTCTCCATGGCCGCCGCGTCATGATCCCCGGCTTCAGCTGCCGTGGACTGCGGTTCGGGCGCTGCACTGTCCATCCCGGGGTCGGGCTCGGGTTCATGGGCGGCGTCATCGACCGGCTCGGGTTCAACGGCCACGACATCTTCCGCCGCCGCCGCGTCTGATGGGGCAGCATCGTCTTCCGGACAGGCCGCCTCGAAGGCTTCCGGATCGACGAATGGCACGGACGGATTGGCCGCCTGTAACGGCTCCTGCGCGGGGTTTTCAAGCTCTCGCACGTCTTCCGCCACCGGATCGCGCCGCGCGACGAGGGACAGCAGCGCGGCTTCCGCGCCGTCGCCGGGCCAGTTATCGTCGCCGGTCTCGGATTCGAACTCTGCCACTTCGGGCGCGGCGGCCGCGCCATCAAGGCGGACGAGATCGGTGATATCCTCCTCCGACACATTGTCGAGCGCATCGAACTGCGCATCGACCGGCCCTTCGGCCTCCGGCAAGTCCGCCGCGATGGCATCGCGGTCCGCGTCGCCCGCCAAATGCAGATCCATGGGCACGTCGGACGTGTCCGCGCCGGATGCCCCTTCGCCTCCGACCACGTCGAAATGGGCCAGGCGGTCATCGGGTTGCCAATCTGCCCCGCCGTCTGCCCCGCCGTCCGAACGGTCGTGCGTCACGTCAGCCGCCCCGATCGTTTCCGCCAGAACCGCTTCCGAAATCTGCGCGGCAGTCAGGTCATCGTCCAATTCGGAATGGTCCAATTCGG
>CAZTUG010000015.1:18466-49625 GCA_964615955.1 uncultured Roseicyclus sp.
GTCCAATTCGGAATGGTCCAATTCGGGATGGTCGGCGGCTGCCGCATCGGGGACGGAAACCCACGGATCGTCGGGGTCCGACACGCGGAAAGACGGTGCCAGAACAAGCGCTTCCGCCGGTTTCGCCTGGGCCGCAGGTCCGTCGGCAGGATTGGCCAGATGAGGGCCCGTCGCAGGGCGCTGCGCCCTCTGCCCGGCAGCGCCATGGTCGGACACAAGCCGACGGATGGACGCCAGAACATCTTCGATTTCTTCCGGCGACTTCGCGGGATCGGACATGCATGCTCTCCTCGGACGGGCGGGCGCGGATATGGCGCACCTGACCCATTGCAGCCCTTTCGCGGACCGTTCTGGTGATCAACTCGGGCGCACGATACCCAAAACCGGCATTTCGCACAACAACTTGCGCCCGGAAGGCATCGTCGATTTACCTAAAATCCCAGATGTTGCGATGGGCCGCCGTCGCGCCGCGCGATGCAGCGGCGGCGCAGGTCCGATCAGTCACGCCCGACGCGCTGCAACAGGCTGTCAAGCTGCGCGCCTTGCGGACTGTTGAACCGGGACGGCGCGCCCGAGACCAGGTCCGCATAGGCCGAGGGGTCATATTCCGGCACCGAAAGGCGCAGATTCTCGACCGTCAGAAGCCCTGCCGCAGCCAAGAGCTGGTAGGACGAAAGGTAGAGGTCCGTCTGTGCCTCGATGCGTGCGATGCGCGCGTCCAGAACGTCTTGTTCGGCGTCCAGAACGTCCAATGTCGTGCGCGCACCGAGCGAGGCTTCCTCGCTTACGCCCTGGAACGCCAGTTCGGCGGCGGCGATGCCCTGGTCGGCGGCCTGGATCTGGGCCGCGGCGATGTTCATCCGCGCCCAGGCATTGCCCACCGCCTGAAGGTTGAGGCGCACCTGCTGGTTCAGGCTGGCGCGCACGGCGGCGGCCTGGGCGCGCGACTGACGCTCCAGCGACAGGAGTTGGCCGCCGCGATAGATCGGCTGCGTCAGGCTGAGGCCGATGGTGGCGGAGTTGTTCCAGTTGTCGCCGCCCGGCTGCTGCACGGGATCGGTGAAGCTCTGGTTCAGGCGGCCTTCCAGCGCGATCTGGGGGCGCAGGCCGGCGCGGGCCTGTTCGATGCCCAATTCGGCCGCCGCCACCTCGTGCTGCAAGGCGCGGATGGCGGGATGTTCCTGCCGCGCCAGCGCCTGCGCCGCAGTTTCGGACCGGGGGACATTGGGGATGGCGCCGGGACCGCTGAGGCCATTGGGGTAACGTCCGACGGCAAGGTTGAAAAGCTCCCGGCTTATGTCGAGCCCGCCTTGCGCGGCGGCAAGCTGCGAGCGTGCGGTCGCCAGTTGCGCTTCGGCCTGGGCAACGTCGGTGCGGGTGCCTTCGCCCACTTCGAACCGGTCGCGCGCGGCGCGCAGTTGCTGGGTGATGACGCGGACATTGCCTTCGCGCACACCGACCACCTGCATATCGCGCCAGACGTTCAAGTAGGCGGTCACGGCATCGAGCAGCACCTGCTGTTCCAGCGAGAGAAGCTGTTCGCGCGCGCCCAGAACGGTTTCCTCGGCCGCCGCGATCGCGAAGCGCCGGGCGCCGCCGTTATAGATCAGGTATTCCGCCACCAGCGACGCGGACGCGGTGGAGGTGCTGTTGACCAGTTCGCGGTTGACCGACGCGACGAAGCTGAACACCGGGCGCAATTGCGCCACGGCCTGCGCCACACCTTCATCCTGGATGCGCAGCAGGTAGCGGTTCTGTTCCAGCAGGTTGGAATGGCGGTAGGCATCCACCATCACCTCGCGCAGGCCATCGGCCTGGGCGGGGATCACCGTGCAGGCTGTCACCGCGACCGCCCAGAGCGTCTTCTGCGCCCGTTTCATCAGCCCGTTTGCCATCTGTCCGCCCTCTGCCTGCCGTGGTCGCTTGTTGTGAGTCGAGGTCTCTTGCGTCGTTCGTCAGCCCGATCAGAAGGCGAAGCTTGCGGCCCGTGCAAAGCCCGGCAGGACCGGAGCCGTGGCGTTGAACACCATGCGCCACGACACGTGGCCGTTGCGTTTCACGCCAAGGCGCGCTTCGCCCAACGGACCGTCCATGAAGATCGCGGCGATATGGCCGCCCTCTTTCAACTGGTCGAGGATCGCGGCGGGAATGTCCTGCACGCCGCCGAAGATGGCGACGGCATCGAAGGGTCCGTGCTTCGCGCTGCCTTCGGCCAAGGGGGCGTGGACGACGACGGCATTGTCGACGCCCTGATCGGCCAGGGTCGCTTCGGCGTCGCGGGCGAGGATCTCGTCCTCCTCCACCGCCACAACGGCCTCGGACATATGGGCCAGAAGCGCCGTGGTGTAGCCCGTCGCCGCGCCCAGTTCGAGAACCATGTCGCCGCGCGTCGGCTCCAACGCGTCCAGAAGTTTGGCGGTCGCGCGCGGGTCCAGAAGATGGCGCCCGCCGCCAAGTGCGATCGGACCGTCCATGTAGGCAAGGTCGCGCGATGCGGGCGGCACGTAGGCCTCCCTCGGGACGGCGAGCATCGCGTCGAGGATCGGGAACTTGGTCACATCGGACGGACGCACCTGCGTATCGACCATGGTGACCCTGCGTTGCGTGAAGTCGGGCATAAACTGAACCAATCCGTCTAGTTTTCACAGTCGGTTTCGCACATCCCCCCGCCTTGCGCAACATTCGCGTCGGGGTTGGCGCCAAACTGCCGCGCCGGGAGGGCCATCGCGCTGCAGATGCCAGCCGGAGGCGCGGGCGGCCACGCGAAGCGCTTGACGCCCCTGCGCTTTGCCAATAGGCAGAACCGCGTTCTGAGGCGAGTTGGCGGAGTGGTGACGCAGCGGATTGCAAATCCGTCCACACCGGTTCGATTCCGGTACTCGCCTCCATTCCCCACATACCGGCATCCCTCGACCGGGGACATCGGGGCAGGGACACGGAGCGGCTTCATGGCATATCTCGGCATCGACATCGGAACCTCGGCGATCAAGCTGTGCGTCATGGACGCGGACGGTTCCGTCCGCGCGACGGCGGAAGCGGCGCTGGAGGTGCACAGGCCGTTCCCGGGCGCGAGCGAGCAGGATCCGCAGGCTTGGATCGCGGCGCTCGACTCCGCCTGCGCCAAACTGCCGGACGCGGTGCGGCGCGCGGTGGTGGCCATCGGGCTGTCGGGGCAGATGCATGGGGCCGTGATGCTGGACGCAGATCACCGCCCGGTGCGCCCGGCGATCCTGTGGAACGATGGACGCGCGGTGGCGGAATGTGCGCGGATGGCGCGCGACGTGCCCGAGATCGGGCAGATCACCGGCGTGCCCCCGATGCCCGGCTTCACCGCGCCCAAGCTGCTGTGGCTGGCCGAACATGCGCCGGACGACCATGCCCGCATTGCCCATGTGCTCCTTCCGAAGGACTATATCGGCCTGTATCTGCATGGCGGGCTGGCGACCGATCCGTCGGACGCGGCGGGAACGTCGTGGTTCGATCAGGACAGGGGCGAATGGTCCGGCACATTGTGCGCCGCGTCGGCGACGCGGGCGGACTGGCTGCCGCAGGTCCTTGCGGGCAACGCGGTGGCCGGACGGTTGACGGCCCAAGCCGCGCAGGCGCTTGGCCTTGCGACCGGCATTCCCGTGGCCACCGGTGCCGGCGATGCGGCAGCGGGCGCGGTGGGGATCGGCGCGGTCGCACCCGGTGACGGCTTCGTGTCGCTTGGCACATCCGGGCAACTTTTCGTCACCACAGACAGCTATCACCCCAACCCCGAGGCCCGCACCCACACCTATGCGCACACCCTGCCCGGCCGGTGGTTCCTTATGGCCGCAATGCTGAACGGCGCGCGTCCGATGGCATGGCTCGCCGACCTGTTGCAGCGCCCCATCGCGGAGCTTCTGGCTGAGGCCGAGACTGCCGACCCCGGCGCGATCTTCCTGCCCTACCTGACCGGAGAGCGGACACCCCATGGCGACACCGATATCCGGGCGGGCTTCTGGGGCCTGTCCGAAGACACCACCCACGGCACCCTGACGCGCGCCGTGGTGGAGGCCATCGCCTTCACCTTCGCCGATGCGCAGGCCGCGCTGGCCGCCTCCGGCCCCCTGCCCCGGCAATTGCTGGCGATCGGCGGCGGCACCCGCAGCGCCTTCCTGTTGCAGATGATCGCGGATGCGATGGGCGTGCCGCTCGGTCGCAGCGATGCGGCCGAGGTCGGACCGGCCCTTGGGGCGGCACGGCTGGCGCAGATGGCCGCAACGGGCCGACCGGCGACAGAAATCGCGACCAAGCCCGAGGTGGCGCGCTGGTTCACCCCCAACCCGGACGCCGCAGCGGCCATGGCCCCGCGCCTTGCCGCCTACCGCGCGCTTTACCCGGCGCTGAAATCCGTCGGTGCGGCAATGGCGGCCGAGGCTTAGGTCGTATCGCGTTCATTCGCAGTCACGCGACCCGCTCTGACCGTCTGATACCGCATGTTCGAGACGCGCAAGACCGGCCCCCATTCTTGCGCGACATGCCCTAAGCGCCCGCCTTCAGCACCCCGCGCTGGATCTGGTCTTCCTCGATCGATTCGAAGAGCGCCTTGAAATTTCCCTCGCCGAAGCCGTCATCCCCCTTGCGCTGGATGAACTCGAAGAAGATCGGGCCGATCACGGTTTTCGAGAAGATCTGCAACAGCACCCGCGTCACGCCGCCATCGACGACACCCTCGCCGTCGATCAGGATGCCGTGCTGCCGCATCCGGTCCAGCGGCTCTTCGTGGCCGTGCACGCGCTTGTGGGACATGGCGTAATAGGCGGCGGGGGGCGGCGGCATGAATTCGATGCCATTGGCGGCGATCTTGTCGACGCTGCCATAGATGTCATCCGTCGCCACGGCGATATGCTGGATGCCCTCGCCCTTGTATGCGTTCAGATATTCCTCGATCTGCGACGTGGCATCGGCGCTTTCGTTGATCGGGATGCGGATCTTGCCGCAGGGGCTGGTCAGCGCGCGGGAAAACAGGCCGGTCTGCTTGCCCTTGATGTCGAAGAAGCGGATTTCCTTGAAGTTGAACGCCTTGGCATAGAAATCGTACCAGGTGCTCATGTTGCCGCGCATCACGTTATGGGTCAGGTGATCGAGGTAGAAGAACCCCGCGCCCTCCGGCTTGGGATCGACCGCGCCCAGCCAGTCATATTCGGCACAATAGGGGCTGCCCGCATCGCCATAGGTCTCCACGAAATAGAGCAGGGAGCCGCCGATTCCGATGACCGCCGGCACATCGAGCGTCTTGCCCGGGCCGGTGTATTCCGTCGCGCCATAATCGAGCGCGCAGTTCAGCGCGTGCTGCGCATCCACGCAGCGCCATGCCATCGCGGGAGCGCAGGGGCCGTGATCCTTGACGAATTGCGCGGCATGGGTGCCGGGTTCGCGGTTCAGGACATAGGTGATGTCGCCCTGCCGATAGAGAGAAATGTCGCGCGACTTGTGGCGCGCCACCTCGACATAGCCCATGGCGGTGAACAGCGTTTCAAGCTGTGCCGGATCGGGATGGGCGAATTCGACGAATTCGAAGCCGTCGGTTCCGGCGACGTTGTTGGCGTCGATCACGGCTTTCGGGGCGTCATGCGGGAAAGGTCCCATGGCGGTGCTCCTGCTGTCAGAGGTCGCGCTGACGTGCCCTTCACGCGACGAACAGATCCCGGCCCGCGGGGAATGGACCGAGCCCATTCGGTTGCAAGTGTAACCGATCAGGCCCATCCTGCGCAAGGGTGCGCCGCGGCCACGGGGCCCTCGGGCGGCATCCAGGGGAACGGTTGCCCCCCCTTTTGCGTTCCCTCGGTCTGCATCACAGGAAAGGATACCCAAATGGCTCGCGTCATTCTCATCACCGGAGCCTCCAGCGGCATCGGCGCCGCCACCGCCCGCGCGGCGGTCGCCGAAGGCTTCGAGGTCGCGTTGCTGGCGCGGTCCGAGGACAAGCTGACCGCACTGGCCGAGGATCTTGGCACCGCCGCCGCGTTGGCGATCCCCTGCGACGTGACCGATCCCGAGGCGCTGGCGAACGCCTTCAAGGCGGCGGAAGAACAGTTCGGCCAGATCGACGCCGTCTTCGCCAATGCCGGGTTGGGTGCCACGGCAAGCGGCACCGAAGCGGGCGACATCGACAATTTCCGCACCATGATCGACGTGAATATCTTCGCCCTGACGGTCACCGCCAAGCTGGCGATCCCCTATCTGAAGGCGACGAAGGGCCACTTGCTGCTGACCGGATCGCGCGCGGCACATGCGACGCTTCCCGGGTCGGTCTATGGCGCGACGAAATGGTTCGTGCGCGGCTATGCCCAGAATCTCGCGGCGGAATTGATGGATAGCGGCGTCCGGGTGACCAACATCAATCCCGGCATGGTCGACACGCCGTTCTTCGACGAGGCCAAGCCCGACGCCCTGCGCCCCGAGGATGTGGCGCGCGCGGTGATGTTTGCCCTTGGGCAGCCGGAGCATGTCAGCGTGCCGTCGATCCAGATCTATCCCATGGGCTGACGCCGGTCGGCCCCCATCGCGACCGACAGGTCATGCGCCGCCGCCGTGACGGCCCTGGCCAGACGCTCGGTCTGGCCAGGGCTGACCCGGCTGACCGGACCCGAGACCGACAGGCCCGCCACGGCCTCGCCGCTCAGGTCGAAAACGGGCGCCGCGATGCAGCGCATCCCTTCGTTCTTTTCCTCGTTGTCGATGGCAAAGCCGCGGTCCCGCGTCGCCTCCAGATCGGCGCGCAGGGTCGACGGCTCGGTCAGAGTGCGGCTGGTGAACCGGTCCAGCGGCGCGGTGGCGAACAGGCGCGACAGGCGGTCATCGGACATCTGCGCCAGCAGCGCCTTGCCGATCCCCGAGGCGTGCATGGGCGACAGCGACCCGGGAGGAAAGAAGGCGCGGATGGAGGCATGGGTTTCCACCTGGCTGACGAAAAGCACGTGGGTGTCGCGCGCGACACCGAGGTTCGCGGTCTCGCCCGTCGCCTCCATCAGGCGGCGCAGGATCGGGCGCGCGCGGTCCACCAGCGAGGTGCGCCGCAGGTAGCGCGCGCCGATCACGAAGGCCCGCGCGCCGATCTGCCAGACCTGTGCTGCGGCATCGAATTCCACCAGCCCGCGCCCCTCCAGCGTCACGAGGATGCGGTAGATCGTGGCGGGCGACTGGTCCAGTTCCTCGGCCATGGCGGACAGGGTCTGGCCTTGGGTGGTGGAAATATGCTCCAGCACCTCCATCGCGCGATCGAGCGACTTGATGGTGTTCTGGGCGGTCTTGTCGTCCCAGCCGCGGGGGCGCCCCCGGGGACGGCGGGCGCCGGTGGAGGAGCTGGATTCGCGGTCTGCCACGGCGGGTCTCCAAATATGTGAAATACTCTTTCACTATATGAAAAAATGCAACCACCTGACAAGGCAATAAAAAATCAGGCCGACTGCCTTTTGAAAAATCATTTCAAAAAAATTGAAGGTGCGGCGCAGCGGTTCTAGGGTCCGGGTCATTGGGAAGGAGACACCACCATGACCCAGAACCCCGTGTTCATCCCCGGGCCGACCAACATGCCCGAGGTCCTGCGCCGCGCCTGCGACATGCCGACGATGGACCATCGCTCGGCCGCGTTCGCGGACATCCTGCACCCGGCGCTTGCGGGCGTGAAGCGCGTGCTGAAGTCGACCGAGGCCGAGGTCTTCGTCTTCCCCGCCACCGGCACCGCCGGGTGGGAAGCGGCGATCACCAACACGCTGTCGCCGGGCGACAAGGTGCTGTCGGCGCGCAACGGCATGTTCTCGCACAAGTGGATCGACATGTGCCAGCGCCACGGACTCGACGTTCAGGTCGTCGACGTGCCTTGGGGCCAAGGCCTGCCGGTCGACCGTTTCGCCGAGATCCTCACCGCCGATACGGGCCATGCGATCAAGGCCGTTCTCGCCACCCATAACGAGACCGCGACGGGCGTCGTCTCGGACGTCGCCGGTGTCCGCCACGCGCTTGACGCCGCCGGCCACCCGGCACTGTTCTTCGTCGATGGCGTCAGCTCGATCGGCTCGATGCCGTTCGACTTCGACGACTGGGGCGTGGATATCGCCGTGACCGGATCGCAGAAGGGGTTCATGCTGCCTGCGGGCCTCGCCATCATCGGGGTGTCGCCCAAGGCCATGGCGGCGATCCCCGGCGCGAGGCTTTCGCGCACCTTCCTCGATATCCGCGACATGGCGAAGGGGTATGAGGCGAATGCCTATCCCTACACGCCCTCGGTCGGGCTGCTCAACGGCCTGAAACTGGCCTGCGAGATGTTGGAGCGCGAGGGGCTGGAGAACGTCTTCGCCCGCCATGCCCGCATCGCGGCGGGGGTTCGCGCGGCGGTCAAGGCCTGGGGGCTGGAGCTGTGCGCGGTGTCGCCCGAGCTGTATTCCAACACCGTTTCGGCCATCCGCACGCCGGACGGCTTCGATGCGGGGCGGATCGTCAAGCATGCCTCAACCCATTACGACATCGCCTTCGGGGCGGGTCTGGGTGATGTCGCGGGCAAGGTGTTCCGCATCGGGCATCTGGGTATGCTGACGGATGTGCAGGCATTGGCAGGCCTTGGCGCGGCCGAGATGGTGATGGCGGATCTTGGGCTGGACATCCACCTTGGGTCCGGCGTCGCCGCCGCGCAGGCCGTTTATCGCAGCACCCGCGCCGGTCTGGCGCTGGCGGCGGAATAGGAGGCGACCCCATGAAGGATCTCGACACCGCCAACTTGCCGACCTATGCCGACGTGATCGCGGCGCACCAGCGCATCCGGCCCCATATCCACCGCACCCCGGTGCTGACTTCGACCTATCTCGACGAGCTGACCGGGGCCGAGTTGTTCTTCAAGTGCGAGAACTTCCAGAAGGCCGGCGCCTTCAAGGTGCGCGGCGCGTCGAACGCGGTCTTCGGGTTGAGCGATGAACGGGCCGCCAAGGGCGTCTGCACCCATTCGTCGGGCAACCATGCCCTGTCGCTGTCCTACGCGGCGGGTCGCAGGGGCATCCCCTGCCACGTGGTCATGCCGCATTCCGCCCCGCAGGCGAAGAAGGATGCCGTGCGCGGCTATGGCGGGATCATCACGGAATGCGAGCCCTCCACCTCGAGCCGCGAGGCGGTTTTCGCCGAAATCCATGCCGAAACCGGCGCCGATTTCGTCCATCCCTACAACGACCCGCG
The DNA here is from genome assembly GCA_964615955.1 of uncultured Roseicyclus sp. GTDB lineage: Bacteria > Pseudomonadota > Alphaproteobacteria > Rhodobacterales > Rhodobacteraceae > Gymnodinialimonas. The sequence continues at coordinate 27,659 of CAZTUG010000015.1, forward strand.
TGTGATCGCGGGGCAAGGCACCTGTTCGCGCGAACTGATCGAACAGGTTCCGGATCTCGACGCGGTGATCGCGCCCATCGGCGGGGGCGGCATGATCTCGGGCTGTTGCCTGACGCTGTCCACCATCGCGCCCGGCATCCAGGTCTATGCGGCCGAGCCGGAGCAGGCCGATGACGCCTATCGCAGCTTCAAGGCGGGCCATATCATCGCCGACGACGCGCCGGTGACGATCGCGGACGGGTTAAAGGTGCCGTTGAAGGAAAACACGTGGCATTTCGTGTCCAACCACGTGACCGACATCCTGACTGCCTCCGAGGACGAGATCATCGCGGCGATGAAACTGACATGGGCGCGGATGAAGATCGTGATGGAACCGTCTTGCGCCGTGCCGCTGGCTACCATCCTGAAAAACAAGGACATTTTTCACGGTCGCCGGGTCGGTGTCATCATCACCGGCGGCAACGTCGACCTCGACAGGTTGCCGTGGATGAGATGACCCGCATGGCGGGGTGAACCCCGCCCTACCGCCAATCCGTAGGGCGGGGTTCACCCCGCCGCCCCCACACATACGGGAGTTAAGCCTATGAAAGACATGACGGAATTCAACGATTACGAGGTCGGCTTCGACATTCCCGCCAAGCCCGGCATGAAAGCCGCCGACATCCAGACGCCCGCGCTGGTGCTGGACCTTGACGCGCTGGAGCGCAATATCCGCAAGATGGGCGATTATGCCCGCGCCCACGGCATGCGCCACCGGGTCCACGGCAAGATGCACAAATCGGTCGATGTTGCAAAACTGCAAATCGAGCTGGGCGGCGCCTGCGGCGTGTGTTGCCAGAAGGTGTCCGAGGCCGAGGTCTTCGCGCGCGGCGGGATCACGGATGTTCTGGTCTCGAACCAGGTGCGGGACGCGGCCAAGATCGACCGCCTCGCCCGCATGCCGAAACTTGGCGCGCGCACGATCTGCTGCGTCGACGACCTGGCCAACGTGGCCGACCTGTCGGCGGCGGCTGTCAAGCATGGCACGCAGATCGAATGCCTTGTGGAGATCGATTGCGGCGCAGGCCGCTGCGGCGTGACGACGACACCGCAAGTGGTTGAAATCGCATTGGCAATCGACGCAGCAGAGGGCCTGAAATTCGCCGGGATCCAGGCCTATCAGGGCGCCATGCAGCATCTTGAATCCTATCAGGATCGCAAGGACAAGACCCGGATCGCCATCGACATGGTGCAAGAGGCCGTGGACACGCTGAAGGCCGATGGGCTGGTGTGCGACATCGTCGGCGGCGGCGGCACCGGGTCCTATTACTTCGAAAGCAGCTCGAACGTTTTCAACGAGTTGCAGTGCGGTTCCTACGCGTTCATGGATGCCGATTACGGGCGCATTCTGGACGAGACTGGCCAGCGGATCGACCGCGGCGAGTGGGAGAATGCGCTGTTCATCCTGACCTCGGTCATGTCCCATGCCAAGGCCGACAAGGCGATCGTGGATGCGGGCCTGAAGGCGCAGTCGGTGGATAGTGGATTGCCGCAGGTCTACGGGCGGACAGACGTGGAATACGTGAAGTGTTCGGACGAGCACGGGGTGGTCGCCGATCCGCGGAATGTTCTGAAAGTGAATGACAAGCTGCGCCTTGTTCCCGGCCATTGCGACCCGACCTGCAACGTCCATGACTGGTACGTGGGCGTGCGGGGCGACGTGGTGGAGGTGGTCTGGCCAGTCTCGGCGCGGGGACGGGCCTATTGATGGTCGGCGAAAAAGTGGTTCCGAACGGGCTGTATATCGTCCCGGAAGGGACGATAGCGGATTTGCTGACCCGCGAGGCGGCCTTCGCGGCGGTGGAACGGGTCTTCGCCGCGATGGCGGCGGGGGAGGCCTGCAACTTCCCCGTCGTGCGCGAGGCGCTGGGGCATGAGGATGCGCTTTACGGGTTCAAGGGCGGCTTCGACCGGGCGGGGCATGTTCTGGGTCTCAAGGCGGGCGGCTACTGGCCCCACAACCTCGAGAAGCGCGGCATCATCAACCACCAGTCGACGGTGTTCCTGTTCGACCCCGATACCGGCCGGGTGACGGCGATGGTGGGGGGCAACCTGCTGACCGCGCTGCGCACGGCGGCGGCGTCCTCGGTCTCGATCCGGCATCTGGCGCGGAAGGATGCGACGGCCTTGGGCATGGTCGGTGCGGGGCACCAGGCCAAGTTCCAGTTGCGCGCGGCGCTGGAGACGCATCCGTTCGAGCGGGTGATCGGCTGGAACCTGCACCCGGAGATGGTGCCGGGCCTGGCGGCGGTGGCCGAGGAGCAGGGCGTGCCGTTCGAGCCGGTCGATCTGCCCGGCCTGCGCGCGGCGGATGTGATCATCACCATCACGTCGAGCTTCGCGCCCAGCCTGATGGCCGATCACGTCAGCCCCGGCACCCACATTGCCTGCATGGGCACCGATACGCGGGGCAAGCAGGAGGTCGAGGCGGCGCTGCTGGCGCGCGCGACGGTGTTCTGCGACGAGGTGGCGCAAAGCGTCTCCATCGGCGAGGCGCAGCATGCGGTGGGCGCGGGGCTGATCGCGGCGGACGACGTGACCCAGATCGGCGCGGTCATCAACGGGGCGCATCCGGGGCGGGTGTCGGAGGCGGAGATCACGCTGTTCGACGGCACCGGGGTGGGGTTGCAGGACCTGGCCGTGGCCGCCGCGATCGTGGCGGCGGCGCAGGAAAGCGGCGCGGCCCTGCGGGTGGAGATCTGACCGCGACCGCGCGCCCTGTCGCGGCGACGGGAGCCTCCGGCGGGAGGTTTTCGGCCAAGATGAAGGCGGGCGTGGTTACGCCGTGTCGACCGTATAGGGAGTGTCGAACCAGTGTTCGACAAGGTTCGCGCCCGGCCCGATACGGTCGATCACGGCGAACAGGCCGGGCGCGTGGAGCGGCGTCAGAACGCCATGCCACGTGCCCCGGTGGATATTGATCGCCTGTCCCGCTTCGGTGCGGAAGGCCAGCGGCCGGCCGGGCGCGCCGGTTTCATCGGGGGCGACGACGACCAGAAAGGGATGCTGTGTCATCGGGATGAAGGCCTGGCTGCCCTGGGGGTGGCGTTCGACCATGTCGAGCCGGCAGGGCAGCGCGCGGGGGTCCGACCGGAACAGGCTGAGGCCCGCGCGGCCATCGGAGAAATCGAGGCGCGCGCGGTCGTGGAACCGGCCGCAGAGGCCCTGGTTGATGATCCTGTCGGGATCGCCGTCGGTGGTGAGCAGATCGCCGAAGGGGGCGAAGGCCGCGGGTGTGATCGGCTGAATCGTGATGGTCCGGCTCATGGCAGTTTGGCCAGCAGGCGCAGTTCGGCGATGCGTTCGACCTGGGCGCAGGCCTCGGCGAATTCCTGGTCACGGGTGTTGTCGATCCGGGCCTTGAAGGCGGCGCGGATGCTTGCCTTGTCGTGGTCGCGCACGGCGATGATGAAGGGGAAGCCGAAGCGCGCGGTGTAGGCGGTGTTCATCCGGGTGAATTCCGTCCGTTCGGCATCGGTCAGCGCGTCGAGCCCGGCGGCGGCCTGTTCGGCGGTGCTGTCCGCGGTCAGGCGGCGGGCGGCGGCGAGTTTGCCGGCGAGGTCGGGATGCGCCATCACGGTCGCGAGGCGCCGGTGATCGGGGGCGCTGCGGAAGATCCGGCACAGCGCGGAATGCACGCCCCGCGCCGTGTCGTGGGTTGGCCCAAGTTCAAGCGCGTGGGCCCCCTCGGCGATCCAGGGGGAATGTTCGAAGATGTCGCCGAAGGTGGCGACGAAGCTGTCGCGATCCATCTCGGAGGGGCGCGGACGGTCGGGGGCGGGATGGGTCGCGGCCCAGTGTTCCGCGATCTGGAGGCGGGTGGCGAACCAGACGCCGTCGTGGCGCGCCATGTGCGCCAGCGCGCGCTGGAGCGCGGCGGCGCGGCCGGGGCGGCCCGCGAGGCGGCAATGCAGGCCGATCGACAGCATCCGCCCGCCTTCCGCATGGAGCATGTCGAAGTTGTCGATGATGGTGCGTTCGAACTGCGCGCCTTCGGTGAAGCCCGCCTGGATGGCGAAGCGCATGTCGTTGACGTCCATCGTGTAGGGCACGATCAACTGGTCGCGCTGTCCGAAGCGGAGCCAGTAGGGAAGGTCGTCGGCGTAGCTGTCGGCGATGTAGGTGAAGCCGCCCTCCTCCGCGCCCAGGCGCACGGTGTTGTCGGAGCAGCGCCCGATATAGAGGCCGCGCGGGCGGTGGCCGGTGACCTCGGCATGCAGGCGGATGGCGTCGTGCAGGTCGGCGCGCTCGGCCTCGGGCGTGTGGTTGCGGTAGTCGATCCATTTCAGGCCGTGGCTGGCGATTTCCCAGCGCGCCTGCTTCATGGCGGCGACCTGTTCGGGCGCGCGCGCCAGGGCCGTGGCCACGCCGTAGACGGTGACGGGGAGGTCGCGCAGCATCCGGTGCAGCCGCCAGAACCCCGCCCGCGCGCCGTATTCGTAGAGGCTTTCCATGTTCCAGTGCCGTTGCCCGGGCCAGGGGGCGGCGCCGGTGATTTCGGAGAGGAACGCCTCGGACGCGGCATCGCCATGCAGGATGTTGTTTTCGCCGCCCTCCTCGTAGTTCAGCACGATCTGCACCGCGATGCGCGCGCCGCCGGGCCAGCGGGGATCGGGGGGCGTCGGGCCATGGCCTGTCATGTCGCGGGGGTATCTGGGCGCTTGCACTTGAACATGGCTCCGGGGGGTGGTGAAACTCGCCCCGAGGTTGACGCGGAATGTCGCGAAAACTCAAGGGGCCCGAAACCGGAGGGGAAACCGATGGCCGGATATCTGACGACGCATGTGCTGGACACGGCGCGCGGCTGCCCGGCGGCGGGCATACCGATCTGGCTGTACCAGGTCAGCGGCAACAGCCGCAAGAAGATCGCCGAGGCACTGACCAATGCGGACGGGCGCACCGACGCCCCGATCCTGCCCGAGGGCAAGTTCGCGACCGGCACCTACGAGTTGATCTTCTTCGCGGGCGATTACCTGCGCGCTTCGGGGCTGTCGGGCGAGGAGCCGCTGTTCCTGGACGCCGTGCCGATCCGCTTCGGCATGGCGGAGGACATGCACTACCATGTGCCCCTGCTGCTGTCGCCCCATGGCTATTCCACCTATCGCGGAAGCTGACCGGGACGCCCCGGTGACAATGTCACCGACAGGGCCCGACGGGTTATTCTAGACCTGCCTCCATCAAGGAGACAGACCCGTGACATATCCAACCCGACGCCCCGCCGATACCTGGTCCCCGCTCTACTTCCTCGCCTCCGTGGGCGCGGGGGGCCTGTCCGTCAGCTTCTTCATGTACCTGATGTTCTGGGTGCCCCATCCCGGCCGCCCGGTGCCGATCTTCGAGGACATGGCCGCCGTGCTGGCGGGCGGCAATGCCGCGCTGTCCGCCGCCGTCATCGTCGCCATGGCGGGCATCGCCATCTTCGGCACGATGAACCTGGCCCTGCTGCTGTGGAACCTGCGCCGGATGCGCGCCTTCGCGGCCTCGGACACCGGACGCAGCCTTGCCACGACCAACGCCGAGACGCAGATGATGACCCTGCCGCTGGCGCTGGCCATGTCGATCAACGGTGCCTTCATCCTTGGCCTCGTCTTCGTTCCCGGCCTCTGGACGGTGGTGGAATACCTGTTCCCGCTGGCGATGGTGGCTTTCCTTGCCGTCGGCGTGCTTGCGTTCCGGCAACTGGGCCGCTTCATCGCGCGGATCATGGCTTCGGGCGGGTTCGACTGTGCGCGGAACAATTCCTTCGCCCAGATGATGCCGGCCTTTGCCTTCGCGATGGTGGGCGTGGGCATGGCCGCACCGGCCGCGATGAGCGTCACGGCGACCACGGCCGGTATCGCGTTCATCGCCTCGACCTTCTTCCTGGTCGCGGCCGGACTGATCGGCGCGGTGGCCGTCGTGCTGGGCTTGCGCTCGATCTTCGAGAACGGCGTCAATCCCGAACAGGCGCCGACGCTGATGATGGTGATCCCGCTGACCACGATCCTCGCCATCCTCGTGCTGCGGCAGACCCATGGCCTGCACGTCCATTTCGATGTCCATGGCGGCGCGGGGGAGACCATGGCGCTTCTGACGCGGCTGATGTCGGTCGAGGTGCTGTTCGCGGCACTGGGGCTGACGATCCTGTCGGCCACCGGCTATGCGCGGCGCTTCCTGACCGGCGCTGTCGCCTCGCCCGGCAACTACGCCCTGATCTGCCCCGGCGTGGCGCTGTCGGTGCTGACCCAGTTCTGGATCAACAAGGGGCTGGTGGATGCGGGCCTGATCGCCAGGTTCGGCACCGCCTACTGGGCGCTGAGCGCGGTGGCCGTGGCCGTCCAGATCGCCATGGTCCTGCTGATGGTGTTCCTGCACCGCCGCCACTTCGGCGCGGCACGGGACACCGGCGCGCTCGCGGCCTGAAGCGCGAACTGGCCGCGACGGCCCCGGACGTGTCCATCCGTCCGGGGCCATTTCGTCTTGCGGCAGCGCCGTTGGCGTCGGTCATCCGCCATGATACACAGCCTGCATCGGTCCCGACCAAGAGGCCCAGAGCAGGCGTGCAGCACCTCAGGAACACTTCGAAACACGGGCAGGTTCTGGCCGTGTCGATGATGAAGGACGAAGCGCCGTTCCTGCTGGAATGGGTTGCGCATCACCTGGCCGTCGGTTTCACCGATATCCTCGTGTATACCAACGATTGCAGCGACGGCACCGACGAGATGCTGATGCGGCTGGAGGAGCTGGGGCTGGGCTATCACCGTCCCAACGTCATCCCGCAGGGGATCAAGCCGCAGCCTTCGGCGCTGAACCATGCGCAGGCCGAACCCGTGGTGCGCGCCGCCGACTGGGTGCTGGTCTTCGATGCCGACGAGTTCCTGGCGATCAGCCATCCTTCGGGCCACCTGGAGGGGATGCTGGACGATGCCGTGGCGCTGGGGGCCAACGGGATCGTCATCACCTGGCGCATCTTCGGCTCGGCCGGCGTGGTGGACTGGTCGCGGCAGCCCGTGACCGAGCAATATACCCGCGCCGCGCCGCCGCTGTGGAACAAGGGCTGGGGCGTCAAGACGCTGTTCAAGTTCGACCACCAGCACTGGAAGCTGGGCATCCACCGCCCCTCGATCAAGAACAAGTGGCTGGAGACGGACTTTCCCGACAGCGTCCGGTGGCTCAACGGGTCGGGTCGCCCGATGGAGGATTACTTCAAGTTCCGGGGCTGGCGCTCCATCCGGCGCACCATCGGCTATGACTGGGCGCAGATGAACCATTACGCGGTGAAATCGGTGGACAGCTACGCCGTGCGCAAGTTTCGCGGCAACGTGAACAACAAGAAGGACAAGTACAACGCCGATTACTGGTCGCTTCAGGACCGCAACGAGGTGGAGGATCGCGCCGTGTTGCGCCACGCCCCCGACCGCGCGCGGATCATGGCCGAGTTGCTGAGCGACCCGGTGCTGAACCGCCTGCACTTCGCCGCGCTGGAACGGGTGGAGGCGCGGCTGGACGAGTACCGGCAGACCGAGGCCTACATCGCGCTGCGCGACAGTCTGATCGCGGCGGGCGATGTGCCGATCACCAAGGTGGAGGCCAAGCCGCCGCAAGCGCGCGACCCCGCCAAGATCGCCGCCCTGATGAGCCGGGTGGAGAAGGAGGTGGCCGAGCAACCGGTGGAGGAACGGCGCAGCGACACCGTGGCGGGATGGGCGGCCAGCGATGGCGACCCCTACGTGCCGGGCGAAATCGACCTGTCCGGCGCGATCGGGCTTGAATGGGTGCCGAACCACGAGATCGCGTTGCCCGCCGATCCGCGCGTCTTCTCGCCCGAGGCGCTGGACGCCATCATCCTCGGTCGGTTCGAGCGGCGGCACGCGCGCAACCTCGCGGGCTATCTGGACGGCTGCGCGCGGGTGCTGGAGATCGGCGGCGGCGTCGGCTTCATGGGCATGCGGGCGATGCAGGTTTCGGACCGCGTGACCTGGATGGTGCAGGACAGCCGCGCGCCCTTGATCGCCTGTGGCCGCGAGATCGCGCAGCGCGCGGGCCTGACGGATACCGCGCGGTTGAAATTCGTCGATGGCCCGTTGGTGTTGCCGCAGGCCGGCGCGGGCAAGGCCGGGGGGCTGGCGGCGTATCTGAAGGAATTCAAACCCGACGCCCTGCGCATCGGGCGCGCGGCGGACGTGTCGGCAGAGGTGTTGGCAGAGGTGTTGGCGGGACTGGATCTGGACGGGGTGCGCCGTGTCTTGTTTCCGGTGGTCTCGGACGCGCAGGCCGAACGGTGCCGCGCCGGGTATGGCCCGGTGCTGGCGGGGGCGGGCTTCACGGAAGACCCGGACCGGGCGGCCTCCGGCTCGCTCCAGTTCGACCGCGAGGCGTGAGGGCCTTGGCGGTCGGGGGCCTTGGCGGTCGGGGGCTTGGCGAGCGGGGGCTTGGCGAGCGGTGCCCCGTCGGCGTAACGTCGCCCCCGAGGCGAAAGGGACAGGCCCGTGACGGATGCACAGCCAGAGGATGAAAACCCGATCCCGGGCCATGGCGTCGTGCTGCGCGCGCGCAACGGCGACGTCATCCGCTATGATCCCAGCGGCCTGACGCTGCGCCTGTCGGACCGGGTGCTGGCGGATATCGCCCTGCGTCTGCCACAACGGGACAGCGCCGCACCCAGGGCTGGGGCCGCCGCCGCGGTGCCGCCCGCCGATCTGCCAGACGGCATTGACGCCTGGGATGCGCGGCAGGACGGGGCGTGGCTGCGCTTCACCGCCCGGCTGCCCGGCGCGCAGGGTGTGCGCGGCTTCCGGCGGCATGTCGATGGCGGCGCCATCATTGCCGAAAGCAACGGGCCGCTTCTGGGGCTGCTCGGCCTTGGCGGGCCGCGCGCCGCGCTGGCCAATCCCGGCGGCGCGGAGTTCCCGCACCATATCCTTGCCCCCGCCGACGACATCGGCGCGGTGGGCCATGCCGGGATCGAGGATGCCGCGCCAATCGACCGGCTGGAGCCTCTGCGCGAGATGACCCACGAGGCGCTGGTGGCGCAGACGGTCTTGCACTGGCGGCTGGCCGAACACGGGGCCTTGCCGCTGTTCCTGACGCGGGTGGAGACGGATGCGTCCGTCACCGCTGCCGAGCTCGCCTGTGGAAAAGCTGTGGACAACCTGTTGATGGCCGCAAGCAACCTGCGCGCGGCCGCCGATCTGATGGGCAAGCGCGCCAAGGTGCTGGCCGTAACGCTCGATTTCGCGCTGGAGGATCATTCCGACACCCCTGCCGCCTATCGCGACGGGATGCTGGCGGTGATGGGCGCGGTCAGCGACGGGCTGTGGAAGCTGGGCTTCGACAGGCCGCTTTTCGTGGTGCGCTTCGAAAGCGGCCTGCCCGATTGCGCGCCGCAGGCCGCGCTGGACGGCCAGTGGGAGCTTGCGTGGAACCACGGCGACCACCGCCTGATCCAGTCCGCCCCCGCCTACATGTTCGCGCGCGACGCTTACGACCGACCCACCGACACCGCCCGCCTGCAACACGCCGAGATGACCGCCTCCGCCATCGCCGAGGCCGCGACATGGAAATGCCCGGTGCTGCATCTGGCCGAGCTGGAGGGCACCACCCTGCGCGTCGCCGCCCGCGCGGCGGGGCCGCTGGTGCTGGACGCGGACGATCCGTTCGGGGCGGGCCATGGGTTCCACCTGACGGGCTGCGACAACGGCGCGGCGATCGAACGCGTCTCCATCGCCGCCGACGACCCGCAGACCGTCCTGATCCACCTCGACCGGGCGCCGAACGGGGCCTACCTGCGCCTTGCCTATGCCTGCGCGGGTCCGGTCAACGCGGGTGCCTTGCGCGACACGTGGTCACTTGAAAGCGCCACGGGGGCAAGCCTCCACCGCTGGGCGCTGCCCGCGCATCTGCCGATCACCGGCGGGCGGTGCGCCGCCGCGCCGAGGCCGCGCAAGCCAAGCGGCAAGGCCCGGCCCGATGACGACGATGATTGATCTCGACGCCGACCTGCCCCCCGGCGCGCTGTGCGCCGCCCATCCCCGCGCGGTGGATCTGCCCGGCGCGCTCTGGTGGCATGGGGCGACCGAGGCGCTGGAAACCGACGCCGCGACCGGGGCGGTGGCGCGTTGGCACGAGGCCCGTGGCGGGCCGGACGCCACGCCGACCGAACCCAATACCGGCAACGGGCAGGTCGGCGCGGTCGACACGATGACCGGCCTGCACTGCCGCCCCGGCCTGCATTGCGGTCTGGTGGCGGAGGACGCCCTGCACGACGCCGCCACGGCCACCCTCGCGATCCGGTTCTACACGCCCCCGGGCGAGGATGCGCGCACGTTGCTGACCCTGAACGCGGGCCAGGCGGGCAATTACGTGTTCCTGTCCGGGATGGCGGGCACCCTGACCGCCAAGGATGACACCGACCTTGTCGGCATCGACCTGCCCTGCCCGCCGGTCGATGCGCCGCGACTGGCGATCGTGTCCCTGCACGGCGACCGACTGGCCCTGTCGCTTGGCGAAACGCGCGCCGAGGGCAAGGCCGCCAGGGGCATCCTGCACGGCCCCGCCAGCCTGTTCATCGGCTGCCGCAACCACCGCCCGCGCCTTCTGAAGACGCTCGGCGGGGCGCTGATCCTCGATGTCTGGCTGGTTCCGGGCCGCGCGCTTCTGCACTCGGACGCGGCGGCGGACCATGCCGCCCTGAACGCGCTGAAACGCCACCACCTCTGGGCGGAGGGGTAGCGCCATGGCCTTCACCCCCGACACCATCCGCGACGGCAATATCTGCATCATCTGGGTCGATGACATGATCGACGTGTTCACCTGGCGCGACGCGTTCGGGCTGACAATCCGGACCCCGCACCTCGACCGCCTGATGGCCGAGGGCGTGCGCTTTTCCAACGCCTATGCCACGGTGCCGCTTTGCGCGCCGTGTCGGGCGGAACTGGCCACAGGCATATCGCCGTTCCGCTCGGGCCTTGTCGATCTCAACCGGTTCTGGCGCGATGTCTACCCGCCGGAAAAGGCCTGGGCCTATGACCTGCGCCGGGCGGGATTCTACAATTTCACCACCGGCAAGGTGGACAGCAATTACCGCCCCATGCCGGAAGACTACCGCCGCATCCTGTTCCACGAGGAGCCGGAGGCGCTGGACGCAGGCCGCAGGCGCGGCGTGCATGCCTATCTGGATCGCGGGCCGGGCATCAAGGGCGTCAACCATCCCGACGATGACGGCAGCTTCGACCACACGTTCTACGACCACCAGGTCGCCTCGAACGCGATCGAGTTCCTTGGCCGCGCCGACCCCGCGCGCCGCCACCTGATCCAGCTTGGCTTCAAGCACCCGCATTACAACCTTGTCGCGCCCGATCGCTTCTATGCGCAATACGACCCCGCCGGGATCGTCTGGCCCGCCAGCGCCGCCCCCGAGGATTACTTCGGCCCGCAACCGGGCTTCGCCGTCTACGAAGCCGCCTATATCGCCAACGGCGCGTGGACGCCCGAGAAGGCGGGGGACGAGGCCTGGCGGCAGGTCGTGCGCGCCTATTTCGCCTGCATGTCCCATGTCGATCACGAGATCGGGCGCTTCATGGACGCGCTGCGCGCCTCGGCCCTGGCCGACAAGACCACCGTCCTGTTCCTCAGCGACAACGGCTTCAACCTCGGCACCCATGACAGCTTCCACAAGATGAGCCAGTGGGACAGCGCCGCCCATATCCCGTTGGGGATCTGGAACGCGCGGCTGGAGCCGGGGGTGATCGATCTGCCCGTCAGCCTGCACAACATTCCGCGCACGATCATGGCGCTTGCCGGCCTGCCGCCGCGCCCGGACTGGACCTCGGGGCAATCGCTGCTGCCGCTGATCGACGCGGGCTTCGGCACCTATGACACCACGCAATCGCCGGTCACCTGCGTCTTCGGCACGCTTTCGGTGCGCCCCTCGCAGGACGGGCTCAGCCGATACCGCTACTTCCGCTATCCCAACGGAGAGGAACACGTCTACGACCTGATCGCCGATCCGGGCGAGACCACCAACATCGCCGCCACCGCCCCCCTGCCCCGTCTGCGCGCGGAGTTGACGCGCTGCGCCCTCGCCCTCGGGCTCGACCTGCGCGGGTTCGAGAACCCGGCGGACGGCGTGAACGCGATGATGGCCGTCGACGGCTCCGTCGTGCTGGCGGGGGGGCGTGCGGACAACGATTACTGGGCCTACGGCGCGGATGCCGAGAAGATCCACGAGGAAAAGGACGGCGGCACCGATACGCTGTGGTACATGGCGGGGCCGGACGATTACATCCTGCACTGCCCCGCAAACGTCGAGAAAATCCGCATCGCCACCGTGGTGTCCCGGCACGAGGACGGCGCAGGCACAGGCCCGCAGACCCAGGGCAAGCGCATCCGCATCGTGGCCCATCCCGACAGCCCGATCGAGTTCGAAACCTCCGAGCGGGTGGAGGTTGACGTGACCGGATCGAACGGCGACGACGTGATGATCGGCCCGAAACACGGCAGCGCCACCTTCCATGGCGGCGCGGGCAACGACACGATGATCGCGCGGGCCAAGCAGGGCAACCGCCGCCACGCCTTCTTTGGCGAGGCGGGCAACGACACGCTCCATGGCGGGCCGGGGCGCGACACGCTGGATGGCGGCACCGGCGACGATGTCATTTACGGCCATACCGGGCGCAACCATATCTACGGCGGCCACGGCAATGACGTGATCCATGACGGCGAAGGCGCGTCCACCATCGACGCCGGGCCGGGGCGCAACACCCTGGTCCTCGGTCCGGGCGATCACGAGGTCGCGACCGGCCCCGGCGTCACCCACATCACGCCCGAGCCCGGGGCCAAGGTCTTCCGGCCCGCCTACGGCGGCGTCACGATCATCGCCACGTGGGACCGCGAGCAGTGCTACGACCTGTCCGCATGGCCCAAGCCGCCCACGATCAGCCGCTTGCCGACCGGCACGCGCCTGCGCTGCGGGCTGGGCATTCTTGACATCCACGGCCTGCCCGAGGGCGTCGATATCCGCCGGCAGGTGATCGGTCAGCCTCTCTGACCGGGCCCCGTTCCTCTTGGCAAGACTGCGCAAATCCGACATCTCGCCCATGCCGACACGGCCCGGCGGGGCACCGGATCCCGTGCAAATCGTCTCGCAAATCTGCAACATCCCGTAACGCTCTGCCGTGAAACCCTTTGCCAATCGTGGCCAGATGCGGGACAACGACAACCAACGAAAAGCGGACAAATCCGCCCCATGTCCCGAGCCCCTCGAGCAGCACAAGGCCAGCCCCATGGACCTCACCCGACGCCCCGTCGCCTCCCTCTGGATCGGCGAGAAGTTGCAATACCTCAACCAGCTCTGCCTGAAATCGCACCTGCGCCATGGCCATCCGGTGACGCTCTACTGCACCGATACCGTGACCAACGCGCCCGACGGCGTGGTCGTGAAGCCCGCGTCCGAGATCATGGATATCCCCATGGACATCGTGGAGGCGACCTCGGCCAGCTTCCTGTCCAACGTGTTCCGCTACAAGATGATCCAGAAGACCGGGGCCGTCTGGATCGATTGCGACGCGTTCTGCCACAAGCCCTTCCCCGACGAATGGACGCATATCTATGCCGGCCACGGCATGCGCGGCGCGCTGAATTGCGGTGTCGTGGGCATCCCGCAGACCGGCGCGTTGATGGACCAGCTGCTGGATTATTACGACCATCTGCCGGACTATCCGCCGTGGTGGAATGACCGCCAGAAGAAGCGGATGGATCGCCAGAAGGGGAATGACCCCCTGGCCGTGCGCATCTACAAGACCGAACGCACCGCCTTCGGCCCGCAGGCCTTCACCCATTTCGCGCGGACAACGGGCGATATCGACCGCGCGATGACCGCGGACGTGCTCTACCCGGTGCCGTTCCAGCTCAACGATATCTTCTACGACCCCCATGGCCGGGTGGAGGGCTGGTTCACCGATCAGACGGTGTCGGTTCACCTGTATACCAACGGCACCAAGCCCTGGTGGCGCAAGAACGCGCCGCTGAAGAACTCCTACGCCTGGCGCATGTGCAAGGAGGTCGGCATCACCCCCAAGGACGCGCTGGAGTGACCGCGATGGATGCGTCCTCCCCGATCGAACCGGCACTGGATTTCGACCCGGAGCGGCCGATGGACCGGACGCCGCATTGGCACCGGGACGTCACCCTCGTGCCGTGGAGCGTCGAAGGCGACCGGGGTGCCCGCCGCGCGGCAGGCCTGTTCGATGCCGAGGGCGCCTTCTTGCCCGAGGGGCATTGTTATCGCTACGCCGCCGGTCCGATCACGGTGGAGCCGACCCGCCCGGAGGCGGGCCCCACGCCCGAGCGTCTGACCGGGCGGTGGCTGTATGGGGGGCTCTTCTATGGCCATTTCGGCCATTTCCTGTGCGAGACGACATCGCGTCTCTGGGCGCTGGACCATCTTGGCCCCATCGCGGGCATCGTCTTCCTGCCCAAGCAGCGGCTGACCCATGAACGTCGCCAGTTCCGCCACCACCTGCCGTTCTTCGCGACCCTGGGCCTGACCGAAAAGGCGATCCGCTTCCGCGCCCCGCAAGCCCCCGTCATCATCGACCAGCTTGCCATTCCCGAACCCGGCTTCGGGATCGAGCACATGATCGAGGGTCGCCCCGAATACCGCGCCTACATGCAGGCCAATCTGGGCCGTGACATCGCCCCCGGCCCGGCGGATGATCTCTACATCTCGCGCTCGGGGCTGCCGTCCAAGCGCGGCTCCGTCCTGCTGGAATCGGTGATCGAGGAGCGGATGCAAACGGCCGGTTACACGATCTACCATCCCCAGGACCACGACATCGCGCACCAGATCGCGACCTACAAGGGCGCGCGGCGGATCGTGTCGCTGGACGCCTCGTCCCTGCACCTGGCCGCGATGCTTGTCCCGTCCGATGCGAAGATCGCCATCATCAACCGGGGTCCGTCGAACAACATCGACGACTACATCGCCCAGTTCACCCGCTGGCACGGCCACGTGCCCACCCGGATCGAGGCCGTCACCGGCTTCTACTTCGAACAGGGCCGCCGCGTGGTGAAGCGTGAAACCCATGCCCTTCTGGATCTCAAGGCGGTCGGTGCGGCGCTGGTGGCGGCCGGCTTCCTGCCCACCGGCACCAGGTGGACCGCGCCTACCAAGGCCAAGGTCGCCGCCGCCGTGGCCGAGATGTCGGGCCGCGTGGGCCAAGCCCTCGTGCATCACGGGATGGAGGGCTGATCCGTGGCCAAGGACCCGATCTGCGCCCTGACCCATATCCGGCACGAACATTATTTCCTGGAAAAATGGATCGCCCATTACGCCCCCATCGTCGGCGGGCGCGAGAACCTCCACGTGGTGATCGACGGGGACGATTGGGAACCCGCCGTGGACCTGGACGGCATCACGGTGGAGGTCGTGCTGGATGCGCCGCGCCGCCGGATCAGGAACGACCAGTTCATGGCGAGGCAGATGTCAAACCGCGCCAACCGCCTGCGCAAGCGCTATGACAACGTCATTCGCGGCGACGTGGACGAATACGTGGTGATCGACCCGGAGGCCGGTCTGGACTGGCCGCAGGCCTTGGAGGAACAGGGCGAGGACGGCTATATCTTCGCGCTGGGGTGCGACGTGGTGCAAGCGCCGTCCGAGACGGTGCCGGTGGACCGCGCCGCGCCGATCCTGGGGCAACGGCGCGCGGGCTTCATCTCGGACCGCTATTCCAAGCCCTTCGTGATCAGCCGGTGGGCCCATTGGGCGGGCGGCGCGCATCGGTTGCAGAACCGCAATGTGAAGATGTCCCACCATTTCGTGCTGTTCCACCTGGCACTTGCGGACCAGACCCTGGCGCAGGAGCGGATGGCCGCGCGCGGCGGCACCGACCAGCACAAATCCTTCGTCGGCCACCAGGAGGACCGCCTTGCCGCCATCGCGGATGACGGGCTGTCCGACCCGCTCGACTGGGCCGAGGCGCGCGCCATCGGCCTGCGGGAGTTCCCGGTGGAGCCCGAGGACGGCAGCCCCGCCCCCCGCCCCCGTCCGTCCCGCGATCCGCGCAACCTTGACCAGGGCCTTCCCGTCGTGATCCCCGCCCGGTTCCACGGGGCGCTCTAGACCATGGGCTTCACCGTCGCCACCATCGCGCGCGAACCGTGGCCGATCCTGAACCGCTTCGTGTCCTGGCACCTGGGTCAGGGAGCCGCGCGGATCATCCTGCATCTGGACGATCCCGACGATCCGTCGATCCCCCGCCTGCAAGGCGAACCGAGGGTGGAGGTGCGGCGCTGCACGCCCGCTTTCTGGGCCGCGCGCGGCATGGATGGCGACACCCGGTTCACCCGCCGCCAGCGCCGCGTGCTGTCCGACGCCTATGCCGACACACCCGAGGGCTGGCTGCTGGTTCTGGACGCGGACGAGCTGATGTGGCTGCGCGACCGATCCATTCCCGACATGCTGGCCACCCTGCCCCCCGATGCGCACTCGCTGCGCGTGCTGTCCGCCGAGCAGGTGGTGTTGCCCGATGGCAGCGACGGGTTCCGCACCCCGATCGAGCGCAAGGCCGTGAACCGCATCTATGGCGCGGATGCGGAGCTGTTGCGCATCCGCAAGGGGCTGGTCTACCACCCCGAGGGCAAGAGCTTTCACCGCGCCGGGCAGGCCGGTCTGGAGATGAAACTGCACTGGGCGCTTGGACCTGATGGCACCCGCACCCCCGGCCCCGTGCTCGGCCCGCGCGACCGCGCGCACCTGGTGCATTACGCCGCACCCGGTTACGACCGCTGGCGCGCCAAGGTGGCGTGGCGGGCGGGGGCGCATGGCTTTTCCCAGCCCACCAAGGACCGGCTGGCACAGATCGCCGCCAGCCCCGATCCCGAACCCGGATACCGCGCCCTGTTCGACCGTCTGCACAGCCTGACCGAGGCACAGACGCAGGCGCTGGAGGCCGAAGGCGGCCTGCTGCGCGACGGCCCGGTCTGAGACCGATGGCGGCCACCCACACCATCGTGACGATGATGAAGGACGAAGCGCCCTTCCTGCTGCACTGGATCGCCCATCACCGCCTGATCGGGTTCGACCGGATCGTCGTGTTCACCAACGATTGCGCCGACGGCACGGACGCCATGCTGGACCGGCTGGCGCAGCTGGGCGAGGTCATTCACCACCGCAACCCGGTGCCGTCCGGCGGCAAGCCGCAACCCCTTGCGCTGCGCCGCGCGGGCAAGCTGGACGCGGTGACGGGCAGCGACTGGCTGATCGCCATGGACGTGGACGAATACATCCACGTCAAGCCCGGCGCGGGCCGCCTGCCCGACCTGCTGGCCACCGCGCCCGAGGCCGATGGCTTCGTGCTGACCTGGCGCATGATGGGATCGAACGGCCACAGGGCCTGGACCGACGCGCCGGTGACGCAGACCTACACGCGCGGTGCGCCGGACCTGTTCCGCAAGGGCTGGGGCGTGAAGACGCTGTTCAAGCCCTTCCCCGGAATGAAACTGGGCATTCACCGCCCGACCCTGCCCGGCAAGGACACCGGCCCCCTGCGCGCCCGCGCCTGGGTCAACGGATCGGCCAAGCCGATGACGCGGGGCTTCATGGACGGCATGTGGCGGTCGTCGCTGGCGACGCTGGGATACGCCCATGCCGAGATCGCCCATTTCGCCACCCAGTCGCACGAAGCCTTCCTGCGGCGCGCCGAGCGGGGCAACGTGAACGCCAAGCCCGACAAGTACGACGCCACCTACTACGCCATCTTCGATCGCAACGAGACGGGGCAACCGGGCCTGGCCCGACACGCCGAAGCCACCCGCGCCCGGGTCGCGGGCTACCTTGCCGACCCGGTCCTGCACCGCCTGCACGCGGCCGCGACCGACTGGCACGCGGCGGCGCGCGCGCGGCTGCGGGCCCGGCCCGACTACGCCGCGCGCATGGCGGCGCTGACCCGGGGCCAATCCGTCCCCTTCGATCGCCTCGACGATGTCCTGTTTCGGCAACCGCTTGCGCCCAAGGGCCGCGCCATGGTGGCCGAGATGCAGGCGCGCGGCATCGCGGAGATCGACATCGCGCGCGCCGTCGCCGCCTCCGTCAGCCGGTTGGAGGCACTGCGCGACCGCGCCGACGCGACCGAGCTTCTGGCCCGCGGCATAGCCCCGGACCACGGACGCTGGGACTGACGCCCCCCTTCACCATTCCAAGACCACCCGGTAGGACCGCAGCCTGCCCCGTGCCGTCCCCCGTGCCGTCCCCCGTGCCGTCCCCCGTGCCGTCCCCCGTGCCGGGCGGCTCAGTTCGCCTTGCGCTTGGGCAGCATGGGCAGCGGCAGGATCGGGATGCCATCCTCGATCAGCGCGCGCGCCTCGTCCGGGGCGGCTTCGCCGTGGATCGCCTGTTCCGGCCGGTCGCCCAGATGCATCGCGCGGGCCTCGCGCGCGAAATTGCCGCCGACATAGGTGGAGGTCTTTTCCACATGCTCGCGCATCGCGCGCAGCATCGCCTCGGCGGGGTGGACCGGGGCCGACAGGGACGTCGGGGGCGTCGGGGTGGCCTCGCCCGGCTTCCGCGCAGGCGACGCCGAGACCGCGACATTGGGCGCCATCAGCGCCTTCGACACATCGGACTGCCCGCAGATGGCGCACGTCACATGCCCCCGGGCCATGAGCCCGTCAAACGTCTCGGTCGATTGGAACCAGCTGTCGAAGGCGTGCCCATCGGCACATTTCAGGGCATATCGGATCATGGTGGAGCAGAGTTATGCCTTTCCGCGCCAGGTTCAAGCGCGGTTCGTCACCCGTGCACGACCGATCGAGCGCGCAGGACCCGCCGCATCACTTCAACCGATCCGGCGAAAATGTCGCGATCAACTGGCGCAGGTCCGGTTCATCCACCTTGCCCGAGGCCTTCTTCAGGCTCATCCACTTGCGTTTGCGCAGCCCGGCCTCCGGGAAGTCATCGGCCAGTTCGCTGACCTGGACGGGGAAGACAGCCACGATGATCGGCAACGTCAACGCGTCGTCCATCCATTTCTGGTAGGAATACAGACCCAGGCACAGCTCGAAGACCTTGCCGCGCGCGCCCGCCTCTTCCCAGACTTCGCGGGCGGCGGCGGCGGCGGGGGTCATGCCGTCCATCGGCCAGCCCTTGGGGATGATCCACCGGCGCGAATCGCGCGATGTCACCAGCAACACCTCGACCCGCTTGCCGCCGCCGCCCTTGGCGACGCGAAACGGCAGGCCCGCGAATTGCGTGCGCGGGTCGCGTTTGGACGCGGCCTTGATGCGCAGGGGGCGCTGGGTCACTGGAGAGAGGTTTACGGCCATGGCCGCGTGATTGCATGCTGCCCGCAGGCATGCAATCTCCAGCTTGAGAATCGACGCATTGACCTGTGGCCCGCATGCGATACTTCAAAGCCAAAGGAGACCTTGCCATGGATCGACGCCTCTTCCTTGCCGCATTTGCCGCCGCCTTGCCCATGGCGCGTGCAGGCCATGCCACGCAGGCTTTCCGGTTTCCCTCCATCGATGGCGGCGACTACGATCTGGCCGCGTGGCGGGGGCGACCCGTGCTGGTGGTCAATACCGCCTCGCTCTGTGCCTACACGCCGCAATATGCCGGCCTGCAGGCCCTGCACGAGGCCTATGCCGGCCGCGCCGTCGTGCTTGCCGTGCCGTCCGACGACTTCTCGCAGGAGCTGTCGACCGATGCCGAGGTTGCCGAATTCTGCGACCTGCAATTCGGCCTGACGCTGCCGCTGACCACGATCCAGCATGTGCGCGGCCCGGCGGCGCATCCATTCTACCGGTGGCTCGCCACGGGCCACGGTTTCGTGCCGCGCTGGAACTTCAACAAGGTTCTGCTGGATGGCGCGGGCCGGGTGGTGGAGACCTGGGGCTCCGGCCCGGACCCGATGGGCCGCCAGATCACCCGTGCGATCGAGGCGCACCTGGCCGCGTGACACCGCTTTTCCTTGGCTCCGAGATCTATCGCGGCTCCAGCTATGGGCGCTGGCATCCGCTGCGGGTGCCGCGTGTCTCGACCGTGATGGACCTGAGCCGCGCGATGGCATGGCTGGGGCCGGAGCAATACCGCAACTCGCCCCGCGCCAAACCCGCTGCCCTGACGATCTGGCATACGCCCGACTACATCGCCGCGCTCCAACACGCCGAGACCGCGCAGCAGGTCAGCGAGGCCGTGCGCGCCCGCCATGGTCTCGACACTGTCGCCAACCCGATCTACCCCGAAATGTTCCGCCGCCCCGCCACGGCGGCGGGCGCATCCCTGCTGGCGGGCGAATTGCTGCGCGACGGCGGGGCGATCCACCACCCCGGCGGCGGCACCCATCACGCCTTTCCGGATCGCGCGGGCGGGTTCTGCTACCTCAACGACCCGGTGCTGGCGATGCTGTCGCTGCGCCGGGGCGGTGCCCGCCGGATCGCCTATGTGGATATCGACGCGCATCATGCCGACGGGGTGCAAGCGGGCTTTGCGGGCGATCCCGACACGCTGCTGATTTCGATCCACGAGGCGAAACGCTGGCCCTTCACCGGCGCGCTGACCGACGATGGCGGCGGCAATTGCCTGAACCTGCCGGTGCCGCGCGGCTTCAACGACAGCGAAATGGCGCTGATCCGCGATGCCCTGATCCTGCCCGCCGTGGCCGCTTTTGCACCCGACGCCATTGTCCTGCAATGCGGCGCGGACGCGGTGGAGGAAGACCCGCTGAGCCGCCTGAGCCTGTCGAACAACGCCCATTGGGCGGTGCTGCGTGGCCTCATGGGGCTGGACTGCCCGCGCCTTCTGGTGCTGGGCGGCGGCGGCTACAACCCGTGGTCGGTGGGCCGCCTGTGGACCGGGATCTGGGCCACGCTCAACGGTCATCCCATCCCCGACCGCCTGCCCCCCGAGGCCGAGGCCGTGCTGCGCGCCCTGCGCTGGGACGGCGCGCGCGCGGGCCGCAACCCGCCGGAGCATTGGTTCACCACCCTGCGCGATGCGCCCCGTCCGGGGCCCGTGCGCCCCGAGATCGCGGCGGACGTGGCCACCCTGTCGGCGCGCCCGGCGGGGCGGGGCGCGCACGCGCGCTAGCCACCCCGCGTCCGACCGCACTCGACCGGTCCATGGCGACCGCTGCCGACCGCTGCCGACCGCTGCCGACCGGTGACGACCACACCGCCCATCGCGCGCGCGCCGTATGATGGCGAAGACGCCCGGGGGCACGGCACACGGCGCAGGCTGAAGCGGCGGCGCGCGGTGCGCTCGAACCGCCGCGCCCCTCCGCGTCCTGTCTTGGCCGCCGCCCTCCCTTGGCGTCAGTTGATCTTGGGCAGCAACCCGTCGAGCGAGGCCTTCGCGTCGCCGTAGAACATGCGCGTGTTCTCCTTGTAGAACAGCGGGTTCTCGATCCCGGAATAGCCCGTGCCCTGCCCGCGCTTGGACACGAAGACCTGCTTGGCCTTCCACACTTCGAGCACCGGCATCCCGGCGATGGGGCTGTTGGGGTCTTCCTGTGCCGCCGGGTTCACGATGTCATTCGAGCCGATCACGATCACCACGTCGGTATCCGGGAAATCCTCGTTGATCTCGTCCATCTCCAGCACGATGTCATAGGGGACCCGCGCCTCCGCCAGCAGCACGTTCATGTGGCCGGGCATACGACCTGCGACGGGGTGGATGGCGAAGCGTACCACCTTGCCCTTGGCGCGCAGCCGCTTGGTCAGTTCGCTCACCGATTGCTGCGCCTGCGCCACCGCCATGCCGTAGCCCGGCACGATGACGACGCTGTCGGCCTCGTCCAGTGCGGTCGCCACGCCGTCGGCGTCGATGGCGATCTGTTCACCCTCGATCTCCGCCGCAGGGCCCTTCGCACCGCCGAACCCGCCGAGGATCACGCTGACGAAGCTGCGGTTCATCGCCTTGCACATGATGTAGGACAGGATCGCGCCGCTT
>CAZTUG010000016.1:0-5524 GCA_964615955.1 uncultured Roseicyclus sp.
CGATGCGGTCGCAGCCGCGCACGACGGAATAGGAATAGTGATAGTAGCCGCCGCCATTGGCACACGACCCCATGGAGATCACGTAGCGCGGTTCCGGCATCTGGTCGTAGACCTTGCGCAGGGCAGGCGCCATCTTGTTGGTCAGCGTGCCGGCCACGATCATCACGTCCGACTGGCGCGGGGAAGCGCGCGGCGCGATCCCGAAGCGTTCGGCGTCGTAGCGCGGCATGGAGGTGTGCATCATCTCGACCGCGCAGCAGGCCAGCCCGAAGGTCATCCAGTGCAAGCTGCCGGTGCGCGCCCAGTTGATGATGTCCTCGGAGGCGGTGACAAGGAAGCCCTTGTCCTGCAACGCGCGGTTCAGGTCCTGCGTGGCGACCTCCCGGTCGGCACCGGCATGGTTCGGCGTGGTTGCTACACCCATCGGGCATCCCCTGTCTGTCGTTCAGGCTTGGAGATACGGGCGCAGGCCGCCGGGGTCAACGTGACAGGTTGGCGGGGCGCGCGATTTCGGCGGCGTGATGGTGTCGCACCGACGGGGGTGAGGGGCTTGGGAAACGGCGGGGCGTGGAGGGCGGGGCGTGGAGGGCGGGGCGTGGAGGGCGGGGCGTGGAGCTTGGGGCGTGGAGCTTGGAGCTTGGGGCTTGGGGCTTGGAGCGTGGGGCTTGGGGCTTGGGAAACGGCGGTCGCTCGATGCCGGGGGCCGAATGCAGCCCTCCGGGCAGCGACCGATCAGGTCCGGTAGCTGAAATCGAAGGCCGCGTCGCTGGGCCCGTTCTTCCGCAGAAGCATCAGCCTGTCCCGGCCCTCGACCAGAGTCGGGACATGACCCGCCCGTATCGGCCAGAGGACATAGGTTGGCGCGTCCACATGTTCGAACCATTCCGCCCGGCGGTTCAGGAACGCCCCGTGGATGGTCTTGTGGACGAAGTGCTCGAAGTCCGCGCGGCTTTCCCAGACCGAAAGGGTTGCCAAGGCCACGTCGGGGCGTCCAAACAATCGGCCGTAGTCATTGTCCGGATTTGCGAGGTCTTCGTCCTTCATCCGCCACACGAAACCCTTCGATCTGTCGGCCACTGCGTTGACCCGGTCCGTGTTCTCTTCAAAGCCTGCAATACGGGGATCGCCAAAAGGGTGCAAAAGATAGCCCATGTTCATTTGCGCGATGTGCTGCACCTGTCCCTCCATCGACCCTCGCGTCAAAAGAGTGAACGGGTCCGGCGTTTCGGTCAAGGGCGCGTGCCTGATGACCACGCAGGGCACGACCCCGTCCGTCGCTGCGCCGCACGCACGGCCGGATGGAAGAGACCGACCCCGTTCCCGGTATCGGTTCCGGGGCGGAGATCAGAGGGCCGCGCTGGCCCACAAGGTTGCCGAAACCCTAACGGAATCTGGTTTGTTCAGGGATATCAGGGCTTTGACCCCGCTTATCACGCGTGATAACCCACGCTCCGCGCGTCACTCCCAGTCCAGCGCGCCCTTTTTCCACTCGTAGGCGAAGCCGATGGTCAGCACGCCGAGGAAGACCATCATCGACCAGAACGCCAGATCGCTGAGACCCGGAAACGCCGTGGCCCAGGGGAACAGGAAGGCGATTTCCAGGTCGAAGATGATGAACAGGATCGCCACCAGATAGAACCGCACGTCGAATTTCATCCGCGCGTCGTCGAAGGCGTTGAACCCGCATTCATAGGCGCTGACCTTTTCCGGGTCCGGGTTGGACACGGCCAGAACCACGGCGGCAAGGATCAGCACGACGCCAAGGCCGATGGCGATGGCGAGGAAGATCAGGATCGGCGCGTAGTTCGACAGCAGGTCTTGCATGGGGCCCCTCGGGTGGTCCGGATGGGGCAGGTTTACGGCGCGGGCGCGGAGCGGTCAACGGGGGGCCGGTGCGGCAAAGGGGGCACGGGCGCATCGGACGGCCGGATGACCGCGGTGCATCCGATCCCACATGCTCTGCCGACGGTGGCGTTTTCGATTGGTATCCCGGCCGAACACGACCATAGAGGGCCATGCTGACCTCGTCCCTGAAATCAGTTGCGCATTACGCTCGATACCTTCCCTTGTGGTCGGCACTGACACTTGTCCGTTGGCGCTCGTTCGATCGTCGATCGCGTGGGCTGGGCACCACCCTGGCTGCCGTCATGCGATGGTTTCCGCCCGCGCGGGCCCGGTTCGACCGGGAAGCCATAAAGGTGTTCCCCGACATGTCCCGCAGGGATCGGGCGAAGCTGGGTCAGGATATGGCGCGGCACATGGGTCGCACCCTGTTCGAGATCTACCACGGCGCCGAGTTCCACGGGCGACACCACAAGATCTCGTTCGGTGGTCCCGGTCTCGATGCCTTGAAAGAGGCCCAGGCGGCCGGCAGAGGGGCGATCATCGTCTCGGGCCATTTCGGGCAGTGGGAAGCCGTGCGCGCGGTGATCAGGATGCATGGGCTTGAAAGCGGCGCCGTCTATCGGCCGCACAAGAACCGCCATTACGCGCGCCGCATCCTGACCGGCATCGAAGCAGGCGGAAAGCCGATCCTGGCGACGGGCCGAACGGGCACGAGGGCACTGGTGCGCCACCTTCGGGATGGCGGGATCATCTCGATCCTGCTGGACGAGAAATTCGCCGAAGGGGTCCGGCTGCCATTTCTCGGGATCGACGCGCTGACGTCCTTGTCCGCGGCGCAACTGGCCCTGAAATATGATCTGCCGATGATCCCCGCCTATGGCATTCGCCTGGACGGCGGGACTGAATTCCGCGCCGATTTCGAAGCCCCGATACCCCACACGGACGCGATCACCATGACCCGCGCCTTCAACGACAGTCTTTCGGCGCGGATCATGGCCCATCCCGATCAGTGGTATTGGCTGTTGACGCGTTGGGGCGGTCAATGAACCGGGTTGGGCGGTCCATGAATGGGAGGCGGTCAACGATTGGCGGCCGGTCAGCAAGGGGCAGCCTTGGCCCGCCTGGCTGAGCCCGCGCCAACGCCCGCCTTACCCTTGCGCAATCAGATCCCGCAACTCGCGGCGCAGGATCTTGCCGCTGGCGGATTTCGGGACAGTCTCCACGAAGCGGTATTCGACCGGCTGCTTGTAATGGGCGAGGCAGCCCTCGCAATGGGTGCGGAGCGCCGCTTCCCTGACGCCGTCGCGCACGACGACGAAAGCGATGGGAACCTCGCCCGCCTCCGTATCGCTGCGTCCGATCACGGCGGCGTCGGTGACGCCCTCCATTGAACAGAGCGCGGCCTCGACCTCGGCCGGCGCGACCTGAAAGCCCTTGTACTTGATCAACTCCTTCAGGCGGTCGCGGATGAACATGAAGCCATCCTCGTCGATCTCGGCCAGGTCGCCGGTGCGCAACCAGCCGCCTTCGGCCATGGTTTCGGCGGTGGCGTCGGGGTTGTTGAGATAGCCCATCATCACCTGCGGACCGCGCACCCACAACTCTCCCTCGGTGCCGGCGGGAAGATCCGCCAGCGTTTCAGGATCGACGATCCGACAGTCGGTCGACGGCACCGCCTGCCCGCTGGAGCCGTGGCGAATGTTGTCGCCCACCGTCATGTGGCTGATCGGGCTGAGTTCCGTCATGCCGTAGCCCTGCACCGAGTCCGCGCCGAAGCGCGTGCCCACGGCGGCCTCGATCTCGGGCCCCATCGGTGCCGCACCCGAGAATATCTGCGTCACCGACGACACGTCGAACTGCTCCACCAGCGGGTGCTTGGCGAGGGCCAGCGCCACCGGTGGCACGATAAAGAGCCGCGTCGCGCGATGCTCCTGGATCAGGCGCAGGAACAGCTCAAGATCGAAGCGCGGCATGGTCACCAGCCTGGCACGCTGGTTCAGGAACAGGTTCATCATCACGGTCATGCCGTAGATATGGAAAAAGGGCAGGAAGGCGATGGTTGTGTCGGAGGGAGCGATCCCGGCGACGGCGGCCGATTGCGTGACGTTGGCGACAAGGTTGCGATGGCTCAGCATGACCCCCTTGGGCCGCCCGGTGGTGCCGCTGGAATAGGGCAGCACGACGACATGGCGCGCAGGATCGACCGGGGCTTGTGCGGAGAGTTCGGCCCCCATCACATCGGCAAGGGACAGATCGCCTTCCGCGCCGTCGATCACCACCAGCTCCGTGCAGGCGGTGCCCTCCATCGCGCGGCGGGCCGTGTCGGCGAACATGGAGATGGTGACCAGCATCACCGCGCCCGCATCGCGCAACTGGTGATGAATTTCCGGCGCGGTATAGGTCGGATTGATCGTTGTGACCGTGCCGCCGCCCCAGGCGACACCGTGGAAGACCACCGGATATTCCGGCAGGTTGGGCGCCAGAAGCGCCACCGTCCCACCCGGCAGCACACCGCGTGCGGTCAACCCGCCCGCCAGCGCCTTGATCTGCGCCATCAAATGCCCCGCCGTCAATGTCCGCCCGGACGGGCCGTCGATGATCGCGACCTCCTCCTCGCGCCCGATCAGGCCCTCGAACAATGTCTCGGTGATCGATGTGTTCGGCACGTCCACCACGCCGTGCCGGCTTGCGAAAATCGCCATGAAGATCCTCCCCGTCCGACCTCTGGGATCGGGCCGTTACCGGAGCCTACGATGGCGGATCATCGGCCCCGATGTCCAGTTCTGATTGTCGGACAATTGATCCGGTCGCGATGCCCTGGGGGCGCGACACCGCGCCCTAGCTGTCCATCCACCGCGCGCGGCGTTTGTCGAAGAACGCGGCGACCCCTTCGCGGGCCTCGTCGCTTTCCCAGCGTGCGACCAAGGCGTCGATGGTGGCGGAAACGTCGGCCTCCGTTACCGTGCCGCCCAGTCGCGCGACCAGCGCCTTGCCCGCGGCCACGGCACCGGACGCGGCGGCGAGGTAGGGCGCCACCTCGGCCTCGATGGCGGCATCGAGATCCGCCGCCGGAACCGCGCGGGCCAGCAGGCCCAGCGCCACCGCCTCGTCCGCGTCGAACCGGCGGCCGGAAAAGAACACCCGCCGCGCGCGCGCGCCACCCAGCCGCGCGATCACATAGGGACCGATCGTCGCCGGGATCAGGCCCAGCCGCACCTCCGTCAGGCCGAACCGCGCGGTGTCCACGCCCACCGCCACGTCGCACACCGCCATCAACCCGATGCCGCCACCAAAGGCCTGGCCCTGCACCCGCCCGATGAGCGGTTTCGGCATCGCGTCCAGTGCACCCAGCATCTCGGCCAGTGCCCGCGCCTCCCGCGCGCGGGTCGGCGCATCGGCCTCCATCTGCGCCCGCATCCACCCGAGGTCCCCCCCGGCGCAGAAACTGGCCCCAGCCCCGGTCAGAACCACGACGCGCACGGCCGGATCGCGCCCCAGCCGGGCGGCGGCGGCGGTCAACTCCGCGATCATCGCCGCATCCATCGCGTTGTGCACCTTGGGCCGGTTCAGCGAGACCTGCGCCACCCCGCGTTCATCCACCTCGATCGCCAGCGTCACGTTCATTTCATCTTCCCTTCATCGGTCCTGTCAAATCCCGGAACCGGTCGCCCCGACCGCC
>CAZTUG010000016.1:5624-29545 GCA_964615955.1 uncultured Roseicyclus sp.
CAGCCAGGACAGGATCGTGGCCATCCGGCGGTGATGCGCCGCGATTTCCGCGCCGTGGGACAGGAAGATCCGCTCTCCCATCACGCCGCGCGTCGCCCACGCGTCCTGCCGGGCGGGTTCCGGGAAGGCACGCGGGTTCAGCCAGATCCACGCCACCGCGAGGAAAACCGGAAGCAAGGCCCACCATCCCAGCCAGACCCGGCTCCAGACAGCAAGCAGCAGCAACGGCAAGGCGGTGAACATGCGGGTATAGACGGACCAGGGGTTTGAATGGCGCCGCCAGACATTGTCCGACAGGCCCATCAGCGTCCCGGCCGTCTGGAGCAGACCGATCACGACCCCACCCTCAGGGAACGGGCCATCGCCGCCGCCGCATCGACTGCATCCGGATCGAGCCCGGTGCGATAGCCGAGCGCCGTCAGATGCGCCTCCAGCGCCTCGGTCGCCACATTGCCCGCCGCACCCGGCGCGTAGGGGCAGCCGCCCAACCCCCCGACAGCCGCGTCGAAGACCCGCAAGCCGCGCGCAAGCGCCACGTCCACATTCTCCAGCGCGCGGCCCGAGGTATCGTGAAAATGCCCCGCCAGCCGGTCGGTCGGCAATTCGTCCAGCACCGCGGCGAGCATCGCATCCACACGCTCGGGCAGGCCGCGCCCGATGGTATCGCCAAGCGAGACTTCGTAAGCCCCGAGATCGCGCAGCGTCGCCACCACGCGCGAGACATCCCCGGGCGCGATCGGCCCATCGAAGGGGCAATCGGTGACGCAGGACACATAGCCCCGCATCGGCATCCCGTCGGCCCGCGCCGCCGCTGCCACCTCAGCAAAGCGCGCAAGGCTTTCGGCGATCGACGCGTTGAGATTGGCGCGGGAAAACCCTTCGGACGCGCTGGCGAAGATCGCGATCTCGTCCGCGCCCGCCGCCCGCGCACCCGCATAGCCGCGCAAGTTCGGGGTCAGCGCCGCATAAGACACCCCCGGCACCCGCGCGATGCCGGCCAGCACCTGCGCGCCATCCGCCATCTGCGGCACCCATTTCGGGCTGACGAAACTCGCCACCTCGATCCGCGCGAACCCGGCGCGCGACAACTGGTCCACCAGCGCGATCTTCTGCGCTGCCGGGATCAGCCGCGCCTCGTTCTGCAACCCGTCTCGGGGGCCGACCTCGAAGATCTCGACACTTTCAGCCATCGTGCCCTCCCGGCATGCTTGTTCTGCCAATGTCCGCGCCTGGGGCGCCTCTAGGCATCGGTCCCGCCCGCCTCCGGTGCAGGCACCTCGTAGAAGTCGCGCGCGTAGAACGCCTGCGGCCCCTCGATCGCAGCCGCTGTCTGAAAACCTGGCCGCGCCTGCAACCGCGCCCAATAGGCCTGCAAGCCGGGCCAGCGGTCGGTGTCCACGTAATACGGCGCCGCGAAGAGGTTGAAGCCCAGCATCGCATCGGCGGCAGAGAAGCCCGACGGCAACAGGTAGTCGCCAGCGATCATCCCGTCGAGCGCCCGGAGCGTATCCGCCAAACGCAAGGTATTGAGCTTCACCACGATCGGCGAGGGCCGCGCCGGGGGCCGCAGGAACAGGTGGTTCAGGTTCAACTGCTCGATCAGCGAGGCCATGGTTTCCGCGAAGCCCAAAGCCTCGAGGAACGCCACGCGGTCCGCATGTCCGGGCGGGCGGCCGAAGCCATGATCGGGGCGGCTTTCGCACAGATACTGCACGATCGCGGCACTTTCGAAGATCGTGCGCCCGTCGATCTCCAGCGCCGGGATGCGTCCGGCGGGCGAGACCCCCATCAGCCCCGGCTCGCGCATCGCCTTGCTGCCGATCTCGTAGCGGACGATTTCGGGGGTGATGCCCATTTCGGCCAGCAGCCACAACACCCGGAAGGACCGGCCCCAGGGCACGTGGTGCAGGCGGATCAGACCGTCCTCCCCCGCGCTCCCACTCATCCCTCGTCCTCCTCTGCCAGCACGATCAGCGCCGCGCCGGCTTCCACTTGCGCGCCTTCTTGCACCAGCACGTCGGCCACCACACCATCCCGCCCCGCCGTCAGGACGTGTTCCATCTTCATCGCCTCCAGCACGGCCAGGCGGTCCCCCGCTGCCACCGTGTCGCCCTTCGTCACATGGACGGCCTTCACCAGACCCGGCATCGGCGCCGCGATCCGGCCCACCGCAGCGGCACCTTGCGTCGCCACGTCGAGCGGATCCGCGACCGTGAAATGGTAATTGTTGCCCCAGAACACCGACAGTCCCGCTGCGTGGCGCACCACTTCGGCCGGAACCGGCGTGCCGTCCACGGACCAGCGTCCGTCCGACAGCCGCACCTCGTGCTGCCCGTCCGCGCGCTGCACGATCGCCACGCCGGGTCCGGTGATGGACACCTTCAGATCCTCCACCTCGTCACCATGACCGAGCCGGACCTCCTGCATCAAGGGCGACCAGAGCGTGAAGCCTTCGAGCACGCCGCCCGCCAGCCCCATGCGTCCCACCGCCGCGATGGCGCGGCACCGGGTGCAGGGCACGGGCGGGTTCGACAGCGCCTCGACCTCGCGGTCGATCAGGCCGGTATCGACCTCTCCGCGTCCGAACCCGTCATGCCGGGCCAATGCGCGCAGAAAGGCGAGGTTGGTGACGGTTCCGGCCACCTGCGTGGCAGCCAGCGCGCGTTCCAGTTGCAGCAAGGCAATGGCCCGCGTCGGCCCGTGCACGATCAGCTTGGCGATCATCGGGTCATACCAGGGGCTGATCTCGTCGCCCGGCCGCACGCCGGTCTCGATGCGCGCCGCCTGCGGGAAGGCGAGATGCGCAAGACGCCCTGTGGCGGGCAAGAAGCCCTTCGGCACATCCTCGGCGTAAAGCCGCGCCTCGAAGGCGTGGCCGGTGATGGAAAGATCCTCCTGACGCATCGGCAGGGCCTCGCCCGCCGCCACGCGCAACTGCCATTCGACCAGATCGACACCGGTGATCGCCTCCGTCACCGGATGCTCCACCTGGAGGCGCGTGTTCATTTCCATGAAGTAGAACCGATCCGCGCGCAGCCCGTCGCTGGCGTCGACGATGAACTCCACCGTGCCCGCACCGCTGTAGCCGATGGCCTCCGCCGCCTTGACTGCGGCCTGTCCCATCGCGGCGCGCATCTGGGGCGTCATGCCGGGTGCGGGTGCTTCCTCGATCACCTTCTGGTGGCGGCGCTGCAACGAGCAGTCGCGTTCGAACAGATGCACGGCACGGGTGCCGTCGCCGAAGACCTGAACCTCGATATGGCGGGGGGTCGAGACGTATTTTTCCACAAGAACGGCATCGTTGCCGAAGGCCGTCGCGGCCTCGCCTTGGGCCGAAGCCAGCGCATCGGCGAACTCCCCGGGGTGGTCGACCCGCCGCATCCCCTTGCCGCCTCCCCCCGCCACCGCCTTGATCAGCACCGGATAGCCGATTTCGGATGCGCGCGCGGCCAGATCATCCTGCGCCGCGCCGTGGTAGCCCGGGACGACTGGCACGCCGGCCGCCTCCATCAGCGCCTTGGCGGCATCCTTCAGGCCCATCGCCCGGATCGCGCTCGCCGACGGGCCGATGAAGGTCAGGCCGGCGGCGTCCACCGCTTCGACGAAATCCGGGTTTTCGGACAGGAAGCCGTAGCCGGGATGGATCGCCTGCGCCCCGGTCGCCCGTGCCGCTTCGATGATGGCGTCGCCGCGCAGGTAGCTGTCGGCCGGGCGCGGTCCACCGATATGCACCGCCGCATCCGCCATCGCCACATGCCGCGCGCGCGCGTCTGCGTCCGAATGGACGGCAACCGTCTGCACCCCCAGCCTGCGGCAGGTGTCCATGACACGGCACGCGATCTCGCCCCGGTTGGCGATCAGGATCTTCTTAAACATCGGTGTCCCCTCGGTCCGAAGCCTGCGCCAGATCCTCGACCAGATCGAAGCGCTCCCGGATCAGGCCCATGTCCGGCGCAACGCTCCCGCGACGCCGGCAACAGGCCCCGTGCCCCGCCTGCCATCCCGCCTGCGTCTCGTCCTCACCTTCGGCCAATGCCATCTCCCCGGTCCTGTCGCAAAACCGCACCAGTCGCAGTTTCACGGTCCGCGTGGCCTGCGCGGGCTGCCCGCCCCGGGTCAGCACGATATCGCAGCGCCCGATCCCCGGCAGCGCCTCGCCCGCCGAACCCTCGGCCATCGACAGGCAGGACGCGCGCTTGCGTCCGGCGCAGACCAGCGCCGGCAAGGCTCCCGACACGTCTGCATTGCCGCCGAAAACACAGCTCACAGCACCCGCATTCCACACCGGAAGGTCGTCAAGGCGCACCGTCTTGTCCTTTCATCTTGGCGAAAAAACTCACCACCGTCCCCTCCCCATCCTCCACACTGGCCGATCACATCCGGAACACGCCAAAGCGCGTCTCCTCGATCGGCGCATTGAGCGCGGCGGCCAGCGACAAGCCCAGCACCTCGCGCGATTTGCGCGGGTCCACCACGCCGTCGTCCCAGAGCCGGGCCGAGGCATAGAGCGGATGCGACTGCGCCTCGAACATGTCGATGGTGGGCTGTTTGAACGCGGCCTCCGCCTCGGCCGACCATTCCTCGCCCGCGCGCTCCATCGCGTCGCGCTTCACCGTCGCCAATACCCCCGCCGCCTGCGCGCCGCCCATGACGGAGATGCGCGCATTGGGCCAGGACCACAGGAACCGGGGGCCGTAGGCGCGGCCCGCCATGCCGTAATTCCCGGCCCCGAAGGAGCCGCCCACAAGCATCGTCACCTTGGGCACCGCCGTGGTGGCCACCGCCGTCACCATCTTGGCGCCGTGGCGCGCGATGCCTTCGTTCTCGTATCTGCGGCCCACCATGAAGCCGGTAATGTTCTGCAGAAACACCAGCGGGATGCTGCGCTGGGAACAGAGTTCCACGAAATGCGCCGCCTTCTGCGCGGCCTCGCTGAACAGCACGCCATTGTTGGCGACGATGCCGACGGGCAGCCCCATCACCTCCGCGAACCCGCAGACAAGCGTTTCCCCGAAGCGGGCCTTGAATTCGTCGAAGTGGCTGTCGTCCACGATGCGCGCGATCACCTCGCGGATGTCGTAGGGCGTGGTCAGGGAGGCGGGCACGACGCCAAGGATCTCGTCCGGGTCGTAGGCCGGGGGACGCCCTTGCCGTGCGAGCCGTAGGGCGGGGTTCACCCCGCCGCCTGCCCCGTTCGGTGATGCCACCGCTCCCGCCCCCTCGAACGCCCCCTCGCGCACCCCCGTGCGCACCCCCGTGAACACCCCCGTGAGCGAACCTACGGCCCGCCGCGCCAGCGCCAGCGCATGGGCATCGTCCTCCGCCAGGTAATCCGCCACGCCGGACAGCCGCGTATGGACGTCGCCGCCGCCCAGGTCCTCGGCGCTGACGACCTCGCCCGTCGCTGCCTTCACCAGCGGCGGGCCGGCCAGGAAGATCGTGCCTTGATCGCGCACGATGATCGAGACATCGGCCATCGCCGGAACATAGGCCCCGCCCGCTGTGCAGGACCCCATCACCACCGCGATCTGCGCAATGCCCTTCGCGCTCATCCGGGCCTGGTTGTAGAAGATCCGGCCGAAATGGTCGCGGTCGGGAAACACCTCGTCCTGATTGGGCAGGTTCGCGCCGCCACTGTCGACGAGGTAGATGCAGGGCAAGTGACACTCTTCTGCGATCTCCTGCGCGCGGAGGTGCTTCTTGACGGTGATCGGGTAATAGGTCCCGCCCTTGACGGTCGCGTCGTTGCACACGACCATGACATCGCGGCCATGGACGCGCCCCACGCCCGCGATCACACCTCCGCAAGGCGCCGCGCCATCATGGAGACCGTGACCCGCCAGTGCGCCCACCTCCAGGAACGGGCTGCCGGGGTCGAGCAGGTTCGCCACCCGCGCGCGCGGGAGCATCTTGCCCCGCGACACATGCCGGTCCCGCGACCGTGCGCCACCGCCCTCGGCGGCCAGCGCTGCCGCGTCGCGGATGACCCGCAGCGCGTCAAGATGCGCGGCACGGTTGGCCCTGGCCCCGTCGGAGCCTGCGAGGAATGAGGATTTGAGTTTCATCGGATCAACTCCAGGTCAACGGGGGCATGGCCGACCGGTTCGACTGCCCCTGCGCGGCGGGCCATGCGCCATGCATCGCAGGCCTCCGTCAGGGCCTTTGCCCCGGACACGATCTCGCAATACCCGTCCCGGGTCGCGGCGCCCGGACGGTCGCAATCCACCGCGTCGGCGGCGCCGCTGGTGCGTGCTCGAATGCCGCCGCAGGGGGTCCGGGCCACGGCGGTGAGCTCGCCGATATCCGGGGGACGCCGCGCCGCGATTGCCGCGCGTTCCTCCCGCCGCCTGATCGAAAGACCGGCGAAGCAGGCCGGGTCATCGGCACCGTTCGCGCAGATCTGCACGCCAATCCCAAGGCAGTCACGGGTCGCCGTCACGACCATAGTCGCCAGCGCCGAGCGGTCGGCCGTGGCCGATCCTTCGGCGCGGGACTGCGCGAAGGCCGCCGTCCATGTGCCGTGCCTGATGACCACCGACATTTCCCTAACGCTCCTCGACCCGGCTCAACGCTGCCCAATCCAGCGGTCCCGCCACTCCCATCAGCCGCGCCACCTGCCAGGCCCAGACCGCCTCCTCGAACTTCAGCACCGCCTGGAAGCTCTGGCACCACAAGCGCCGCCGGTAATCCCACCCGGCACATTCATCGCCCGCATCGAGGCCATGGGCCAACGCCCAGACCTGTGAGTAGAGCGGTGCCAGCGCTCCCGCGCCCACCGCGTCGGCCGCAGGCAGCACCGCGCGCATATCCGCCGCCCGCGCATCGAAGGCCGCACGCAGCCGACGCTGGCAGATCAGCGAATTGTCCGAGACCTCGCAGATCCCCATCGCAAGGTAGCCGCAATGCTGCACCCAATGCACGTTGATCGCATCCAGATGCCAATCCGCGCCGAATGCCGGCCCGCGCAGGGCCGCCTCGAACGCCGCCATCTGCCCGGGCAGGCAAACCTCGAACCGGGGCGTCTCGGGCGAACCGTCGGCCCAGACCTGCGCCGAGGCGGGTCCACCCAGTGCCAGAAACAACACGGTCAACAGCAGTCTCACGCCCCATCCTCGCCGATTGCCAGATCCTCGTCCACCGCCCGGCCCGCCGCATCCACCGCCACGAACCAGACCACGCCGCCCGCAGGGTCGCAGACCACGATCATCCGCACACCCTCCACCCCCGAGGGCACGCCGTAGCAATCGGTCAGCGCGCCGCCGGTCTCGGCCACGTAGCGGGCCGCGTGATGGTCGAGGATGTCGCTTTCGCTTGGCGGGATGGAGACCACGCCGAGATACAATCCGAACGCCCCGGCCAACGCCGCAATGGCGGCAATCGGCAAGATCACATTGCGCGTCATCTCGTCACCTCCACCCGGGATTCCAGCCTGACCGCCTGCTGCGCCGTCACCTGCATCCGGCATTCCGCCCAGGTCTCGCCCGCACCGGCGCCATTGCCCCAGAGCGCGCCCTCCATGTCGCAGGCCGCCGCGCGGTGGGCCGCGAAAGCCTCCGCCACCCGGGCCAGCGTCGGCTGAGGATCGGGCCAGCCGACCTGCGCGGCCCAGTCCGAGGCCAGAGCGGCCGCCGCACCGATCCCAGTCATCGCGGCATCGAGCCGTGCCTGCCACATCGCCGCTTCATCCCCGAAACACGGCCCCGCCATGAAGGTGGTCCGCGCGCCATCGTCGATCATGCAGCGTTCTGCCAAAGCGCCGATGCAGGCCTGCTCGGCCAACGCGCCGCGTTCGCAAAGGGCCAGCCAGTCCGCACCCTGTGCCGCCAGCGAACCCGCAGCTTGCAGCGCCAGCAAGGCCATCATCAATCGAGAAAGCATCGCGCCACCTCTGCATCCATCACGTCCAGATCGATGCCCGCCACGCGCGCCGCGCTGCGCAGCCCGATCCACCACACCCGCGCACCCGCCCGCAGGCAGGCGCCCGCATCGCTTGCGGCCCGGCAAGACTCCATGATCCCGCGCCAATCCGGGGCCTCTGCACCGCGCGCCTGCAGGACCTGTCCTTCCTCGACGAACCGGCACGCCAATTCGGCCCGACATTCCGCCGCCGCCGCCATGCCGCGCCCGACGCCGCAGATATCGTCGGCGAGGTCCGCGCAGATCCCATCGACCCGCTCCCCCGGATCGGCGGCCGTCATCAGGCATTGCAGCAGCGCCGCGCGGGCCAGCGGCGGTTCCTGCGCCGCTGCGGGCACCGGTCCGGCCGCCAGACAGAGCCCCAGCACTGGCCCTTTCATCCTGGCGAGACACCGCAGCATCCGCCAGGCCCGGCCCGCACACAACGCTGGCCGGTTCACGCGCGTCACCCCATCATTCCCATCAGCTCGCGCCCCACCAACATGCGCCGGATCTCGCTGGTGCCCGCACCGATCTCCATCAGCTTGGCATCGCGAAACATCCGGCTGACGGCGCTGTCGTTCATGAACCCCGCGCCACCCATCGCCTGCACCGCCTGGTGGGCGACCTTCATGCCCTCTTCACTGGCATAAAGGACGCAGGCGGCGGCATCCTGCCGTGTCACCCGCCCCCGGTCGCAGGCCTTCGCCACCTCGTAGGCATAGGCGCGGGCCGAATTCATGCTGGTATACATATCCGCGATCTTGCCCTGCATCAGCTGGAAGTCCCCGATCCGCTGCCCGAACTGCTTGCGCGTGGCCATGTAGGGCAGCACCTCGTCGAGACATCCGGCCATGATCCCGATATTCACGCCCGACAGGACAACCCGTTCGTAATCCAGACCGCTCATCAGCACGCGCACGCCGCGGCCCTCTTCGCCCAGCACGTTCTCGAACGGCACCTCCACATCCTCGAAGACCAGCTCCGCCGTGTTCGATCCGCGCATGCCCATCTTGTCGAAATGCGCCGAGGTGCTGAAGCCCGCCATCTCCTTTTCTATGAGAAACGCGGTGATCCCGCGGCTCGCCGCCGCCGGATCGGTCTTGGCATAGACCACCAGCGTATCGGCATCGGGCCCGTTGGTGATCCAGTATTTCGTCCCGTTCAGCACATAGCAATCGTTGCGCCTGTCGGCTCTCAGGCTCATCGACACCACGTCCGATCCCGCACCGGCCTCGCTCATGGCCAGCGCTCCCACATGCTCCCCCGACACGAGGCGCGGCAGGTATTTCTCCTTCTGCGCTTGCGTTCCGTTCAACGCGATCTGGTTCACGCAGAGGTTCGAATGCGCCCCGTAGGAAAGCCCGACCGAGGCCGAGACGCGGCTGATCTCCTCCACCGCCACCAGATGCGCAAGGTATCCCATGCCCGCGCCGCCGAACTCCTCGGGCACCGTCACGCCCAACAAGCCGAGGTCGCCCATCTCGGCCCACAATCCGGAGGGGAACGCGTTGTCGCGATCGATGGCCGCGGCCATCGGCTTGACCCGCTCCTGTGCCCAGCCATGGACCGTGTCGCGTAGCGCGGCGACATCCTCGCCCAGGTCGAACGTCATGGATCCCAGAAACATCGCCACCCCCTCCCGGTAATTGAACGCTTGTTCATTTAATCCCCGGCCCGCGACGAGTCAAAGCAAATCCCGCGACAGCCCCGTGACCTCCCCGACCACCGTGCGCGCGTCGCGCCGTGTGCGCAAGACGCGCGGCGGGTGTTGGGACGGCGGATGCGCCGCCGCCCCTTGCCTTCGCCCATGGGGCACGCAACCCTCGGTCCGATCCCGAAAGGAGGGCGCCCCCATGCTTCGCTTCCATGTCTACGACGTCTTCACCGATACGCCCTTCACCGGCAATCCGCTTGCCATCGTCGAAGACGCGGACGACCTCGGCACCGCGCAGATGCAAACCATCGCGCGGCAGTTCAACCTGAGCGAGACGATCTTCGTCCAAACGCCCGACGATCCCGCCCATACCGCCAAGGTGCGCATCTTCTTCCCGACGGCCGAGATCCCCTTCGCCGGCCACCCCACCATCGGCTGCGCGCTGCACCTGGCGGGCGATGGCACGCAGACCATCACGCTGGAGGAAGTTGCGGGGCTCGTTCCCGTAACCATCTGCCGGACCGCGACCACCGCGCGCGCGGAATTCACCGCGCCCAGGCTGCCCCGCCCTCACGCGGTCGCGCCCGGCATTGGTGCCCTCTCCGGGGCGATCGGACTGCCAACGGACCAGATCGGTCCCGACCGTCCGGGCGTGTTCGAGGGCGGGCCCGCCTTTCTCTACATCCCGGTCGCGTCGCTCGAGGCCCTGGCCCAAGCGCGCCCGATGGAACCTGGCTGGACGGCGTGCATGGACGCCGCCCGGGTCGATAGCGCCTATCTCTACACGGCTACCGCAACCGGCTTCCGATCCCGCATGTTCTCGCCCACCGCCGGTATTCCGGAAGACCCCGCCACCGGATCCGCCACCGCCATTTTCGCCACCCAGATGCTGGCCAATGGCGCGCTGCCCGCGACGGGCACCACCACGATCGCGCTGCAGCAAGGCATCGAGATGGGCCGCCCCTCGGACCTGCGCCTGACCATCGACACGGCCGACACTGCGCTTGTCGCCATCCGCGTCGCGGGCCAGGCGGTCAAGGTGGCAGAGGGCCGGATCCGCATCCCCTGATCCGCGCCACACACCGCCCCTTGACCGGGGCCAGGAAGCGCCGGGGGAGGCCGAAGGACGGGGGCAACGCCCCCTTGGGGGGGTGGGCGGGCGGGCCCTCCCGCCACCGAAGCCCCTTTCCCACCCCGCGTCAGGGTCCTATATCCCTGCCATGTTCGCAGCTTTCATCAACCGCCTCACCGCGCGCACGCCGGAACCGCTCACCGATACGGATGCCCGCCTTGCCCTTGCCGCCCTGCTGGTGCGCATCGCGCGGTCCGATGGGGACTATGCCGCGATCGAGACGGCGCGTATCGACGATGTGCTGACGGCCCGCTACGCCCTGACGCCCGAGGCCGCGCGCGCCCTTCGGGCCGAGGCCGAGGTATTGGAGGCCGAAGCTCCCGACACCGTCCGCTTCACGCGCGCCATCAAGGCCGCCGTGCCCTATGACGACCGCCTCGACGTGGTGGAAGGTCTGTGGGCGATCGTGCTGGCGGATGGCGAACGCAATGACGAGGAAAACGCCCTGTTGCGCCTTGTGGCCCCGATGCTCGGGATCAATGACCGCGACAGCAACCTCGCGCGGCGCCGGGTCGAGACCTGGGACTGAGCGCGGCGATGATCGCCTCCCTGCCGATGTATCTACGGCCCGAGACGATGACCGCGACCGAAGCGCTTTGGTCCCTGGCCCGTGACGCCCTCCGCGACCATGGGCTGCAGGCACCCGACGCCCTGGACCACGGCGCGCCGATCCACGCCACCTGGGGCCGCCCCGACCTGGTGCTGGGCCAGATCTGTGTCCTGCCCTTCCGCGCCGAATTCGTCGGGCGCGTGACCCTGATCGGGGCCGGGGATTACGGTCTGCCCGATGCCGGACCGGGCCAGTATTATTCCGTCTTCGTGGTCCGCGCCGCCGATCCGCGTGCGGTCCCCGGCGACTTCGCCACCGCGCGGCTGGCCGTCAACGAGGCCGGAAGCCAGTCCGGCTGGGCCTCCGCCTTCGAATTCGCACAGGCCCATGGTTTTCGCTTCACCCGCGCGATCCTGACCGGCGGGCACCGCGCCTCGACCCTTGCCGTGGCCGAAGGACGTGCCGACATCGCCGCGGTCGACGCGGTCACCTGGGCACTGATCGAGCGCCATGATGCCCATGCCCGCGATCTGCGCATCATCGGGCGAAGCGCCGCCTTGCCCGGCCTGAGCTTCATCACAGCCGGAAGCCGCGATCCCGCACCCTACCGCGCGGCGCTGGGCGCAGCGATCACCGCCCTGCCCGCCGCCCATGCCGACACCTTGATGTTGCGCGCCGTCGTGCCCCTGCCGGAGGCCGCATATACCGCCCTTCCCCAGCCCGATCCGCCACCAATTGAGGCAGATGCCGCCAAAACTGGCTGAAATTGACGCCTTCCCTTGCGGAAATCGCGGCTTCCCCGTTGCAATCCGGGCGTCTATCGGCACAAATCGTGCGATGCAAAGGAACCCGGACCCTTGAGCGCTGCCACACCCCCGGTGATAGAAATCAACGATCTGCACAAGAGCTTCGGCAAACTGGAGGTGCTGAAGGGGGTCGACCTGACGGCGTGCGCGGGCGATGTCGTGTCGCTGATCGGCTCCTCCGGGTCGGGCAAGTCCACGCTGCTGCGCTGCCTGAACCTGCTTGAGGACAGCCAGCAGGGCGAGATCCGGTTCGAGGGCGATCCGATCCGCTGGAAGGGCACCGGCCACAACCGCCGCCCCGCCGATGCCGAACAGGTCCGCCTGATCCGCACCAACCTGTCGATGGTGTTCCAGAGCTTCAACCTCTGGGCCCACATGACGGTGCTGCAAAACGTGATGGAAGCGCCCGTGACCGTGCTGGGCCAGGACCGGGCCGAGGTCGAGGATCGCGCCCGCGCGCTTCTGGACAAGGTCGGGATCGGCGCGAAATGCACGGCCTGGCCATCGGAGCTTTCGGGTGGCCAGCAGCAACGCGCGGCTATTGCGCGGGCGCTCTGCATGCAGCCTCGCGCGCTCCTGTTCGACGAACCGACCTCGGCGCTCGACCCGGAACTGGAACAGGAAGTCGTCCGCGTCATCCGCGACCTCGCCGCCGAAGGGCGCACCATGATCCTTGTCACCCACGACATGCGCATGGCGCGCGACCTGTCCACCCATACCATCTTTCTCCACCAGGGCCTGGTGGAAGAGGAAGGCCCCCCGTCCGACCTGTTCAGCGCGCCCGGTTCGCAGCGCCTGCAACAATTCCTCAGCCATTCCCATGCGGCCTGAGGCGACTTCAAGAAACCCAAAAAAGGGAGACCAATGATGAACAAACTGATCCTAACCACTGCCATTCTTGCCCTGACCACGGGCATGGCCCTTGCGCAGGACGTGGTGCGCATGGGCACCGAGGGTGCCTACCCGCCGTATAACTTCATCAACGATGCGGGCGAGGTCGACGGCTTCGAACGGTCGCTGGGGGACGAGCTTTGCGCCCGCGCCCAGCTGACCTGCGAATGGGTTACCAATGATTGGGACAGCATCATCCCCAACCTGACCTCCGGCAATTACGACACGATCATCGCGGGCATGAGCATCACCGACGAACGCGACGAGGTGATCGACTTCACCCAGGCCTATATCCCGCCCGCCTCGTCCCTGTTCCTCGGCATGGATGAGGGCATGTCGCTGGAAGGCGCCACAATCGCGGCCCAGACCAACACCGTCCAGTCGGGCTATATCGCCACCCTTGAAGGTGTGACGCTGATCGAGTTCGCCACCCCCGACGAGACGGTGGCCGCCGTGCGCAACGGCGAGGCCGACGCCGTCTTCGCCGATGGCGACTACCTGACGCCGATCGCCGATGAAGACGCCGAACTGGCCATCATTCTCGACCCCGTCCAGATTGGCGGCGGCGTCGGCATGGGCCTGCGCGAGGGCGACGCACTGATCGCCACCTTCGACGCGCAGATCACGGCGATGAAGCAAGACGGCACGCTGAATGCGATGATCGTGGAATGGTTCGGCCCGGACGCGACCACCTGGTAGGATAAACCGATCGGTCCGGGGGGCACCGCCGCCCCCCGGCTCCGTCACGTGGCGCAAAAGACCGGGCACGTGGCGCAAAAGACCGGGGGCTTTGCCGCGCCGCGTCCTTCATGCTTCCCGAAATGCCCAGGTAATCCGGACCGCAGCCCAAGGCCCCCATGTTCCAGTTCTGCACCGACCCATCCACCCTCGCCACCGCGCAATGGTTCGCCTGTTACCTGACCAATGGCGTCCACCTGCTGTTCTACCAATCCTTCCTCGTGGTCTTCGCGCTGCTTGCCGTGGCGGCTCCCCTGTCACTGGCGCTTGGCTTTCTGGCCGCCACCGCGTCGCGCAGCCAGATCGCGCCCGCCCGCTGGATCGGCAAGATCTACACCGCCATGGTGCGTGGCGTGCCGGACATCGTGTTCTTCCTGTTCTTCGTCCTCGTTCTAGATCAGGGCATCGAATACCTGCGGCATCTGATCGTCTGCCCCGACTGGACCGACCCGATCCGCCAAGGCGCCAACTTCCTTGTCTGTTCCGCTGCCCGCACACCGCAGGGCAATGCCCCGCAATGGGTGCACGAGACATACAATTTCGGCCTCGCCGTCTTCACCTACGCCATCGTCTTCGGCGCCTTCTGCGGCAATGTCCTTTACGGGGCGATGAACGCGGTGCCGCGCCCGCAACTGGAGACAGCCGCCGCCTACGGCATGTCACGCCGCCAGGTCTTCTGGCGCATCCTGGTGCCGCAGATGTGGGTCTATGCCCTGCCCGGCCTGAGCAATATCTGGATGATCCTGATCAAGGCCACGCCGCTGCTGTTCCTGCTGGGGATCGAGGATATCGTCTACTGGGCGCGTGAAATCGGCGGCTCGCGCAATTCGCGCTTCGCCTATCCGCACCCGGACTGGCGGTTCTTCTACTTCCTGGGACTGCTGGTCTTCTACCTGTGCTTCACGCGCCTGTCCGAGATCGTGCTGGACCGCCTTACCCGCCGCCTGACGCGCGGCCAGGCCACGGCGGGCGGCGAAGCGCTGCGGCGGGCGGCGGCATGATGACCTGCGCCGAGGCCTTCCAGTCCTATGCGCTGCGCTCTCTCGGGTATGGCGAACGCGCGTTGCCGCAGGGCGACATCTCGTTGTGCGAACAGGTGGTCCTGATCGGCTCGGGGATGATCTGGAACGTCTATCTGGGGCTTGTGGCGCTGGCCTTCGGGTTCTTCTTCGCGGTCGCGCTGGCACTTGGGAAAGCATCGTCCCGCCGGATGATCCGCAAACCGTCGGAATGGTTCATCTTCCTGTTCCGCGGCTCGCCGCTCTTCATCCAGTTCTTCATGGCCTACGAGGCTTTCGTGATGTTGCCGCGCCTTGGCGTCGAGTTCGAGGTCTTCGGGATCGCGATCGAGGCCGAGACGCGCTGGCTGGCCCGCGCCTGGCTGGGGGCGCTGATCGTGCTGTTCTGCAACACTTCCGCCTATGCCGCCGAGATATTCCACGGCGCGCTCCGGTCGGTCCCGCGCGGGGATCTGGAGGCGGCGGATGCCTATGGCCTGAGCGGCTGGAAGAAGTTCCGCCGCATCACCTTTCCCACCACCATGCGCCTCGCCTGGCCCGCCTACACGAACGAGGCGATCTTCCTGTTCCAATCCACGGCGCTGGTGTTCTTCAGTTCGTTTCCCGCGATCCAGCAGGGCGGCGATGCGCTCTACTACGCCAGTTATTTCGCCGATCGCACCTTCAATCCGTTCATCCCCTACCCGATCGTGGCGCTCTATTTCATCGCGCTGACGCTGGTGGTCATAACGGTCTTCGGCGCGATCAACCGGCGCCTGAACCGCCACCTGCCCGGCGATCAGCGCCCGCGCCTGCGCTTCCGCCCGAACCTGATCCGGTAGCGCACGGGCGCTTGCGGCAGACCACCGCCCGGCGTAAGCCATTTCGACCAGTCGCAAAACGTGTCCCATGACCCAAACCCTGCCTCCCCGCCAATCTCCCAAGGACTGGCTCGCCGAACACCCCGAGATAAAATCCATCCGCATGGTCGCTTCCGACCTCAACGGTCAGGCCCGCGGCAAGCGCGTGGCGCGTCGCTACGCGGCCAAGGCGATCGAGGAGGGCACGCGCTTTCCCTATTCGGTCCTGAACCTGGACATCTGGGGCGAGGATATCGACGACAGCCCCCTTGTGTTCGAAGCGGGCGACCCCGACGGCATCCTCAAGCCGACGGAACGCGGGCTGATCCCGGTGCCGTGGCTGGAGGCGCCCACCGCGATCCTGCCGATCTGGATGTTCCACGAGGATGGCCGCCCCTATGGCGGCGACCCGCGCCATGCCCTTGCCACCGTCATCGACCGCTACACCGCCCATGGCCTCACGCCCGTGGTCGCCACCGAAATGGAATTCTACATCATCGACGACCGCGGCCGCGAATTGCGCGTGCCCGTCTCGCCCGTGTCGGGCAAGCGCCGCCAGCAGGCCGAGATCCTTGCGATCCGGGCGCTGGATGCCTTCGACGTTTTCCTGACCGCGCTCTATGACGCGTGCGAAGCGATGGACATTCCCGCCGACACGATGATCTCCGAAGCCGGCCCCGGCCAGTTCGAGATCAACATGGAGCACCAGCCCGATGCCCTGAAAGCTGCCGACGATGCCTGGCTGTTCAAGCTGCTGACCCGTGGCCTTGCGCGCAGCCACGGCTTCGCGGCCAGCTTCATGGCCAAACCCTACCCGGATTACGCCGGCAACGGATTGCACACCCATTTCTCGATCCTGGACCGGGACGGAAACAACATCTTCGACAATGGCGGTCCCGAAGGATCCCCGGCGCTGCACCACGCCATCGCGGGCTGCCTTGCCGCCTTGCCCGGCTCCATGCTGGTTCTGGCGCCCCATGCCTCCAGCTACGACCGCTTCGTGCCTGGCGCCCATGCGCCCACCGCCGCCGCCTGGGCCTACGAGAACCGCACCACCGCCGTGCGCGTCCCATCCAGCGCACCCGGCGCGCGGCGCATCGAACACCGGGTGGCTGGCGGCGACATCAACCCGTATCTCTTCCTTGCCGCCATCCTCGGCGCGGCGCTCGACGGGATCGAGCAAGGCCAGATGCCGCCTGCCCCCGTGACCGGCAGCGCCTATGGCATGGACTTGCCGCAACTGCCCCGCACCTGGGCCGACGCGATCGCGGCCTTCGACGCATCGCCCGAAATCGCGCGCATCTTCACGCCCGAACTGCGCGCCAACTTCCTCGCCACCAAGCGGCAGGAGTTGCACTACATGGCCGACCTGACACCGGAAGAGCAGCAGGACCTGTACCTCGACACGGTGTAGTCGGCCGCAACTGCCTTGGGGTCGGCGCGCCGCCCCTGTTTTCCAAGGATCACAAGCGCCTGCGCG
This sequence comes from uncultured Roseicyclus sp., assembly GCA_964615955.1. Lineage (GTDB taxonomy): Bacteria > Pseudomonadota > Alphaproteobacteria > Rhodobacterales > Rhodobacteraceae > Gymnodinialimonas. The sequence goes on from CAZTUG010000016.1 coordinate 22,633, forward strand.
CCGGCCCAGGATCTGATGACTTGCCGCAGCCTCCGCCCGCGCATAGTTTGCCTTCATATTCCCAGATCTGAGCCTCACCCATGCATCTCGGCATCCTCCAATGCGGCCACGTCCCCGATGAAGTCGCCGAAAAGGACGGCACCTACGGCGCGCTTTACGGCGCGCTCTTCGCCCATCGCGACTTCGAGCAGACCGTCTGGTCGGTCGTCGACGGGGACTTTCCGCCCGATGCGACGGCGGCCGATGCCTGGCTGGTGTCCGGCTCCCGGTTCGGCGCGTACGAAGACCTGGCCTGGATCCCGCCGCTGGAGGACTTCATCCGCGCCATTCGCGCCGCCGACCTGCCGCTGGTGGGCGTGTGCTTCGGCCACCAGATCATCGCCCAAGCCCTCGGCGGGACGGTGGCGAAATCGGACAAGGGCTGGCGTGTGGGTGCGCAGACCTATCGCGTCGGCGGCGCGTCGCTGCGACTGAATGCCTGGCATCAGGATCAGGTCACGGACCTGCCACCGGGGGCGACGGTGCACGGGTCTTCGGATGCCACGGACTACGCCATCCTCGCCATCGGGCCGCACATCCTGACCGTGCAGCCGCACCCGGAATTCCCCGACAGCGTGGTGGAGACGCTGATCGAGGTCCGCGGCAAGGCGATCGAACCCGACCGGCTGGACGCCGCCAAGGCAGCCCTTGGACATCCCGACGATTCGCGCCTGATCGCCGATTGGCTGGCCGATGTGCTGGAAGGGGCCGATGCCACGCGCCTGCCGGACGAGATAGCGGCATGAACGACCACGCCCGATCCTTGCTCGACCGTCTGCCCGATGTCTCGCGGACCTATTTCGAAGGCAAGACCATGGACGAGGTCGAATGCGTCGTCTGCGACCTTGCGGGCGTTGCGCGGGGCAAGGCCATGCCGGGCGCGAAATTCGCCCGGCAGACGCACTTCTACCTGCCCAACTCGATCTTCTTCCAGACCATCACCGGCGATTGGGCCGACAAGGTGGCCGAAGGATTCACCGAACCCGACATGATCCTGACGCCCGACTGGAACACCGCGCTGCCCGCGCCCTGGACCGCCGACTGGACGTTGCAGGTGATCCACAATATCGACGACCAGAAGGGCAACCCGGTGCCCTTCGCGCCGCGCAATGTCCTCAAGCGGGTGATCGACCTCTACAAGGCGCGGGATTGGGCGCCGGTCGTGGCGCCCGAGATGGAATTCTACCTCGTCGCCCCCAACACCGACCCCGCCCGCGAGATCGAACCGCCGATGGGCCGCTCCGGCCGCCGCGCCGCCGCGCGACAGGCCTATTCGATGTCCGCCGTGGACGAATACGGGCAGGTGATCGACGACATCTACGACTTTGCCGAGGCCATGGGCCTGGAAATCGACGGCATCCTGCAGGAAGGCGGCGCCGGGCAGATCGAGTTGAACCTGCGCCACGGCGATCCGCTGCACCTGGCCGACGAGATGTTCTATTTCAAGCGGATGATCCGCGAGGCGGCGCTGCGCCACGACATGTATGCCACCTTCATGGCCAAGCCCATCGCGGGCGAACCGGGATCGGCGATGCATATTCACCACTCCGTCACCGAGCTTGCTACGGGGCGCAATATCTTCTCGGACGCGGATGGCCGGGAGACGCCCGAGTTCCGGCATTTCATCGGCGGCATGCAACGCCACATGCCCGCCGTGGTGGCGCTTCTGGCACCCTATGTGAATAGCTACCGCCGTTACGTCCCCGACTTCGCGGCACCCATCAACCTTGAATGGGGTCACGACAACCGCACCACGGGCTTGCGCGTCCCGGTCAGCGAACCGGATGCGCGCCGGGTCGAAAACCGCTTGCCGGGGATGGATTGCAACCCTTACCTCGGCATCGCCGCCAGCCTCGCCTGCGGCTATCTGGGCCTGATGGAGGCCGAGGACCCGTCGCCCGAATTCACCGGGGACGCCTACAAGACGGCGTCGGGGCTGCCCAAGGGCCTTGGCGATGCGCTTGGGTTGCTGGAGGCTGATCCGGGCATCCAGCAGGTGCTGGGGGCGGAATTCTGCCGCGTCTATTCCGCCGTGAAAGAGCTGGAATACAACGAATTCCTGCAAGTGATCTCGCCGTGGGAGCGGGAGCATCTGTTGCTCAATGTCTGACCCAAACCCATGAACCCGCTCTATCGCAACGATCGCGCGGGGCGGCACGCGCCCTCTGTCTATGCCGCCGGGGTCACCGCACCGGAACGCTCGCCCCTTACCGGCACGGCGAAGGCAGACGTGGCCGTGATCGGCGCGGGCTTCACCGGCCTCTGGGCGGCGTGGACGCTTGCCAGGGCAGGGCGGACAGTCGTGGTCCTTGATGCCCACCGCGTCGGCTTCGGCGCATCGGGGCGCAATGGCGGACAATTGCATTCCGGCTTCAACAAATCCCAAAGGCATCTGGAAGCCAGCCTTGGCGATGGCCCCGCCCGCGCGCTTTGGGACCTCGCCGAAGCTGCGAAGGCGCAATTGAAGGCGTTTTGCGCCGACCACCCCGAAACGCACTACCGCCCCGGCATCGCACATGGCGAATATGACCGGCTCGCCATGGCAGACCTGCGCACCGAGGCTGACCATATGGCGCAGCGCTACGATTTCGAGGTCGAGGTGCTGGAGCGTGACGCCTTTGCAGCGCTGGTGAAATCGCCGCGCTATGTCGGCGGAGCGCTGGACGGGACCGGCGGGCATCTGCACCCGTTGGCCTATGCGCTGGCGCTGGCCCGAGCGGCGGAGGCGGCAGGTGCCGTGATCCATGAGCGGACGGAAGTGACGGAGATCGTCGAAGGGCCGCGCCTGACCCTGCACACACCGCGCGGGAAGGTCGAAGCAGGGCATGTGATCGTGGCAGGCAACGGCTACCTGCCGAACCTGCTGCCCGAGGTGAACCGCCGGGTGATGCCGATCAACTCCTTCATTGCCGCGACCGAACCGCTGCCCGAGCGCTGGACCGAGGTTCTGGCGCGCGACATCGCCGTTGCGGATGCCAAGTTCGTGGTGAATTACTACCGCTTCGATGCAGAGAGACGGTTTCTCTTCGGGGGCCGCGAAAGCTATTCACTCGGCTTCCCGCGCGACATCAGGACCGCACTGGTCGCGCGGATGGAGGCGCTGTTTCCGCAACTCACGGGCGTCGCCATCGATCATGTCTGGGGCGGGTCGCTGGCGATCACGCCCTCCCGCCTGCCCCATGTCGCCCGCGTGGCCCCGAACATCCTGTCGGGGGCCGGATTCTCGGGGCAAGGCGTGGCCTTGTCGGGGATGGCGGGGCGGATCATGGCCGAGGCCGTGCTGGGCCAGCAGGACGGGCTTGCGTGTTTCGAGGCCCTGAAAATCCCCGCATTTCCGGGCGGAACCGCGCTGCGCGCGCCGATCCTGACGCTTGCCATGACGTGGTTCGCGTTGCGCGATCGCATCGGTCTCTAGGCGAAAAACGGTCATTCCGCGCGCGATCGGGGATTGTCGCTTTTCTGACACATCCCTCCTGTCATATAAGAAAGTCGAAAGCAGACATTTCAAAAAGGTGAATGTATGTCCCCCGTCGCAGTTTTCTCCGCCCCGAACGTCTATGACGCCGAACCGATCCCGGAAGCCGCCCGCGCCGAGATCGACCGGCTTCTGCAATCCGGCGACCTGTTCCGCTACACGGCGCCGGCGGACGCGCCTGTTGCGCTTCTGGAGCGCGAATTCGCCGCGATGATGGGCACGAAATACGCACTGGCCGTCTCAAGCTGTTCGGCGGCGCTGTTCCTGTCGCTGGAGGCCCTGGGCCTGAAGAAGGGCGCGCGGGTCATGATCCCGGCCTTCACCTTCGCCGCTGTGCCGTCGTCCATCGTGCATGCCGGCATGCAGCCCGTCCTGTGCGAGGTCGCGGACAATTACCGTGTCGATCTGGCTGATTTCATGGCGAAACTGCCGAATGTCGATGCCGTGATGATCAGCCATATGCGGGGCCACACCTCGGACATGGACGCCATCTCCGCCGCTTGCGACGCGGCCGGCATCCCGCTGATCGAAGACGCCGCGCATTCGCTGGGGACCGAATGGCACGGCCGCAAGATCGGCACCATTGGCCGCGTCGGTTGCTTCAGCTTCCAATCCTACAAGCTGGTGAATGCAGGCGAAGGCGGTATCCTGGTGACGGATGATGCGGACCTCGTGGCGCGCGCCGTCATCATGTCGGGCGCCTATGAGCACACCTGGCAGAAACACAAGGGCCCCGAGGGCCAGAACGACCCTGAACTGGCGCTTGCCTTCGCGCGCTGGCAGAACAAGGTGCCGCTTTACAACCTGCGGATGAACAACCTGTCGGCGGCGGTGATCCGCCCGCAATTGCCCGAGGTCGCGCGCCGGGTGCGCGATGGCCGCAAGAACCACGATTACGTGGCGGCCCTGCTCAACACCTCGGCTTGGGTGACCGTGCCCGACGCCCTTGGCCCGGAAGAGCGTGCACCCGACTCGATCCAGTTCAACCTCGAGGGCTTCGACACGGATGCCGAGGCGCGCGCCTTCGCCGATGCCGCCGCCGCGCGGGGCGTGAAGGTGCAGATCTTCGGCCTGAGCACCGACAACGCGCGTGCCTTCTGGAACTGGCAGTTCATTCCGGGCGACATGCCCGATCTGCCGCAAACCCGCGCCATGCTGATGCGCGCCTGCGACGTGCGCCTGCCCGCGCGCCTGAAGACGGCGGACCTGGATTTCATCGCGGGCGCGCTGCTGGCAGCGGCCGAGGATGTGAAGGGCGATCAGCGCGCCTACGGCACGTAGCGCGGGATGCACTGACACGAAAACGGGGGCCGCTGGCCCCCGTTTCCATCTCTTGTCCGGACCGGAACCGATCAGAACCAGTTGTCTTCGACTTCCGGCATGGTTTCGAACTGCTCTTCGGTGATGTTGGTCACCCAGGCGATGTTGCCGCTGCCGTCATCGACCATGCGCAAGGCGCTCATCTCCAGCAGGACGCTGTCGCTCCCGAAGCCCAGGAAGGACGCTTCTTCGACCACGAACCCGGTCAACTGGCCATCGCGGGACAAGACGACGTCCTCCACGGTGCCGAGCGTTTCCCAACCGGCATCAATTTCATTGAATATGGTCGTTGCCGTCCAGTCTTCACCCGGCATCACGACTTCGCCGACCATCGTGTAGACGGTGCCGCCGACCAGATTCGACGACTGCATCAGGTTCACAAGCGCGTCAGGCGTGACACGGCCCGAATTCATGGCTGACGGTTCATGGGCATCGGCCAGCGCGGCGCCGGGCAATGCCACGGCAACTGCAAGGGCTGAAAGGCTGAATTTCTTGGCAAGGGTCATGGTCGTCTCCTTTTATGTCTTCGATACAGCCCCAACGGCCAGTAGCGGACACCGGTTCCATCGCTGACGTCGCGACAGGCAGGGACGGCAGCGCGACCCGGGCGGCATCACAGGGCCGGACCAGATCCCCTATTGAGCGCGGCAAGCCACAAGCGTAGCGTCGCCCCGTTCCATCTGGGAGACCCGAACCATGACCACCCACGCCCCGAATTCCTGGGAAGCCCGCGCCGAGGAATACTCGCTCTACGGCTTCACCGACCTGCCTTCGGTCAAGGAGCGCGGGACGGTCGTGCTGACCCATGGCGAGGGGCCCTACGTCTTTGACACCAACGGCAAAAAATACCTCGACAGCAATTCGGGGCTTTGGAACATGGTGGCCGGCTTCGACCATCAGGGCCTGGCGCAGGCGGCCAAGGACCAGTATGACCGCTTTCCCGGCTACCACGCCTTTTTCGGGCGGATGTCGGACCAGACCGTCGCTCTGTCCGAGCGGTTGATCGAGGTCAGCCCCTGGGCGCGCGGCAAGGTGTTCTACACCAATTCCGGTTCGGAAGCGAACGACACCATGGTCAAGATGCTGTGGTTCATGGCGCGCGCCGAGGGCACACCGGACAAGCGGAAGATCCTGACGCGGGGCAATGCCTATCACGGCGTGACGGCAGTGTCGGCCTCGATGACCGCGAAGCCCTACAACGAGGTTTTCGGGTTGCCCCTGCCCGGCTTCATCCACCTGACTTGCCCGCATTTCTGGCGCGAAGGGCGCGACGGCGAAACGGAAGAACAGTTCACCGCGCGACTGGCGGCGGAACTGGAAGATGTCATCGCGCGCGAAGGCGCGGAGACCATCGCAGGCTTCTTCGCCGAGCCTGTGCAGGGCGCCGGTGGTGTCATCACGCCTCCGGTTGGCTATTTCCAAGCCATGCAGAAGGTCTTGAACGCGCACGGGATTCCGCTGATCGCCGACGAAGTGATCTGTGGCTTCGGGCGCACCGGGAATGTCTGGGGCAGCCAGACCTATGATTTCGTGCCCGATGTCATCATCTCCTCCAAGGTGCTGACGGCAGGCTACTTCCCGATGGGCGCGGTGATGCTGGGGCCCGAAATGACGGACCGCCTGCAGGCCGCCATCGACCCGATCGAGGAATTTCCCCATGGCTTCACCGCCTCGGGCCATCCGGTCGGCTGCGCGGTGGCCTTGAAGGCGATCCATGTCGTGCTGGAGGAAGGCCTGCTTGACAGGGTTCGCGCAGGCACGGGCCGCATGGAGGCCGGATTGGCCGAAATCGCGAAGCATCCCAATATCGGGGAGTTGCGCGGCATCGGCTACATGTGGGCACTGGAGGCCGTGCGCGAAGGCAAGGTGCCGTTCGAAGGGCATCTCTCGGTCAGCGAGCGGATCGCCAATACCTGCACCGATCATGGGCTGATCTGCCGTCCGCTGGGGCAATCAATCGTGCTGTGCCCCCCCTTCTCGCTGACGGACGGGCAGATGGACGAGATGTTCGAAAAGCTGGACGCGGCGCTGCGCAAGGTCTTCGCCGAGCTTGCCTGAGGCTGGCGTCGGGGCGGTGGG